>CAYJPU010000270.1:0-3777 GCA_964372105.1 uncultured Undibacter sp.
GCTCAGCGCCGCGCCAGCACCGCCTGCAGCGCGAAGCCGGTCAGCACGGCGGCCAGCGCCATCACGGCCATCGGCATTCCGGTGGTCGCGCCGGCCAGCACCACCGACACGAGTTGCGTCGCGGCGGCGCCGATCGCCATCTGCACGAAGCCGGCCATGCCGGCGGCGCTGCCGGCCGCCTGCGGACGGATGCTGACCGCGCCGGCCATGGCGGTGGCCATCATCAGGCCGTTGCCGTAGGAGACGACGAACTGCGGCAGGAACAAGAGCCACGGGCCGTGGTTGCCGAACACGGCGATCAGCCCGGTCATCGCCAGCACGCCGATCAGCTCGAACACCAGGCCGGCGACGATCATCGCGTCGATGCCGAACCGCTGCGACAGCCGCGACACGGTGAAGTTGCCGCTCATGTAGCCGAGCGACATCACCGCGAACCACAGGCCGTACTCCGCCGACGAGCGGCGCATCAGCGTGACCACGATGTGCGGCGCGCCGCCGAGGAAGACGAAGAACGTCGCCGAGCCGAAGGCGCCGACCAGCAGGTAGCCGTAGAAGCGCCGGTGGCCGAGCAGCGCGCGCCACTCCTGCACCATCGTGCCGGGCGATTGCGGCGCGCGCGCCGGCCGCGTCTCCGGCAGCACCAGCACGGCCCACAGCAGCACCGCCGCGCTCATGACCGCGATGGCGAGGAAGATCGCTTGCCAGCCGAACGCGGTGTCGAGCAGGCCGCCGACGAACGGCGCGACCATCGGCGCGACCACCATCGCGGTGGTGACGAGCCCGATCACGGCGGCGGCGCGGTCGCGCTCGTACAGGTCGCGGATGATGGCGCGGCAGATGACGATGCCGCCGGAGGCGCCGACCGCCTGCACCACGCGCGCGAAAATCAGCCAGCCGATCGAGCTCGCCCAGATCGCCGCCACGGACGCAACGACGTTGAGCGCCAGCCCGGCCAGCATCACCGGCCGCCGGCCGAAGCGGTCCGACAACGGCCCCAGGAAAAGCTGCGCGGTGGCGAGGCTGAACAGATAGAGCGACAGCGTGAGCTGCACGGTGGCGGCGTCGGAGGCGAGCCGCACCACCAGGCTCGGCAGCGCCGGCACCATGATGTTGAGCGTGACCGGGCCGATGGCGGTCACCGCCATCAGCAGAACGAGCAGCCGCCAGTTCGTGCCGCTGCCGCCCGGCGCGATTTTGCTTTTGGAATCGTGCACGGAATTTCTCGGAATTGCGAAAGACCCCCACCTTATTCCTCCCCCTTTCAGGGGGAGGAAAGAGCGCGCGGCGTGATCCTCCCTCCCCCTGAAAGGGGGAGGGTCGGGGAGGGGGTCAATTGGAAGAAGTTATGCATTTCATATCAAAGCGGCCGTGTCGCGGCTTCGAGCCAGGCGCGCGTCTCGGCATCGACGAGCGGGCCGATCACCTCATGCACGCGCGCATGATAGCTGTCGACCCAGGTGCGTTCCTTGCCGGTCAGCATGCGCGTCAGGATCAGGCGGCGGTCGATCGGCGCCAGCGTCAGCGTCTCAAAGGCGTTGAGCGGCTTTTCGGCGCCCGGCGGTTCCGGCGCGGCGATCACCAGCACCAGGTTCTCGATGCGGATGCCGTAGGCGGCGGTTTTGTAATAGCCCGGCTCGTTGGACAGGATCATGCCGCGGCGCAGCGCCACATGGCCGAGCTTGGAGATGCGTGCCGGCCCCTCATGCACCGACAAGTAGCTGCCGACGCCGTGGCCGGTGCCGTGGTCGAAATCGAGCCCGGCCTGCCACAGCGCGACCCGCGCCAGCGGATCGAGCTGCGCGCCGCTGGTGTTCTCCGGAAACAGCGCGGTGGCGATGCCGATATGGCCCTTGAGCACGCGTGTGAAGCGGTCGCACATTTCCTCAGTTGGCGCGCCGACGGCGACGGTGCGGGTGATGTCGGTGGTGCCGTCCTCGTACTGCGCGCCGGAATCGATCAGGAACAGTTCGTTCATGCCGAGCGCGCGGTTGGTCTCGCGCGTCACGCGGTAGTGCACGATGGCGCCGTTCGGCCCGGCGCCGGCGATGGTCGGGAACGAAATGTCCTTGAGCCGGCCGGTCTCGCGCCGGAAGCTTTCCAGCGCCGCCACCGCGTCGATCTCGGTGATTTTGCCGTTGGGCGCCTCGCGGTCGAGCCAGGCGAGAAAGCGCGTCACGGCCGCGCCGTCGCGATGGTGCGCGTTACGCATGCCGACGATCTCGGCGTGGTTCTTCACGGCCTTCATCAGCGTGATCGGGTCGGCGCCGCGCGCCGGCTTGCCGCCATGCTCAGTCACCTGCCGCGCCAAAGCGTCGGCGGCGCTGGCCTGGTCGAGCCGCACGGCCTTGTCCTTGCAGGCGGCGAGGTCGCCCGCCAGCGCGTCGGGCGGGCGGACGTCGGCGACCTCCTCGAGCGCGTGGCGCACGGCGTTGTCGAGCTTGGCGTTATCGACATAGAGCGACGGCCGCCCCTCGCGCGGCACCACGGCAAAGGCGAGCGCCAGCGGCGTGTGCGCGATGTCGGAACCGCGGATGTTGAAGGTCCAGGCGACGTTCTGCGGGTCCGACACCACCAGCGCGTCGGCGCGCAGCTTCGCCAGCTCGACGCGGATGCGCTTGAGCTTGTCGGCGGCGCTTTCGCCCGCGAGCGTGATGTCGCGCAGCGTCACCGGGCCGGCCGGCGGGGCAGGGCGGTCGCGCCACAGCGCGTCGATCGGATTGCCGTCGACCGCGATCAGCTCGGCCCCGGCGGCGATCGCGGCCTGGCGGAATTTCTCGACCTGGTCGGCGGTGTGCAGCCAGGCGTCGTAGCCGACCTTCATGCCAGACTGGAGATTTACCGTCAGCCACTGGTCGGGCGGGCTGTCGATCAGATGCTCGATGGCGAACACGGCCTTGTCGATCTGCGCGTCAGCCTGCACCGTATAGCGGCCGTCGACGAACACGGCCGCGCGTTCCGTGAGCACGATGGCGAAGCCGGCGGAGCCGGTGAAGCCGGTGAGCCAGGCGAGCCGCTCTTCGCTCGCCGGCAGATATTCGTTCTGCTGACGGTCGGCGCGCGGCACCAGAAATCCGTCGAGGCCGCGACGCTTGAGTTCGGCGCGCAGCGCCGCAACGCGGTTCGCGCTTTCGGCGCGCTCGCTCGAATCGTCGAAGGTTTGGAAACGGGCTTCAAACATGGCCGGCACTCTATCCGGCTGCGCGGCGGGGGCAACGCTGCGGGCCACGAGCCTGGCGCGCCATGCACCGCTGTCATGTTGCCGCGTCAGGCGGCAAAGCGGCGAGGCAGACTGACTCAATATTGTGCATTGCACCTATCGTGCCGCAATCCCGCCACTAATCTTTTCCCGCGGTTAACGTTTCATGCTGGTTTTACGTGGCTTCCATGCATTGTTACGGCTTCTTCGCGCATGCGAAACAGACTATGGTGCAATGCAATAGTCAGGGATGAATGCCCGGGTTTCGACACCTCGGTTCCAAAAAGGAGACTTGAGCATGGTTGCCGTCACACTTGGTGTTGCCCGCGTTCCCGATGCTGCCAGCCCCGATGCCGCGCAGGCTGCGCCGCGCAAGGGCCTGTGGACTCGTTTCTTCAACGCGTTGATCGAGTCGCGCATGCGGCAGGCGCGGCGCGAAATCCGCCTGCACTCTGTGCTGGTGTCGTACAGCGTCGACGAGCCGGGCGACCGGCTGGTCAAGACGAAGGCCGCAGACATGCCGTTCGGCGGTTGGTAGCCGCGTCGTTTCACCAGCGAAGCCGCCCCGGCCAGTCCCCGCC
>CAYJPU010000271.1:0-3760 GCA_964372105.1 uncultured Undibacter sp.
TACCGGCCTCAGTTTCAACATAAAACCAAGCGACTTACACGAAACGCCGCGATTTCGGTGGGAAGCCGCGGCTACGGCTTGGCGGTGAGGAACTTGCCAGATAAGCGGTCCGTTGCGCGCTTTGGCGCGGCCGGCTCCCGCTGGCCGGACACAGGCGGGACACGTCACTCATGAAGCTCTTGTTGCGCTTCCTCGGCTTCCTGTTCGCGGCAGGGACCATCCTGTTCGTGGTCGGCGTCGCCGGCGCGGCCGGGCTGCTCTGGCATTTCTCCAAGGACCTGCCGGATTACTCGCAGCTCCAGGACTACGAGCCGCCGGTGATGACGCGCGTGCACGCCGGCGACGGCTCGCTGGTCGCCGAATACGCGCGCGAGCGCCGGCTTTACATTCCGATCCAGGCGGTGCCGAAGCTGGTGATCAACGGCTTCCTCGCGGCCGAGGACAAGAACTTCTACGAGCACGGCGGGCTGGACTTCACCGGCATCGCGCGCGCCGCGGTCAACTACGCGCAGAACTTCGGCTCGAACCGCCGGCCGCAGGGCGCCTCGACCATCACGCAGCAGGTCGCCAAGAACTTCCTTCTGACCAACGAGGTCTCGCTCGCCCGCAAGGTCAAGGAGGCGCTGCTGGCGCTCAAGATCGAGCGCACCTACTCGAAGGACAAGATCATCGAGCTGTACCTCAACGAAATCTATCTCGGCATGGGCGCCTACGGCATTGCCGCGGCGTCGCTGGTTTATTTCGATAAGTCCGTGAACGAATTGACGGTCCCGGAGGTCGCTTATCTCGCGGCGCTGCCGAAGGCGCCGAACAACTACAATCCGTTCCGCCAGCGCGAGCGCGCCATCGAGCGCCGCAACTGGGTGATCGACCGCATGGCGGAGTCCGGCTTCATCAAGTCCGCCGATGCCGACAAGGCCAAGCGCACCGCGCTCGGCGTTACGACGAAGCCGGCGAGTGGGGCGCATGTTTTCGCCGCCGACTATTTCGCCGAGGAAGTGCGCCGCGAGCTGTACGAGCGCTACGGCGAAAAGAAGCTCTATGAAGGCGGCCTGTCGGTGCGCACCACGCTCGACACCAAGCTGCAGGTGCTGGCGCGCAAGACGCTGACCGACGGCCTGGTGCATTTCGACGAAAGCAAAGGTTGGCGCGGGCCGGTCAGCACGCTCGACCTGACCGGCGACTGGGGCGTCAAGCTCGCCGAGGTCAAGGCGCTCGCCGACGTCGCGCCGTGGCGGCTGGCGGTGGTGCTGGAAGTCAGCGACCAGACCGCCCGCATCGGCTTGCAGCCCGGCCGCGATCCCGGCGGCTATGTCAGCAAGGAACGCGACATCGGCATCCTGCCGCTCGAAGGCGTGAAGTGGGCCAAGACCAACGGCAAGGTTCCCGCCAAGGTCAACCAAGTGTTGAATCAAGGCGACGTCGTCTATGTCGCGCCGGCCAAGGTCGAGGGCCAGTTCCGCCTGCATCAGTTGCCGGAAGTCTCCGGCGCCCTGGTGGCGCTGGACCCGTGGACCGGCCGCGTGCTGGCGATGGTCGGCGGCTTCTCCTACGACCAGAGCCAGTTCAACCGCGCCACGCAGGCGCTGCGCCAGCCCGGCTCCTCGTTCAAACCCTTCGTCTACGCGGCGGCGCTCGACAACGGCTACACGCCCTCGACGCTGGTGCTTGACGCGCCGCTCGAGATCGACCAGGGCGCCGGCCAGGGCACATGGTCGCCGCAGAACTACGAAGGCAAGTTCTACGGTCCCTCGACGCTGCGTTTCGGCATCGAGCATTCGCGCAACGTCATGACGGTGCGGCTGGCGCAGGACCTCGGCATGCCGCTGATCGCCGATTACGCCAAGCGCTTCGGCATCTATGACGACCTGCCGCCTTATCTCTCGTTCGCGTTAGGGGCCGGCGAGACCACGCTGCTGCGCATGGTCGCGGCCTACGGCATGCTCGACAATGGCGGCCGCCGCATCAAGCCGACGCTGGTCGACCGCATCCAGGACCGCTACGGCCACACCGTCTACAAGCACGACGAGCGCGAGTGCATCGGCTGCGACGCGCCGAAGTGGCAAGACCAGCCCGAGCCGTCATTGGTCGACCGCCGCCGCCAGGTGCTCGACCCGATGACCGCCTATCAGATCACCTCGATGATGGAAGGCGTCGTGCTGCGCGGCACCGCCGGCGGCGTCGGCTTCCAGAAGGAAGTCGGCAAGCCGGTCGCCGGCAAGACCGGCACCACCAACGACGAGAAGGACGCCTGGTTCATCGGCTATACGCCGGACATCGTGGTCGGCGTCTATATCGGCTACGACAAGCCGCGCCATCTCGGCCGCGGCGCGACCGGCGGTCATCTGTCCGCGCCGATCGTGAAGGAATTCATGAAGGGCGCGCTCGCCAACAAGCCGGCGGTGCCGTTCCGCGTGCCGCCCGGCATCAAGCTGGTGCGCGTCGATGCCAAGACCGGCGTGCGCGCCGGTCCGGAAACCCAGCGCGCCATCCTCGATGCCTTCAAGCCCGGCACCGCGCCGCCCGACAACTATTCGATGGTCGGTTATGGCGGCGCCGACAGCGGCGAGGCCGCGGGCGGCTTCCGGCCCGGCGGGGGCGGCGCCAGGCCGTGGGGCGCCGGCGTTTCGCCCGACGCCGACCGCGCGGTGCGCTCCGGCACCGGCGGGTTGTACTGAGCCAAAGGTTGCGCCGGCGCGCCGGCACCGCTACATCCCCGTCACGACGTGACCCGTAACGCCGCCCCTTCAGGGCGGCAGTGGACTGAAAAACATTATGCGCGCTGAAACCGTGAACCTGGTCGAAGAAATCAAGCAGTCGGTGCGGCTGCTGAGGAGGCATCTTTGACGTCGAGACCGCGCAACGGCGCCTCGCCGAACTAAACAAAGCCGCCGAAGACCCGGGTTTCTGGAACGATCAGGCTAGAGCCCAGCGCACCATGCGCGAGCGCGACGCGTTGGAAGACCAGCTCAAGGCCATCGGCCGGGTCGAGCAGGACCTCGACGACAACCTCACCCTCATCGACCTCGGCGAAGCCGAGGGCGACGAAGCGACCGTCACGGAATCGGAAGCCGCGCTCAAGCGGCTGAAGGCCGAAGTGGCGCGGCGCGAAATGGAAGCGTTGCTGTCCGGCGAGGCCGACGCCAACGACTGCTATCTCGAAGTCCATGCCGGCGCCGGCGGCACCGAGAGCCAGGACTGGGCCGGCATGCTGCTGCGCATGTATGTGCGCTGGGCCGAGCAGCACGGCTACAAGGTCGAGTGGCTGGAAGAGAGCGAAGGCGAGGGCGCCGGCATCAAGTCGGCCACCGTCACCATCAAGGGCCACAACGCCTATGGCTGGCTCAAGAGCGAGAACGGCGTGCACCGGCTGGTGCGCATCTCGCCGTTCGACGCCAACGCGCGCCGCCACACCTCGTTCGCCAGCGTGGTGGTGTTCCCGGTGGTCGACGACCGCATCAAGATCGAGATCAACGAAGCCGACGTGCGCACCGACGTGATGCGCTCCGGCGGCGCCGGCGGCCAGCACGTCAACAAGACGGAATCGGCGGTGCGCCTCACGCACATCCCGACCAACACCGTGGTGAAGTGCCAGCAGGACCGCTCGCAGCACCGCAACCGCGCCATGGCCTGGGACATGCTGCGCGCCAAGCTGTTCGAAGCCGAGATCAAGCGGCGCGAAGCCAAAGCCGAAGCCGCGCAGGACGCCAAGACCGACATCGGCTGGGGCCACCAGATCCGCTCCTACGTGCTGCAGCCC
>CAYJPU010000272.1:0-3743 GCA_964372105.1 uncultured Undibacter sp.
TCCTTCTCCACCGCCACCACGCGGCCTTTCTCGACCGCGAGCGCCAGCTTGCCGTGCTTGAGCGCCAAGGCCTTGTCGCCGAACAACTCGCGCCGCCAACCTTTGAGCGACGGCACGTCGGCGTCGTCGTCGGCGGCGATGCGGTCCAACTCGTCGACGGTGGCGATCACCTTGGCGGCGACGCCGTGTTTTTCGGCCGTCATGCGCAAGAGCACCTTCAAGAGTTCGACGGTGGCCGCACCGTTCGCTGCCGGCTTGAAGCGATCGAGTTTGGGCAGCGTTTTGGGATCGCGTTCCAGCCCGCGGTTGACCGCCTCGACGATCTCAACGCCCCAGCGCGAGCGCTCGAAGCCTTTCGGCAGCGAGCGCAGCGAACCCAGCCGCTCGATCGTGGTCGGGGCCTGCGTGGCGATGTCGCCGAGCGCGTCGTCCTTGAGCACGCGTGAGCGCGGCACGTCGCGGGTCTGCGCCTCGCGTTCGCGCCAGGCGCAGACTTCCATCAGCACCGCGAGGTCCTTCGGCTTGCGCACGCGGCTCTTGAGCCGCTCCCAGGCGCGCTCGGGGTCGGCGCGGTAGGTCTCGGGCGAGGTCAGCACGCCCATCTCGGCCTCGACCCAGCTGGTGCGGCCGCGCTTGTCCAGGTCGGCGGCGAGCTTGAGGTAGACGTCGCGCAGATGCGTGACGTCCGACACCGCGTAGGAGAGCTGCGCGTCGCTTAAGGGTCGCCGCGTCCAGTCGGTGAAGCGGTTCGACTTGTCGAGCTGGTCGCCGGTGATGCGCTGAACCAGTTGGTCGTACGAGATCGAGTCGCCATAGCCGAGCACCATGGCGGCCACTTGCGTGTCGAAGATCGGGTGCGGGATCTTGCCCGCCATGTTCCACACGATCTCGATGTCCTGGCGGGCGGCGTGGAACACCTTCACGATCTTCTCATTCGCCAGCAGGTCGAAGAACGGCCCGAGGTCGATGCCGGGCGCCAACGTGTCGATCACCACGGCATCGTCGGTCGTGGCCATCTGCGCCACGCACAGCAGCGGGTAATAGGTGGTCTCGCGGAGGAATTCCGTGTCGACGGTGACGAAGGCGTGCTGCGCCATGCGCGCGCACACGGCGCCGAGTTCTTCGGTTGTGGTGATCAGGTCCATTTGCGGCGGAACCCTAACCCCATCCGGGGCGGTGCTGGCAACCCGCTTCATCGGCCGCGCACCGGCGGCATGTGGATGAACTCCCAAGGCGAAGGCATCGGCCCGACCGGCACCTCGATCACGGTCGGCTCGCGCGCGGCGATGGCCGCGCGCAAGGCGACGCGCAGTTCGTCCGGCCCGCGCGCCCGGCGCCCAGTGGCGCCGAAGCTCTCGGCGAATTTGACGAAATCGGGGTTGGCGAGGTCGCAGGCGATCAGCCGGTTGCCGAACTGCTCCTCCTGGATGCGCCGGACGTTGCCGAAGGCGCCGTCGGCGAACACGATCGCCACCAGCGGAATGCGGTGGCGCATGGCGGTGGCGAGCTCGTTGGCGGTGTACATGAATCCGCCGTCGCCGTTGATCGAGACCACTGGCACGTCTGGGCGGGCATGCTGGGCGCCGAGCGCGGTGGCGTAGCCCCAACCGAGATTGTCCTGGTAGCCGGGCGACAGGAACGTGCGCGGTTTGTAGACCGGCAGCGCCAGCCGCGCGGCAAAGCCGATCTGCGTCACCTCGTCGACGTAGATGCCGTTCTCCGGTAGTTCGGCGCGGATGGCGTCGAGGAAGGCGAGCTGTGGCGCGATTTTCTGGAGCCGCTGGCGCATTTTGGCCTGGCGCTCCTGCATCTCCGCGCGGCGCGGCGCGCGGCGCTGGTTGTGTTTGTCGAGTTCGGCGATCAGCCGCCGCAGGACCGGCGCGGCGTCGCCGATCAGCGCGACCTTGGGCTTGTGCAGCCGGCCGGGCTCGGTCGGGTCCTGTTCCACCTGGACGATCTGCAGCTTTTTGTCGAAGCCCCATTGCGCCAGCGGCGTCAGCAGCCTGGTGCCGACCGCGAGCACGGCGTCGGCCTCGGCCCACAGATCGCGCCCCAGCGGAAGATTGACCGAAAACGGGTTCCGGTCGTCGAGCACCCCGCGGCCACGGCGGTAACTCAGCACGGGCGCCTGCAACAGCTCCGAAAGCTGCGTCACCTCGGGCGAGGCGTCGAGCGCGCCGCCGCCGGCGACGATCAGCACGCGCTTGGCGGCGCCGAGCAGCTTCGCCGCCGCGCGCACCTTGCCGTCGTCGATCTTAGGATGCCGGGGCGGCGCCGGCGGGGCGGCGGCCGGGACCTTGGCGCGCTTGCCCCAGACGTCGATGGCGCATTCGAGCACGGCCGGGCCCGGGCGGCCGGTCGCCATGGCGCGGATCGCCTTGGCGGTCTTGGGCGCGGCGTCGGCCGGGCCGCCGATATGGGCGTAATGGTCGACCAGCCGCTTGATGATGCCGGCCTGGTCGCGGATTTCGTGCAGGTGGCCTTGGGCCCTGCCGATGGCGCCGGACGGGATCTGGCCGATCAGGCCCAGCACTGGCGCGTTCATGCCGTAGGCGGTCAGCAGCGCCGCGCCGGAATTCAGCAGCCCAGGCCCGGGCACCACAGCATAGGCCTGCGGCTTGCCGGTCGCGAGCGCCGCGCCCAGCGCCATATAGGCCGCGCCCTGCTCGTGGCGGGCGTGCACCACCTTGAGGCGGTCGGAGGCGCGCTGGAAAGCGTCGAACAGATGGTCGTTATGGACGCCGGGCAGGGCGTAGATCGTCGACAGCCCATGGACCAGCAGGCTCTCGACCGTCGCCTCGGCGGTGGACAGGTCGGAAACGGCCGGTTTGGCCTTCTTTTTTGGGCTGGTTTTTGGCATCGGACATCCGGCTAGGTCGGGGCCCCAATGTGCCGATTGCCCCCGAGTCTGTCGACCCCGCGCGGGCCCGGCCTTGCCTTGACAAAGCTGACCCCCCATGCGCTTTTCGCGCGCCTCACCCCACCTGAATCGTCTTCGGAACCGGCCAAAAGGTTGACCATGCATCGTTATCGCTCACACACCTGCGGCGCGCTTCGCGAGGGCGATATCGGCAATCAGGTCCGCCTGTCCGGCTGGTGCCACCGCATCCGCGACCATGGCGGCGTGCTGTTCATCGACCTGCGCGACCATTACGGCATCACCCAGGTGGTGGCCGACCCGGACTCGAAGGCCTTCAAGCTGGCCGAGACGCTGCGCGCCGAATGGGTCGTGCGCATCGACGGCAAGCTGCGCAAGCGCCCGGCCGGGACCGAAAACGCCGACCTGCCGACCGGCCAGGTTGAGGTCTACATCGACGAGATCGAGGTGCTCGGCCCCGCCGCCGAACTGCCGATGCCGGTGTTCGGCGATCAGGAATATCCGGAGGAGATCCGGCTCAAGTACCGGTTCCTCGACCTGCGTCGCGAGAAGCTGCACAACAACATCATGCTGCGCGGCGCGGTGATCGACTCGCTGCGGCGGCGCATGAAGGAAGGCAGCTTCTTCGAATTCCAGACGCCGATCTTGACCGCGTCGTCGCCGGAAGGCGCGCGCGATTATCTCGTGCCGTCGCGCGTCCATCCGGGCAAGTTCTACGCGCTGCCGCAGGCGCCGCAGCAGTTCAAGCAGCTCATCATGGTCGCGGGCTTCGACCGCTATTTCCAGATCGCGCCGTGCTTCCGCGACGAAGACGCGCGCGCCGATCGTTCGCCGGGCGAGTTCTATCAGCTCGACTTGGAAATGA
>CAYJPU010000273.1:0-3729 GCA_964372105.1 uncultured Undibacter sp.
AGCTTCAGGAAGGTGTCGCGCAACTCCGCCGCCGTGACCTCGTCGAGATGGCCGAAGGCCTCGTCCGCCAGCATGATGTCGGGCTGGACCGCGAAGGCGCGCGCGATCGCCACGCGCTGGCGCATGCCGCCCGACAGTTCGTGCGGATAGGCGTTGGTGAATTGGCCGAGCCCCAGTTTGTTGAGCCAGGTCAGCGCCCGCTCGCGCTGCTCGTCCTCGGGCAGGCCGATCAATTCGAGCGGCAGCTTGGCGTTGTCGAGCGCGGAGCGCCACGGCAGCAGCCGATCCTGCTGGAACACGGTCGCCATCTTGCCGCGGAAGTAGTCGAAATCACCGTAGGGCGTCTTGTCGCCGATGTGGATCGAGCCCTCGGTCGGTGCTTCCAGCCCGATCATCAGATCGAAGAAGGTCGATTTGCCGCAGCCGGTCTGGCCGACGATGGCGATGACTTCCTTCGGCTGGATGGTGAGGTCGAGCCGGTCGATGGCGACGACCGACTGCCCGGTGGTGGTCTGGCGGAACACCTTGCGCAGGCCGCGCACCGCGATGGTGGGAGGACCGCTCATGTGCGCCACCGCAACAGCCGATGCTCGACCTTCGCCACGATGGCTTCGAGCAGGAACAACAAGGCGACCAGGACGATGGTCCAGGCGAACACGTCGGCGACCGAGAACAGTTCCTGCGCCACCGACAGCTGATGGCCGATGCCGGTCACCGCGCCGACCAGTTCGGCGATGGTGACGACGCGGATCGCTAGGCTGATGTTGACCTTCCAGCTCGTGAAGATGGTCGGCACGATCGCCGGCACCATCAGCTTGATGAAGAACTGCAGCGTGGTCGGCCGGAACGACTGCATCATGTGGCGCAATTCGCGCGGCACGCTGCGCATGGCGTCGAGCGTGTCGACCAGGAACACCGGGCCGCACACCACCACCAGCACGAAGCCGATGCGGAATTCGACGCCGGGAAACCACAGCACCGCGAACAGGATCCAGGACACGACCGGCACCGCCATCAGGATGCGGATCATCGGGTGCAGGTATTTTTCGAGCGCTTCCGTGCGGTACATGGCCATCGCCAGCGCGAGGCCGATGACGAACGACGCGATCAGCGCCGCCATCACGCGCGCGAGCGTGACGACGACGTCGATCGGCGTGATGGTGGTGATGCTCGTCGCAATCCGCAGCAGGCTGGGGACGGCGAAGGGCGGAATCCCTAAATAGGGCGCGAGATGGGACAGCGCCTCCCAGGCGGCCGCGAAGACGAGAAGGGAGACGAGGGTCTGCCGCGGAAAGTTCAGCGACGGGACAGACCCGCTGATCTCCTCATGGGGCATAGATGATCTTCTCGTCCGGCATCTTCGCGTAGAAGCCGGCCTTCACCGCGCGCTCCATCATGTCGGTGATGGACTTGCGGGTGGCGGGGTCCCAGGCCGGCTTTACGATCATGTTCAGGCGCTTGCTGGCGACCGCGGCGGTCAGGATGCCGGGCGGCAGCTTGAGCGTCTCATTGGCGATCTTGTCGGCCGCGGCGGTGTCTTTGTGCATGACGTCGGCGACGTCCTGCAGCGCGGCCAGCAGCATCTTCGGGCCGTTGGGGTTCTTCGCGATGGCGTCGGCGCGCATCGCCGGCACGATCTCCCAGCCGTCGCCGCCGGTGATCTCCTTCCAACCTTCGGCGCCGTTGAAGATCACCTTCCAGTCCGGGTTCTGCTTGGCGATGATGCTGGCGAGCGGCTCGATCACCAGCGCGGCGTCGACGCGGCTGGCCTCTAACTGCGCGCGCGCCACCGCGAAGTTGGCGTTGACGATGATGATGTCCTTGCCGAGCTCAAGGCCCTTGGCATTGGCGTACATCTTGACGACCTGGAACTGCGAGCCGCCCATGTCGGCGGCGAGCTGTTTGCCCTTCAAGTCTGCGAGCGACTTGATCGCCGGGTTCTTGGTGAAGATCACGAGGTCGGCGAGCGTGAAGCCGGTGCCGATGATGCGCAGCGGCACGCCTTCCTGATAGAGCTTCTGGAAGATGGTCGGGCCGCCGATCAGCACGTCGGTCTCGCCGGTGGCGAAGGCCGCGTAAAAGGCGGAGATCGACGGGTAGGCACGGATGTCGAGCTCGAAGCCGTGCTTGGCGTCGATGCCCTTCGCCTTCATGATGTTCCAGACCAGCGGATTGAACACCGGCAGCGTCAGACTGGACACCTTGATGACGGGCTTCTGCTGGGCCTGGGCGGCGCCGGTCAGGCCGGCGCACCCAAGCGCGACGGCGGCAAACATCGCGGCAAAGCCGCGGCGCGACAGAATCGACATGGAATAGTTCTCCCTCGTGGTTGCCCCGGGCGTGGTCATTGGTCGCCACGACCTTTCATTTCGAGCGGGCGGCATTGAGCCCCGTCCGTCGACAAATCGCAATCCATCATTCTCGACGCCCGCGCAGGCTGGTACACGCGCGGCGGGTGGAGCTCTGCCGCGAAACGTCGCAGACTTTACTCCATTTCATTTGTGTGCATACAATTATCGGCCGGTAAGCAGGGGATCAAGATGCCGCATGTCACCGCACGGGATGGCACTCGCCTCTATTATGAAGAGGCTGGGCAGGGCACCCCGATCGTCTTCGTGCACGAATATGCCGGCGATTTCCGCACCTGGGAGCCGCAAATGCGGTTCTTTTCACGCGCCCACCGCTGCGTCACCTATAGCCAGCGCGGCTATCCGCCGTCCGACGTGCCGGCCGACGGTGCCAAATACGGCCAGGACGTCGCTCGCGATGACGTGATCGACCTGATGGAAGCGCTGAAGATCGACAAGGCGCACATCGTCGGCCATTCCATGGGCGCGTCGACCGCCCTGCACGTCGGCATTCGTTACCCGGAGCGCTGCCTCTCGGTGACCGCGGCGAGTTGCGGCTACGGCTCCAGCCCCGATCCCCAGTTTGTCGAGCAGGGCCGTGCCGCGTCGCGCGAGACGGCGAAGATGTTCGAGACGGTCGACTTCCCGACCGCCGCCGCGCGCTACGCCGATGGCGCGACGCGCCAGACCCACAAGAACAAGGACCCGCGCGGGTTCGCGGAATTCGCCAAGATGCTCGCCGAACACATGCCCCTCGGTCATGAACTGACGATGCGAGAACTGCAGGCCAAGCGCCCGTCGCTGTGGGAGATGGAAGCGCAGCTCAAGACGTTCTCGCTGCCGCTCTTGATCATCGTCGGCGACGAGGACGACTGGTGCCTCGATCCCAGCGTTTTCCTCAAGCGCACGGTGCCGACCGCCGGCCTCCTGGTCATTCCGCGCTCCGGCCACACCATCACCAGCGAGGAGCCGGCGGCCTTTAACGCTGCGCTCGCTGATCTGTTCGCCGCGTCCGAAGCCGGCCGCTGGCTGTCCCACAAGCCGGCCCCATCCAAAACCTGATCTGTTCAAACGGAGACATTGCTATGGACCTCAAACTTAAAGGCAAGACGGCGCTGGTGACCGGCGGCAGCGAAGGCATCGGCAAGGGCATTGCCCGTCTGCTGGCGAAGGAAGGCGTCGATGTCGCCATCTGCGCGCGCCGCAAGGAGCCGTTGGAGGCGGCCGCCGCCGAGATCGCCAAGGAAACAGGCCGCAAGATCGTGCCGATCACGGCCGACCTGCGCAGCGATGCCGACGCCAAGCGTTTCATCGCGGAGGCCCACAAGGCGCTCGGCCGCATCGACATCATGGTCAACAATGCCGGCTCCGCCGCCGGCGG
>CAYJPU010000274.1:0-3721 GCA_964372105.1 uncultured Undibacter sp.
GGGCTGGTTTCCTTTTCGTTGGAGAAGCTGGCGGCGTTGCGCCGCAGCTTGCCCATGGCGGCGCGCTGGTCTTCTAACTGCGCGGCGTCGACCGGGAACAGGCCGCAGAACACCACCGGGATCGCCGGCTGGAAGCCGGGCAGGGCCTCGCTCACCGGCTTGCGGTCGTCGGTGATGGTGTCGCCGACGCGCGTGTCGGCCACTTCCTTGATGGTGGCGGTGAGGAAGCCGATCTCGCCGGGGGTCAACTCCTCGGTCACCGTCAGCTTCGGCGTGAACACGCCGACGCGGTCGACTTCATACGAGGCGTTGGTGCCCATCATGCGGATGCGCTGGCCCTTGGTCAGCGTGCCGTCGACGATGCGCACCAAGACGACCACGCCGAGATAGGCGTCGTACCAAGAGTCGACCAAGAGCGCCTTCAGCGTCGCGTCCTTGTCGCCCTTCGGCGGCGGCAGGCGGGTGACGATGGCTTCCAGCACGTCGGGCACGCCCAAGCCGGTCTTGGCCGAGATCATGACGGCGTTGGAGGCGTCCAGGCCGATGACGTCCTCGATCTGCTGCTTGATCTTCTCCGGCTCGGCCGCCGGCAGGTCGATCTTGTTCAGGACCGGCACGATCTCGTGGCCGGCGTCGAGCGCGTGGTAGACGTTGGCGAGCGTCTGCGCCTCGACGCCCTGGCTGGCGTCGACCACCAAGAGCGAGCCCTCGCAGGCGGCGAGCGAACGGTTGACCTCGTAGGCGAAGTCGACGTGGCCGGGGGTGTCGATCAGGTTGAGGACGTAGTCCTTGCCGTCCCTGGCGCGGTATTTCAGGCGCACGGTCTGCGCCTTGATGGTGATGCCGCGCTCGCGCTCGATGTCCATCGAGTCGAGCACCTGCTCCTTGCCGACCATCTCGCGGTCGGTGAGGCCGCCGGTGAGCTGGATCAGCCGGTCGGCCAGCGTCGATTTGCCATGGTCGATGTGCGCGACGATGGAGAAATTGCGGATATTTTGAATGGGGACGGCCGTCATGGCGGCGAGATAACACCCGCGGTCCCCCGCTTCAAGCGCGCTGGACCCGGGCACCGCCCCCGCCACCGCTCATTCCCGCGGAAGCGGGAATCCAGCCTAAACTTGCTGATCCGGCCGCCGTGCTTTAGCTGGGTCCCCCTCGCAAGTCGGCTTCAGCCGACTTGCGCATGTTTGAATACCGATATCGGGTAAACCCGATATCGGTGCGCGAGGACGAGCGGAGGTGGAGACGAATAGCCCCATGCGACTTTCAGCGCCAATTGACGGCATCGACCGGGTGGCGGGCCGCTTCCGCGCCGCGCTCACCGACCCGGCCCGTGCCGAGCGCACGGTCGTGTGGCTGCTGGCGGCCTATGTGGTGGTGTGGGCGGCCTATGCCACCATCTCCAAATGGCCGCAGGGCCTGCACCCCGACATGACCGAGATCTTCGCCTGGTCGCGCGACCTGTCGCTCGGCTATCTTAAGCACCCGCCGCTGGCGGCCTGGCTGGCGTGGGCGTGGTTTGCCGTGTTCCCGGTGGCGGAGTGGTCGTACTACCTGCTCGCCATGCTGATGCCGGGGCTGGCGCTGTGGCTCGCCTGGCGGCTGGCGGCGGACTACCTGGACGTCGAGAAGCGCGTCATCGGCCTGGCGCTGTTGACGCTGGTGCCGTTCTTCAATTTCCACGCGCTCAAGTACAACGTGAACACCGTGCTGATGCCGCTGTGGGCTATGACCACGCTGTGCTTCCTGCGCTCGGTCGAGACGCGCAGCACGCTGTGGGCGGCGCTCGCCGGCCTGGCCGCGGCCGGTTCGATGCTCGGCAAATACTGGTCGGTGTTTTTGCTGGCGGGGCTCGCCATCGCGGCGCTGATCGACGCGCGGCGCGTGGCCTACTTCCGCTCGCCGGCGCCGTGGGTGACGGTCGCGGTCGGCCTCGCGGTGCTGGCGCCGCATCTGGTCTGGCTGGTGCAGCACGATTTCGCGCCGTTCACCTACGCGATGATCGTGCACGGCGAGAAGCCGTTGATGACCACGGTGACGGCCGTGCTCGGCTATCTCGGCGGCGCGCTCGCCTATGTCGCGATCCCGCTGATCATCGTCGCGGCGATGGCGCGCTGCAAACCCGCGGTGCTGGCCGAGATGGCCTGGCCGCGCGACACAAGTCGGCGGCTGGTGGCGCTGGCGTTCTGGCTGCCGCTGTTGCTGCCGGCGGTCGGCGCGGTGGCCGGGCGCAGCGAGATCACGTCGCTGTGGTCGATGCCGGCCTTCACGCTGCTGCCGGTGCTGCTGCTGGCGCCGGCGGGCGTGCCGGCGCAACCGCTCGACACGCGCCGGCTGCTGGTCGCGGCGGTGGCGGTGCCGCTGGTGCTGCTGATCGCCTCGCCGGTGATCGCCTTTTTCGCGCAGCGCGCCGGGCCGCAATGGGCCGCGGCGCAGGCGCCGCTCTTGGCGCGGCAGGTCGAGCAGGCCTGGCGCGAACTGACGCCGCAGCCGTTGACGTTCGTCGGCGGCGAGGCCGATCTCGCCTATGGCGTTGCGACCTATGCCGGCGACCGGCCGCGCGCGCTGACCGACATGCTGCCGCCGGACGCAAGCGCGCTGGCGCGCGGCGGCGCGGTTTACGTCTGTGCTGAGGATGCCGGCTGCCGCCGCAAGGCAGTCGAACGCGCGGCCACTGTGCCGGGCGCCAGGACCATCGAAAGCGAGATCCGGCGCGGGTTCATGGGCCAACTCGGCAAGCCGCAGCGCTACACCATCGTGCTGGTGCCGCCGCGATTTTAAACGTCAGAACGGCAGGACGGTCAGAACGGCTGGAATGTCGCGAGCAGGTAGACCGCGGCCAGGCCCCACATCGCCACCGCCGACCACGCCACGAAATCCTGCGCGCCGCTGTTTACGTCGTGCGCCACGGTACGGGAAGCTTTCTGCATGACGCCCTCCATGATTCTTAAAATTGAGCCTGAGAAGGCAACAACATGCTCGGGCAAAAGTTCCGCGCGCTTGATCCGGATCAAATTGGGACATCCGGTTGAATACTTAAGGGCTCGCTGCAGGCGCATACAAAAACGCCCGGCCGTGCGGGCCGGGCGTTGCAACTCTCTCCTCGTCATGCGCGGGCTTGACCCGCGCATCCATCTTTGCAGTGAGATGGATTGCCGGGTCTCGCCGCTGCGCGGCGGCCCGGCAATGACAGGCGTCAGTAGCGGTAGTGATCGGCCTTGAACGGGCCTTCCTGCTTGACGCCGATGTACTCGGCCTGGTCGGGGCGCAGCTCGGTCAGCTTGACGCCGATCTTGGCGAGGTGCAGGCGCGCGACCTTCTCGTCGAGCGACTTCGGCAGCACGTACACTTCCTTCTTGTACTTGCCGTCCTTGTTGTTGGCGAACAGCTCGATCTGCGCCAGCGTCTGGTTGGTGAACGACGCCGACATCACGAACGACGGGTGGCCCATGGCGTTGCCCAAGTTCACCAGGCGGCCTTCCGACAGCATGATGATGCGGTGGCCGTCCGGGAAGGTGATCTCGTCGACCTGCGGCTTGATGTTGGTCCACTTCAGGTTCTTCAACGAGGCGATCTGGATCTCGTTGTCGAAGTGGCCGATGTTGCACACGATGGCGCGGTCTTTCATCTTGCGCATGTGCTCGATCGTGATGATGTCCTTGTTGCCGGTGGCGGTGACGAAGATGTCGGCCTGCGGCGCGGCGTCTTCCATGGTCACGAC
>CAYJPU010000275.1:0-609 GCA_964372105.1 uncultured Undibacter sp.
CGTCGTTGAACTTGAGGCCGCCGGGGCCGCCTTCGCCCGCCAGCATGCCGACCAACAGGAACACCAGCAGCAACGGCGCGCCGAAGCGCAGCGCGATCAGACTCGACAGAATGCCCGCCAGAACGAGCAGGCTGCCGAGCAGTATGGCGATACTGACGGTGTCGAGTGCGGCCATGTTTCTCTCGTCATTCCGGGGCGCCCGCCGAAGGCGGGCGAGCCCGGAATCCAGGGGCAATTATCTACTGACTGATTTGATCGTAAAGGTCGACCCATTGCGGGTTCGACTGTTCAATTAGTCGCAATTTCCAGGCCCGGCGCCATTTTTTGATGACCTTCTCGCGGGCAATGGCGTTGGTCGGATCGTCGTAGATTTCGAACCAGACCAGCCGGTCTACACCGTATTGTTGGGTGAATCCGCGGACGACCTTGTTCTTGTGCTCATAGACACGGCGGACGAGGTCGTTGGTTACGCCGACATAGAGCGTGCCGTTCCGCTCGCTGGCTAAGAGATAGACATAGTAGGCCATGCTCCGTGGCCCCTGGATTCCGGACCCGCGAGGGTGGCGGGCGGGGCCGGATGTCGTGCGTAAGTTTAGGGGTGGGTTTAGG
>CAYJPU010000275.1:619-3712 GCA_964372105.1 uncultured Undibacter sp.
TTCCCTTATTTACTGAATAATTTTGGGCTCTGTATCCGGGGTTCGTTTGGTGGGGCCTTGCCCAAGCTTAAAACGCCCCGGAATGACAGGATCAGAAATTCACCTTGTCACCGCCCTTCAGCGCCAGGATCTCGCGCGCTTCGTCCGGCGTCGCCACGTCGAGGCCGAGGCCTTCGATGATCTTACGCACCTTGGTGACCTGCTGGGCGTTCGACTCGGCCAACTGGCCGGCGCCGAGCCACAGCGAGTCCTCCAGGCCGACGCGCACGTTACCGCCCATGGCGGCGGCGATCGCCGCCACCTTCATCTGGTTGGCGCCGGCGCCCAGCACCGACCAGTGATAATTGTCGCCGAGCAAGCGGTCGGCGGTGCGCTTCATCATCATGACGTCTTCGGGATGGCCGCCGATGCCGCCGAGAATGCCGAACACCGACTGCACGAACACCGGCGCCTTGATCAGGCCGCGGTCGAGGAAGTGCCGCAGCGTGTAGAGATGCCCGATGTCGTAGCACTCGACCTCGAAGCGGGTGTTGTTCTCGGCGCAGGTGGTGAGGATGTATTCGATGTCGGCGAAGGTGTTCTTGAACATGCCTTTGCGCGACCCTTCGAGATACGGCTCCTCCCACTCGTGCTTGAACTTGCCCTTGTAGCGCGGGACCATCGGATAGAGCCCGAAGTTCATCGTGCCCATGTTGAGCGAGGCGACCTCCGGCTTGAAAGTCGCGGCGGGCTTAACGCGCTCTTCGGCGGTCATGGTGGGCGCGCCGCCGGTGGTGATGTTCACCACCACGTTCGAGCGCTGCTTGATCACCTTGAGGAAGGGCGCGAAAGCCTCCGGCGACTGGTCCGGGCGGCCGTCCTGCGGATTGCGCGCGTGCAGGTGGACGATGGCCGCGCCCGCCTCGGCCGCGCCGATGGCGGCGTCCGCGATCTCCTGGGAGGTGACCGGCAGGTGCGGCGACATCGACGGCGTGTGGATCGAGCCGGTGACGGCACAGGTTATGATGACTTTGGGCGCCTTCGCCATGAGCTGTTCATCCCGTTGATAGCAGCGTTCTGGTTTGTGAATTGGACTTGGACCGCGATCCTAGAGTATCAGCCCTGCGGGAGTCACCTGCGCGGACGCATGCGTGGTCCGCCCCCGCTCTGTACCGAAATGCGGTCCGTCGGCCCTTTGGGGTTCCGGCCGTTGGGACACGACCTTGAACGATAAAGCTCAATCGGCGGCGCGTTCCGGCCTGCTTGTCGGCGCGCTGTGCGGGATCGGCGCCGCGCTCGGCTGGGCCGCCGGTTTCGTCGCCGCCAAGCATGGCGTGTCGGTGGGCTTCGAACCGGCCGATCTCGCCTTCCATCGTTTCTACTGGTCGGGGCTGTTGCTGACGCCGCTCGCGCTGCGCGCCGGCGCGATCCAGCTCGGCGGCATCGGCTGGGGCCGCGGCCTCCTGCTGACGGTGCTGTCGGGGCCGGTGCAGGCGATGTTCGCCTATACCGGCTTCACGCTGGTGCCGCTCGGCCACGGCACCGTCATCCAGCCGGCCTGCGCCGCGCTGTTCGGCCTGATCGCCGCGTCGGTGATCCTGGGCGAGAAGCCGACGCTGTCGCGCATTTTCGGCGCCGCCGCCATTGTCGCAGGCCTGGTCGTGTTCGGTGCCGAATCGCTGACCACCATCGGCAGCCACGGCGTCGGCGGCGACCTGTTGTTTGCCTGCGCCGGCCTGTTCTGGGCGGCCTTCGGCACCCTGCTGCGGATGTGGCAGGTGGCCGGCACGCGCGCCGCCGCGGTGGTGGGCGCCTTCTCGGTGCTGGTGTTCGGCCCGCTCTACGTGATCTTTTACGGCTACGACAACATGTTCAGCCTCGGCTTGACCGAGAACCTGCTGCAAGTCGTCGTGCAGGGCCTCTTGGCCGGCGCGCTGCCGATCTACCTGTTCGCCCGCTCCGTGACGCTGCTTGGCGCCGGACGCGCGGCGACATTCCCGGCGCTGGTGCCGGTGTTCGCGCTCATCGTCGGCTATCTCGCACTCGGCGCGATCCCAAGCCTGCCGCAGTTGATCGGCCTGGTGATCGTGGTGGTGGGATTCAGGCTGACGTTGAAGTAAGGCCGCTTATCCCTCCCCTTTCAGGGGAGGGTCCGGCGCGCAGCGCCGGGGGTGGGGTGACTGCTTAGTTGTCAACAAACCCCACCCGGCTCGCCATAGCGCGTCGAAGACGCGCGTAAACGCGCTTATGGCTCGCCACCCTCCCCGCAAGCGGGGAGGGATAAGAAACATCACTCCGGCCCCGCGTATTTGCCCGCCGTCTGCGGGAACATGTTCTTGACGATCTTCATCTTCGAGATGTCGACGGTCGCGTCCATGTGCAGGAAGATGACGGCGTCGCGCAGCAGCTTCTCGACGCCGAAATCGAGCATGATGCCGTTGCCGCCGTGCAGTTCGACCGCGTGCTGCGCGACCTTCATGATCTCTTCCGACGCGAACATCTTGGCCATGTTGCACAGCACTTCGGCGTCCGGCGCGTCGTCGTCGACCGCGCGCGCCGCGCGCGCCAGCAGCGACCGCACCGCCTCGATACGCGTCGCCATGTCAGCGAGCCGCAGCGCCACCGCCTGATGCTTGATCAGAATGCGGCCGCCCTGCACGTAGTTCTGCACGTAGTCGGCCGTGGCCTCGAAGGCGCGCACGCCGACGCCGAGGTTCTTCGCGGCCTGGATGATCTTGCCGGGCCGGAAATAGACGCCGGCCTTGCCCATGGCGTCGTCCTTAGCGAGCAGATGGTCGTCGGGCACGAACATGTCCTCGAACACCATCTCGCCGTTGTTCATGTAGCGGCAACCGAGCGTCTCGTTGCAGCGCGCGATGGTGAAGCCCTTGGTGTCGCGCGGCACCAGGAACGACGACGTGCCCTGGATCATGCCGACCTTCTGATTGGTGTTGGCATAGACCACGTAGAGCCCGGCGTCGTAGCCGTTGGAGATGAACTGCTTGCGGCCGTTGACCACCCAGCCGCCGTCGACCTTGGCCGCCTTGGTCTGCATGGCGGCTTCCGGCACGTTGTAGGGCAGCCAGCGGTCGGAGGCGCCGCGCGGCTCGGTCA
>CAYJPU010000276.1:0-3667 GCA_964372105.1 uncultured Undibacter sp.
AGCCCAGGCCGACCTTCTTGAACGCCCGGCTGATCCAGGAGCCCTTGTTCTCGGAAATCTCGCCGCCGCCGCTTTTGACGAGGGTATAGGCGCGCTTGTACCAGTCGCTGTCGGGGAAATTGTGCCCGAGCACGGCGGCCGCGGTCTGCGCCTCCTCGACGATGCCGAGCGCCAGGTAGGACTCGGTCAACCGCAGCAACGCCTCTTCGACGTGGCGCGTGGTCTGATATTTGGTGACCACCACTTTGAAGCGGTTGATCGCGCCGGTGTAGTCCTTGCGGTCGAGGTAATAGCGGCCGATCTGCATCTCCTTGCCGGCGAGCTGGTCGCGCGCGACCTCGATCTTCTGCTTGGCGCTGTTGGCGTATTCGCTGGTCGGATACTTGCGGCTCACCTCGTCGAGCGCGGCCAGCGCCTTGTCGGTGCGGTCCTGGTCGCGGGTGATGTCGGGGATCTGGTCGAAGTAGGACGCGCCGATCAGGTACTGCGCGTAGGCGGCGTCCGGGCTGCCCGGGTGCAGCGTGATGTAGCGCTTGGCCGTCGTCACGCACTCGTCGTAGGCGCCCTGCTCATAATAGGCGTAGGCCGACATGATCAGCGACTTGCGCGCCCATTCCGAATAGGGGTGCTGGCGGTCGACTTCCTCGAACTTCTTGGCCGCCTCGCGCGGGTTCTTCTTGGCGTTGAGCTGGAACAGGCCCTCGTTGTAGAGCCGGTCGGCCGGCTCGTCGGGCGGCATGTCGTCTTTCTTGCTGAAAAAGTCGAAGCTGCTGCAGGCCCCGAGGCTCAAGGCGATGAGCGTCATCGCGGCCGCGCGCACCAGGCGGCGTCCGCCGGAGCGCACCGGCTTTTCGGCCGGCGACGTCATGACCGCCGAATCCTGAGCCGCCAAGAAGTCCATGGGCGCTTCTACCTTACCAACTGACTGCTGCACGCGATGTGACGGTCACGGCCCGTATCCGGGTCATTGTGGCCGTTTCCCCTTAAAAGAGCGCAAAGTCCCCAAAACCGCGTAGGTGTAGACGAAAAAGCGCGGTATCGCCAATCGATTAAGCCGACATTCGGCCCGGATTAAGGCGGAGCGGCTAAGCCGAAATCTTCAAGGATTTCAGGATACTTCGGGGCCGAAGGCGGGGGCCGGCAGAATGGCCGTGGCCTGCGCCTGACCGCGCGAGCGGCGCACCGGCTCGGCCGCCGCCTCGACCACCCGCCAGGCGGTCGGGTCGGACATCAGGGCCGAGAGCACCATATGGTTGAGCTTGTGGCCGCCGCGGACGGTCTTGTAGGCGGCCAAGAGCGGCTGCCCCGCCAGCGCCAGATCGCCGACCGCGTCGAGCACCTTGTGGCGCACGAACTCGTCGGCGAAGCGCAGCCCTTCCGGGTTGAGCACGCGGTCTTCGCTGATCACCAGCGTGTTCTCGAACGAGGCGCCGAGCGCGTAGCCGGCGCTCCACAATTTGGCGACGTCCTTCATGAAGCCGAAGGTGCGCGCGCGCGCGATCTCGTTGCGGAAGGTGTCGGGCCCGACGTCGAGCGCGAGCGCCTGCTGACCGATCAGCGGGTGATCGAATTCGATCTCGGCCTCGACGCGGAAGCCGTGGCTGTAGGGACGCAGCTCGCCGAAGGCGCCGTCCTTGGACGACACGCACACCGGCTTGAGGACTTCGATATAGCGGCGCGGCAGCGCGCGATCGGTGAGACCGGCCTGGTCGAGCGCCTCGACGAAGGCGGCGGCGCTGCCGTCCATGATCGGCACTTCCGGCCCGTCGATCTCGACGACGACGTTGTCGACGTTGAGCCCCCGCAGCGCGGCCAGCAGATGCTCGGCGGTGGAGCAGATCGGGCCCATGGCGTCGCCGAGGACGGTGGCGAATTCAGTGGCGGTGACCGCGCGCACGTCGGCGCGGATTTCGCGCTCGACCGAGCCGTCGGCGGTGACGCGCTGGAAAACAATACCGGTGTCGTCGTCGCCCGGATGCAGCGTGAGGGTCGCGGGCTTGCCCGAATGGACGCCGACGCCGCTCACGGCAACGTGGTCGCGCAACGTCGTTTGCTTGGCGCCCTTCATCGGCTCTCTATTCCCGGCGCAGCCGAAGCGGCGCGCCGTCCCCGTCTCGACCCCAGAGGGGTCATATTTTGGCCTTTAAACCGCACCCGCGAAAATCGTGCGGTATCAACCCCCTAGGACTAAAAAGTCCCTTTCACCGCTGAAACTTAGGCCGCGCGCGCGGCTTCTCCAACTCACGGTTTCTTACCAACTGTTACTCTTTTTTGCCGCATTTTAGCAGGCACAGGCGAGCCGACCTTGGAGTTTACCTTACCCGTGGTGCGCGGCGTGGCGCACGCTTGGTCCGGCGGCGCCCGGAGACGTCGGCAAAATGATAAAAGATTAAGTAGATTCAAAAGGTTGAATGAACACTACACGGCGATGCGTTGGATGCAAAAACGGCCCCGCGCCTGGTTTGGAGCGGGGCCGTTTTCATGATTTTGGCGGCCTCAGTTCGCCTGGCGGCGGAGGAAGGCCGGAATATCCAGCTGATCCTCCTCCGTCGAATTATGCACAGGCGCCGGCCGGCCGTGCGGGTCGAGACCCTGCGGGGCGGCCCGCCGCGCATACTCAGATACCGGTTCGCCGGGGCGGCCTTCCGGCTGACGGGCGGTCGGCCGCTGCGGCGCCTGGGCGAATTGCGGGATCGGACGGGCCGGACGCGGCGCCGGCGGGGCCGTCTCGGCGGCCTCGTCCGTGCGACGGCCCAAGCCGACCGAGGCCAGGCGCTGCATCAGCGACAAGCGTTGCTTCTCGGGGTGGTTGTCGGCCACCTCGCCGCGCTGGGCGCGGATCTCGTTCTGGGCCGGCATCGGCAGTTCGTCGATGCGCGGCATGCGCTGGGCGCGCACCGGGCGTTCGGCCGGCGGCGGGATGAACGCCTGCGGCGGCGCCTCCTGCATCGACGGCATCGGCTGCTCGGCTTGCGTCTCGAACAGCGACGGCTTCATCGGCATCGGGCGGATGGAGACGTCTTCCATGCCGGCCTGCGGCAGGATGGCGGCGGCCACCGCCGCGTGGGCGGCGGATTCGACCGACGCGGCGGCCTGAGCCGTGGCGGCGGTCGGGATCGGGTTCGGCACCGTGCGTTCCACGCGCTCGGCGATACGGCGCGAGTCGTTGCGCAGCTTGCCGGCGAGTTCCTTGAGCGCGCTTTCGGCCGGGGCCGGCGGCGGCAGGCTCATCTTGCCGGTGTTGTCGATACCGGTGGCGACCACCGACACGCGGATGATGCCGTCCAGGCTCTCGTCGAAGGTGGCGCCGACGATGATGTTGGCGTCCTGATCGACTTCCTCGCGGATGCGGGTCGCGGCTTCGTCGACCTCGTACAGCGTCAGATCCTTGCCGCCGGTGATCGAGATCAAGAGACCGCGCGCGCCCTTCATCGACGCGTCGTCGATCAGCGGATTGGAGATGGCGGCTTCGGCCGCCGTCATCGCGCGCTTCTCGCCGGAGGCTTCGCCGGTGCCCATCATCGCCTTGCCCATCTCGCGCATGACGGCGCGGACGTCGGCGAAATCGAGGTTGATGAGGCCTTCCTTGACCATCAGGGCGGTGATGCAGGCGACGCCCGAATAGAGGACCTGGTCCGCCATGGCGAAGGCATCGGCGAAGGTGGTG
>CAYJPU010000277.1:0-1592 GCA_964372105.1 uncultured Undibacter sp.
TCAGCGACCACGCCACGTCGTGCGCGGTCAGCGGCGTGCCGTCGTGGAATTTGGCCTCCGGCCGCAGCGTGAAGCGATAGGTCAAGCCATCGTCGGCAATGCGGACGCTGCGCGCGGCCAGCCCGTACATCGCGTCCGGCTCGTCGCCGGAGCGCGCCATCAGCGACGCGAAGGTCAGATCCATCCCGAAGGCGCCCTCGCCCTTCAGGATGTAAGAATTGAGCGAGTTGAAGGTGAGAAACGAGCCGTTGTAGCCGCGACTGCTGATGATCTCGGAATAGGCGCCGCCCTTGGGCGCATTGGGATCGACGTACTTGAAATGCGGGAAATCCGCCGGATAGGCGAGATCGCCGAAGGCGGAAATGCCGTGGCGCTCGGTGGCGTCCTGGGCGAGCGCGGCGGACGGAAGCTTGGCAGCGGCCAGCGCGCCGGCGGACAGCACGAGCACGTCGCGGCGGTTGATCATGCACGCCTCATGGCTACGGCTCGTATGCGGCTCATGAACGCTGCGGCACCTTGGCCGCCTTGTCCTTGTCCCACCACCAGATCGTGGGGAACGCCGAAGCGCCGTACTTCGGCATCGCCTCCGGACGGCCGAAGCGGTCCCAGCGCGCCGTGCGCTGCTTGCCGTAGGTCCATTGCGGCACGACGTAGTAGTTCCACAGCAGCACGCGGTCGAGCGCCTTGGTGGCGGCGACCAGGTCGTCCCGGCTCGTGGCGAAGATCACGCGGTCGATCAGCGCGTCCACCGCCGGGTTCTTGATGCCGACCAAATTGCGCGAGCCCGGAATGTCGGCAGCCTGCGAACTCCAGAAGCCGCGCTGCTCATTGCCCGGCGACAGCGACTGACCCCAGCTCGCGACGATGATGTCGTAGTCCCATTGCCGCAGCCGGTTTTCGTACTGCGCGGAATCGACGACGCGCACGTTCACGGCGATGCCGACACGGTCGAGCGACGGCTTCCAGAACAGCACGAAGCGCTGCGTCGCCGGATCGGCCGCCAGGAATTCGACGCTCAACTGTTCGCCGGTCTTGGCGTTCACCAGCTTGGTGTCGCGGATTTCGTAGCCGGCCTCGCGGAACAGCGCGAGCGCCTGACGCAGGTTGTCGCGCACCGCCTGCTGGTTGCCGCCGGCCGGATTGGAATAGGGCTTGGTGAACAGCTCGGCCGGCACCTTGTCGCGCACGGTTTCGAGGATCTCCAATTCCTTGCCGGACGGCACGCCGGTCGCGGCCAGTTCGGTGCCCTCGAAGAAGCTGGCGATGCGCTTGTACTGCCCGGAGAAAAGCTGCCGGTTCATTTCCTCGAAATCGAAGGCGAAGTTGAAGGCGCGGCGCACGCGCGGGTCCTGGAATTTCGGCCGCCGGATGTTGAAGGCGAAGGCCTGCATGACGCCCGAACTGCGGATGTCGAATTCCTCCCGCACGACCTTCTTGTCGCGCACCGCGGGGAAATCGTACGAGGTCGCCCAATCCTTGGCGCTGTTCTCGGTGCGCCAGTCGACCTGATCGCCCTTGAATGCTTCAAGCGCGACCGTGGAGTCGCGGAAATACTCGAAACGGATCTGCTCGAAGTTGTTGGTGCCGATGTT
>CAYJPU010000277.1:1692-3651 GCA_964372105.1 uncultured Undibacter sp.
CGACAGGCCGTGCTTCCAGGCCGGTTCCTGCGCCGCCGCCGGCAGCGCCAAAGTGCCGGCGCCGAGGGCCCCCAACGCGGGCGTGGCGAAGGTCGCAGCCGTGCCGCGGAGGACCGACCGGCGGGACAATTTCATGCAAGGGGCTCCGGCGCGCTGGGAATGAACTGACAGCCTGATAACGCAATCGGGGCCGATTATGTCCGTTTTTCGGTCTGCGGCCAGCCGGCGGCCCCGGCGCGCCGGTAGGCCAGGGTCACATTCCCGTGGCCAATCGCCGCAATGACCCCGCAAACGAAACGGCCGGGCGTTGAGCCCGGCCGCCGCAGGAATTTCAGGCGATTTCGGTTACTTCGCGGCCGTCGGCAGCGGTTGCGGCGTGTCGGCCAGGCTGCGCAGATAGCCGATGACGTCGGCGCGCTGCTGGTCGCGCGACAGGCCGGCGAAGCTCATGTTGGTGCCGGGGACGGCCCCGCGCGGATTGGCGAGGAAGGCGCTGAGCTCCTCGTAGGTCCAGTTGCCGCCCTTGGCCTTCATCGCAGCCGAGAAGTTGAAGCCGGCGACCGACGCCTTGGCGCGGCCGACGATGTTCCACAGGTTCGGGCCGACGCGGTTCGGGCCGCCCTTCTCGAAGGTGTGGCAGGCGACGCACTGCTTGGCGGTGGCCTGACCCTTTTCCACAGAAGCCTTGGCGAGCAGGGCTTCGATCGGCTCGGCGGCCTCCTTGGCCGCGCCAGCGGGGGCGCCACCGTGATCGTCCTTGACGGCGATCTGGTAGCCCGGCTTGGCCGGCTTCTCGGGAGCGAACAGGGCGCTGGCACCGATATTCAGCGCGAGCAGCACCAAGCAGGTCGCGAGGACGGCGCCGAGGATTTTATTGAGATCGAAGAAATTCATCGAAATACGGCTCCCGGGACGGGCGCGAAGCGTTGCGGTGCGGAACGCCGCCGAGGCTCCGGCGGCGGCGGACAGATACCGGTTTGCCTCCCTTCTGGCAACCCGTATAAGCGCGGCTGCGTATCGACAGTTTGCCCGGTCCGGCCGGCCCCATCCATGCCTAACGCCATCATTCTCGTCCCCGCCCGCCTGGCGTCCACCCGCCTGCCCGGCAAGCCGCTGGCCGACATCCACGGCCTGCCGATGATCGTGCACGTGCTGCGCCGCGCCCAGGAAGCGGGCATCGGCGAGGCCGTGGTGGCGACCGATTCGGAAGCCGTGGCGACGGCGGTGGAAAAGGCCGGCGGCCGCGCCATCATGACCCGGAGCGACCACGTCTCCGGCTCCGACCGCATCTTCGAGGCCCTGGAGGCGCTCGATCCCGAGCACCGCCTGGGCGTGGTCGTGAACGTGCAGGGCGACCTGCCGACCATCGACCCCGAAGACATCCGCGCCGCGCTGATGCCGCTGGCCGACCCCAAGGTCGATATCGCGACGCTGGCCGCCGTCATCACCGATCCGGCCGAGCGCACCAACCCCAATGTGGTGAAGGCGCTGGGCACGCGGGTCGGGCCCAACCGGCTGCACGCCACCACCTTCACCCGCGCCGACGCCGCCGGGCCCGGCCCGCACTACCACCACATCGGGCTATACGCCTACCGGCGCCCGGCGCTGGAGCGTTTCGTGGCGCTGCCGCCCTCGCCCAACGAACTGCGCGAACGGCTGGAGCAGCTGCGCGCGCTCGATGCCGGGATGCGCATCGACGTCGCCATCGTCCAGAGCGTGCCGCTCGGCGTCGATACGCCGGAGGACCTCGAAAAAGCACGGGCGATGCTCCGCGGTTGACGCAGGGCCGACGGTCCGCGTAACGAACGCGCTGAAAGCAGGTGACCGATGGCCAAAAAGAAGAAGATCGTCTTCCAGGGCGAGCCGGGCGCGAATTCCGATCTCGCCGCCCGACATGCCTTTCCTCAGTACGAGCCGGTGCCGGCGCGCACCTTCGAGGACTGCTTCACTGCCTTATCC
>CAYJPU010000278.1:0-3603 GCA_964372105.1 uncultured Undibacter sp.
GGGGTCGGGGGTGAGGGGCAATGTCAACAAGCCCCCCACCCCGACGCGCATCGCTACGCGATGCTTGTCGACCCTCCCCACCGCTGCGCGGGGGGAGGGTAAGCGCTCAGCTCTCCTTCGAGCAGTCGCGCGGCGTGATCTTCTTCTCGGTCGCGTACTTGCCCGAGGCATCCTTGACCATCGGGTCGAGGATCGAGCGGTCAGCCTTGTAGTAATCCGAGATCGTCTTCCACGCCTTGCCGTCCCACTGCTGGATGCGCGCCACGTCGGCGCCCTGGTGGTCCTGGCAGCTCAGCTTGATCGGGCTCACCATGCCCTCGAAGCCGAGCTCCTTGATGCGCGCGGCAGTCAGATCGAGATGCTCGAAGCCCCAGCGAACCTGCTCGCCGGTCATCGGCTTGTTGCCGAACTTCTTCATCGCGGTGCGGATCGCCTCGGTGCCGAGCATCGAGTTGAGCACGCCGCGATTGTACAGCACCTGCGCGTAGTCGTCCTTGGCCACCGATTTGCCCTTGGCGGCGACGAATTTTTCGATGTCGGCGTGCACCTTGAACTTGCCGGCGCCGTGCTGGAGCATCAGCGCCTTGTAGCCCGTCGACTGATCGCCGGCCGGCGTCACGTCAGGCTCGGCGCCCGACCACCACACGCCGATCATCTTGTCGCGCGGATAGCCGACGGCCGCGGCTTCCTTGACGGCGGTCGAGTTCATCACGCCCCAGCCCCAGATCAGCACGTAGTCCGGCCGGTCCTGGCGGATCGCCAGCCACTGCGACTTCTGCTCGACGCCGGGATGGGTGACCGGGATCGCCTTGAAGGTGAAGCCGTTGAGCTTGGCGCGCGCCTCGAGCGCCGCGATCGGCTCCTTGCCGTACGGGCTGTCGTGATAGACGAGGCTGATCTTCTTGCCCTTGAGCTTGTCGGCGCCGCCGAGCTCCTTGGCGATGTGCTGGACGGCGACGTCGGCCGCGGTCCAGTAGCTGCCGACCGCTGGGAAGTTCCACCCGAACACCGCGCCGTTGCGGCTTTCCGAGCGGCCATAGCCCATGGTCAGCAACGGAATCTTGTCGCCCGGCGCCTTCTCGGTCAGCGCGAAGGTGATCCCGGTCGAGAGCGGCGAGAAATAGCCGGCGCCGCTCGGGCCTTTGCTCTTGAGACGCTCGTAGCATTCGACGCCCTTGTCGGTGGCGTAACCGGTCTCGCATTCCTCGAACACGATCTTGACGCCGTTGATGCCGCCGTCGCGTTCGTTGAGCAGCGTCCAGTAGTCGGCGACGCCGTTGGCGAACGGAATGCCGTTCGGCGCGTAGGGGCCGGTGCGGTAGACCAGCGACGGCAGGAACTGTTCGTTCTGCTGCGCCAGCGCCGGCTCGGCCACCGCCGTCGCGCCGATAGCAATGGCGGCAAGAGCCACGGTGAGCTTGATCATTATTCCCTCCTTTGCGTCCGGCCATAGCCGGCACTTTGAAGCGTTTCTTTTATTTTAGCGGTGCAGCGTGCCGCTCCAGTTCACGCGCCTACACCTGAAGCCATAAGCCTATGCCCTCAATAGGGGTAAGGCCAGAGCCTCAACTTCTCCTTTCCGGTCAACCAAAGCCGCGCGAAGCCGTGCGGCTCGACGATCAGAAGCCAGCAGATCAGCGCACCGGTGACCATGAACACCAGCAGCGATACGGTCTCCACCGAGATCGGAATGCCGAGCGCGTGCGGCACCTGGTCGAGCATGATCGGCAGGACCAGGATGAAGGCCGCGCCGAGGAACGAACCCAGGATCGAGCCGAGGCCGCCGATGATCACCATGAACAGGATCTGGAACGAACGGTCGATGTTGAAGGCGAGCGGCTCCCACGACCCGAGATAAACGAAAGCCCAGAGCGCGCCGGCCACGCCCATCACGTAGGACGAGATCGCGAAGGCGGAGAGCTTGGCGTAGAGCGGACGGATGCCGATCAATTCCGCGGCGATATCCATGTCGCGGATCGCCATCCATTGGCGCCCGATATTGCCGCGCACGAGGTTCTTCGCCATCAGCGCGAACACGCTGACGAAGATCAAGCAGAGGAGATACCGGTCGATCGGCCTGTTGACGACGAACCCGAAGAAGTTCAGTTCAGGCGCGGTCACCGAGCCGGACGAGGTGTAGTTCGTGAACCATTGGATGCGGATGAACGCCCAGTCGAAGAAAAACTGCGCGGCGAGCGTCGCGACCGCGAGGTAAAGTCCCTTGATGCGCAGGCTCGGCATGCCGAACAGGATGCCGATAACGGCCGCCATCAAGCCGCCGAGCAGGATCGACGGCAGCACCGGCAGCGGCGGAATCGAAATCGCGAACAGTTCGAGCGGGATGTGCACGCCGGTGCCGAACTTGTAGGCGCTGTAGGCGCCGATCGCCATGAAAGCGCCGCTGCCGAGCGAGAGCTGACCGCAGTAACCGGTCAGGATATTGAGGCCGACCGCCGCCAGCGACAGGATCAGGAACGGGATGAGGATCGCGCGCAGCAGATATTCGCCGGTGAACGGCCAGATCTGAAAAGCGTCGAGCAGCGGGATGCCGATGAACGCGGCAGCGAGCAAGACGTAGAGCGCGATCCGGTCCTGGCGGATCGGGAAGATCGCCATGTCGGCAGCGTAGCTGGTCTTGAACTGGCCGGTTTCGCGGTACAGCACGGAAGTCCCCTCAGATTCGCTCGATGATGCGTTCGCCGAAAAGCCCCTGCGGCCGCACCAGCAACACGGCCAGCGCAAGCACATAGGCGAACCAATATTCGATGCCGCCGCCCATAAAAGGCCCGAGATAGGCTTCGGCGATCTTCTCGCCGGCGCCCGCGATCAACCCGCCGACGATGGCGCCCGGCACCGAGGTGAAGCCGCCGATGATCAGAACCGGCAGCGCCTTCAGCGCCAGGAACGTGATGGAAAACTGCACGCCGAGCTTGGTGCCCCACACGGTCGCGGCGACCAGCGCCACCAGCCCGGCCACCAGCCAGACGATGAACCAGATCCAGTCGAGCGAGATGCCGACCGACTGCGCCGCGGCGTGATCGTCGGCCACCGCGCGCAGCGCGCGTCCCGTCTTGGTGCGCTGGAAGAACAGCGCGAGGCCCGCCACCAGCACCGCCGCGATCATGCCGCCCCAGACGTCGATCTTGCTGACCAGGATGCCGCCCGGGAATGCCTTCTCCATCAGGAACCAGGCGTCGGTCGGAAACAGCGGCAGCGGATAGACTTCGGAGCCGAACAACATCTGCGCGCCGCCTTCAATGATGAAGGTCACGCCGATGGTGGACATGAACAGCGTCAGACCGTCCTGATTGACCAGCGGTCCGAGGACGAAGCGCTCCACCAGCCAGGCCGTGATCGCCATGATCATGGCGGCAAACAGCAGCCCGGCAATGACGGCGCCCCAGAACGGCAGCCCCTTCGCCACCAGAAAATCGAGCGCGCGCACCAGCGCCAGGCCCGCCAGCAGCACCATCGCGCCTTGCGCGAAGTTGAAGACGCCGGAGGCCTTGAAGATCAGCACGAAGCCGAGCGCGACCAGCGAATAAAGCACGCCCGCCAGCAGGCCGCTGATCAGCACTTCGAGAAACTGGCCGAATACAACCA
>CAYJPU010000279.1:0-3596 GCA_964372105.1 uncultured Undibacter sp.
CTGCGCGAGATGGCCGACCATCTCAAGAAGGAAGGCGTCGAGGTCAAATACGCCATTCATCCGGTGGCGGGCCGCATGCCCGGCCACATGAACGTGCTGCTGGCCGAAGCCAATGTGCCTTACGACGAGGTGTTCGAGCTCGAGGATATCAACTCCGAGTTCGCGCAGGCCGACATCGCCTTCGTCATCGGCGCCAACGACGTCACCAATCCGGCGGCGGAGGAAGACAAGACCTCGCCGATTTATGGCATGCCGGTGCTGCAGGTCTGGAAGGCCGGCACCGTGATGTTCATCAAGCGCTCGCTCGCCTCCGGTTACGCCGGCATCGACAACCCGTTGTTCTACCGCGACAACACGATGATGCTGCTCGGCGACGCCAAGAAGATGACCGAGAGCATCGTCAAGGCGATGTGATCTCGTGCCGCGCCGGCGGCGTGCTATCGTTTTTAAATGCGCGGGCTGAAGCCTCTCATCGTCATCGCCATCGCCGCGTGGGCCAGCCCGGCGCCGGCGCAGCCGCTCGTCTGCGCGGATCCGCTCAAGCCGATGCTGCGCAACGAATTGTTTTTCGGCCGCAACATCGGCAGCCGCGTCGGCGTCAGCGAGCGGCAATGGAGGGCTTTTGTCGACCGCGAGTTGACGCCGCGCTTTCCCTTCGGCCTGACGGTGATCGACGGCAAAGGCCAGTGGCGCGAGGGCCGGACAATCGTGCGCGAGCCGAGCAAGATCGTCGTCGCGGTGACGCCGGACGATGCCGACGCGCGCGCGCGCATCGTCGCTGCGACCGCCGCCTACATCAAGCGGTTCAAGCAGAAATCGGTCGGCGTGGTGTCGCAAGCCGTCTGCGCGGCGTTTTAGCCATGAGCGCGCTGAAATGGCTGCTGATCGCCGTCGTGCTCGGCTATGGCGGGCTGCTGGCGCTGATGTACGTGTTTCAACGCTCGCTGCAGTATTTCCCAGACCGCGCGCGCACGGCGCCGGCCGCGGCCGGGCTGCCGCAGGCCGAGGAGGTCACGCTGCGCACGGCGGACGGTGAGCGGCTGATCGCCTGGCACATAGCGCCGCGTGGGACTAAGCCGGTGCTGCTGTATTTTCATGGCAATGGCGGCGCGCTCAATCTGCGCGCCGATCGCTTTGCCTGGGTCGCGAGCGCCGGCTACGGCCTGGTCGCGCTGTCCTATCGCGGCTATGGCGGTTCGACCGGCCGCCCGAGCGAAACCGGCCTGATCCTCGACGCGCAAGCGGCCTATGACTTCGCGGTGGCGCGCTATCCGGCCAGGCGCATCGTGCTGTGGGGCGAATCGCTCGGCACCGCGGTCGCGATTGCGCTCGCCGCCGAACGCGCGGTCGGCGGCCTCATCCTGGACGCGCCGTTCACCTCGGCCGCCGATGTCGGCGCCGCCGCCTATCCGTTTGCGCCGGTGCGCTGGCTGATGAAGGACCCGTTCCACTCCGACCGGCGCATCGGCCGCGTCACCGCGCCGCTTTTGGTGCTGCACGGCGCGCGCGACGCCATCGTGCCGCTCGCGTTCGGCGAGCGCTTATTTGCGCTTGCGAATGAACCCAAACGCTTCGTACGGCTACCAATGGGCAACCACGTCGATCTCGACGACCACGGCGCGGCGGATATCGTGAAGGCCTTTCTGGCCGAACTGCCGCCCGTCAAGTGAGCCGCCGCGGTCGCCGGTCTAACCATTTCGGGGGCGCTGAATGACCAATCTCACGCGCGCGCTGGCCATGCTGGTGGCGGCGCTGTTTTCCGGCGCCGCAGGCGCGGCCGAGCCGGTGTGCAGCATCGATATCTACGTGACGCCGTTCTACGAGGCCTCGCGCACGCCGGGCGGCGCGCCGCGCGTCGGCGTCGGCAAGCAGTACAACGACCTGCTGGCGTCGCAGAAGCGCGAGGACATCCTGGCCGCGCGCGACTTGATCGTGGCCAAGCCCCAGTTGGTCACGCCGATGACGCTGATGGTGCTGGCGATCCGGTTCTACGACGTCGGCCTGCGCGACGACGCCGTGTTCTGGTTCTACGCCGCCAAGGAGCGTACCATCGTGATGTCGGACGTGCTGGACACCAAGACGCAGTTGCTGGCGCAGGCCGACGACGCGGTGCGCAGCTTCGCGACGCTGGCCGGGCCGGTCATCAACGGTTACGCATTCTGCGATCTCGCCAAGCAGCAGGAGGCGCATGCCAAGGCGGTCGCCTGGGTCGAGGCCAACCCTTACGAGGTCATGTTCATGGCGCGCGCGCCGGCGCTGCCGGGGGATCGCGCCGCCAACGCCAAGCGCGCGGTCGCCAACGCCAAGGAACGCGCCGCCAAGGAAAAGGCCTATTTCGCCGACGCCAAGACTCGCGATAGTTTCTACGCGACCCGCAAGCGTAACGAGGCCGACGCCAAGTTCTGCTGGAAGTAAGCCTCGCCCGTTATCGTTCCATCCCCATTCGCCGGAGCCTTAATCATGCTGTTTGGACCCTGCGCCTGCGGCCCCGAGGCCTCGTTTCTGTCGGCGCTCGGTCCGCTGTGCGGCGGCGGCGCCGGCTTCGTCTCGGCGGTGGTCGCGGCGCTCGCCACGGCCAAGCGCACCGCGCCGGCAACGCCGCTCGGCCGCGCGGTGCCGCAGGTCGACAAGGTCGCCGTGCGGGTGGTGACCGACAACATCGTCATTCAGTTCGTGCCTAACGAGAAGCGCGAAGGGCTCACCATCGAGCGCCGCGGCGGCAACACGCGGCCCGATGCGCCGCCGCGCCATGTGCTCAACGGCGAATGGGGCCTCGCGATGCACGCGCAGTCCTTCATCGGCGGCGAGGAGCGCAACGTGATGATCGACTTCGGCTACACGCCGGAGGTGCTGAACAACAACATGGCCATCCTCGGCGTCGATCCGGCGACGTTCGACGCCATGGTGCTGAGCCACGGCCATTACGACCACTTCGGCGGCATGGTCGGCTTCCTCAACGCGCACAAAGCCGCGCTCAAGCCGAAGCTGCCGTTCTATTGCGGCGGCGAGGATACGTTCTGCATCCGCCGCAATCCGAGCGGTCAGTTCGGCGCGCTCGACCGCCAGGCCATTATCGACGCCAACCTGACGCTGATGATGGCGTCGGAGCCGGCGCTGGTCGCGGACCACGCCTTCACCACCGGCCGCATCGGCCAGACCTCGTTCGAGAAGCCATTACAGCCGACGGAGGAGTTTATCGGCATCGTCGATGGCTTCGGATGCTTCCCCGAGAAGATGCCGGCGGAGAAGAACACGGGCGGTTACATCCCCGACGATTTCGAGCACGAGATCGCGACCAGCTATCTGGTGAAGGGCAGGGGCCTGGTGGTGCTGACCTCGTGCAGCCACCGCGGCGTCGTCAACACGGTGCGCCAGGCAATAAAGGCCTCCGGCGTCGACAAGGTGCTCGCCGTCATCGGCGGCTTCCATGTCGTGCCGCCGCTCGGCGACGATTACATCAACCAGACGATCGCGGAATTCCGCGCCATCAATCCGGACTATCTCGTCACCGCGCACTGCACCGGCGACCGCTTCTACGACCTGGCGCGCGCGGCGCTGGGCGAGAAGGTGATCCACTCGGCGGTCGGCACGCGCTT
>CAYJPU010000280.1:0-3584 GCA_964372105.1 uncultured Undibacter sp.
TTATGAGGACGGCAAGTTCAACCAGATCATCGTCCTGCGCAGCGCCGACGAGCCGGTGCCGTCGCAAGTCGCCAGCAACCAGGCGGACGGGACGTAAGGCGCGTAGCATTCCTTGCGGGGGAATTTCATCTCCGCTCGTCCCCGCGAAAGCGGGGACCCAGGACTATCTAGCGAATAGCAAAGACTGGATTCCCGCTTGCGCGGGAATGAGCGGGTGGTGACTCTTTCCCGTCACCCTGAGGTGCGCGCCAACGGCGCGCCTCGAAGGGCGACGGCCCGTGAGTCCGTGGCTGCTCATCCTTCGAGGCTCGCCGCTGGCGCGGCTTGCACCTCAGGATGACGGCGAGAAATTTCAGGATTTTGATTAAACATTTTCCTTGGTCCATCCATCACCGTCTTTCATTGAAAAAATAGTCGCGTCCAAGATGCAAGGATATACGTTTGCTTTAGCGCAAAGCATCTGGATACCTTGAGAAACGAATTCGTAATAATCACGATCCGCCAACGCCGAAGCATTTAGCCGAACTGGAAATTTAAATTCGTTGAGCCATTTAGTAATTCGGCTGTCGATGGGGATTTCATATCGCGTAAGGCCAAGCGCCTGAAGTAGGTTGCGTGATTGCTTTGGTCCAAAGCCAAGAAATTTGCGATTGATGTAATCTGCCACCTCCTTTTCCGTAGCTGCTGACGCTGGCTGCAAGAGACGGTTGCACTGTTTGAGAGTCTCGTCCCATTCGCCGCTTTGAAGATCCGTAAAATTCTTGGCGAGTTGATCAGCTATCGTAGGTACGAAACGAATTCCACCGGCTCGCTTTAGTTTGTCAGCGATGAAGGTCTTGGGTTTCTTTGCATTGCAAAGGGAGTTGTAGTTGAGTGGAAACGGCTTTGAGCTATTGAATCTCGTGACGTGGCTGTTTGGACCGGACTTTTGGACGGACGTCAGTCTCATCTTGACCATCAAGGTCCACACATCGTCACGTGTGACGCGCGGTTTGGCTTTGGCCAGATTCTTGAGTCTGCGTTTGCGTACGAGGTGGTTCTGCGCCTGCTTATTGACAATTTCCTTGATGCGTCTGACGTCTTCACTGCTGACTTTCCATAGAATTTTCATCCCCTCACTCCGCCGCCTGCACCCCCGGCAACACGTAATCCTTGAACTGCTGCCGCAGCGTCAGCTTCTGGATCTTGCCGGTCGCGGTGTGCGGGATCTCGTCGACGAAGGCGACGTCGTCCGGCATCCACCACTTGGCGACCTTGCCCTTCATGAAGCCGAGCAGTTCTTCCTTGGTCGCGGTCTCGCCCTTCTTGAGCACGACCACGAGCAAAGGCCGCTCGTCCCACTTCGGATGGTTGATGCCGATGACGGCGGCTTCCGCCACCTTGGGATGGCCGACCGCGAGGTTTTCCAGGTCGATCGATGAGATCCACTCGCCGCCGGACTTGATCACGTCCTTGGAACGGTCGGTGATCTGCATGTAGCCGTATTGGTCCATGGTGGCGACGTCGCCGGTGTCGAACCAGCCGTCCTTCTCGAACACCGGATCGCTGTCGACCTTGTAATAGGCCTTCGCCACCGCCGGCCCGCGCACCTTCAGCCGGCCGAAGGTCTTGCCGTCCCACGGCAGGTCGCGGCCGTTGTCGTCGGTGATCTTCATCTCGACGCCGAACGGCGGATGGCCCTGCTTCATCTCGATGTCGAGTTTGGCCTCGCCGGTGAGCTGCGCGTATTCCGGCTTCATGGTGCAGAGCGAGCCGAGCGGGCTCATCTCGGTCATGCCCCAGGCATGGATCACCTCGACGCCGTAGACGTCCTGGAACGTCTTGGTCATGGCGCGCGGGCAGGCCGAGCCGCCGATCACCACGCGCTTGAGATGCGGCAACTTGCCGCCGGTCTTCTCGAGGTCCTGCAGCAGCATCAGCCACACCGTCGGCACCGCGGCGGTGAAGCTGACCTTGTAGGTGTTGAGCAGTTCGTAGATCGAGGCGCCGTCCATCTTGGCGCCGGGCAGCACCAGCGAAGCGCCCATCATCGGCGTCGAGAACGCGAGCGACCAGCCGTTGGCGTGGAACATCGGCACCACCGGCATGCAGACGTCGCGCGACGACAGGTTCTTTGAATCGGGCAGCGACGCCATGAAGGCGTGCAGCACGTTGGAGCGGTGCGAATAAAGCACGCCCTTCGGGTGTCCGGTGGTGCCGGAGGTGTAGCACATGCCGGCCGCGGTGTTCTCGTCGAACGACTTCCAGGCGAAGTCGCCGTCGACTTGCGCGATCCAGTCCTCATAGGCGACGGCGTTCTTCAGGCTGGTCCGCGGCATGTGCGCGGCGTCGGTCAGCACGACGTAGCGCTCGATGGTCGGCAGCTTGTCGGCGATCTTCTCCAGCAGCGGCACGAAGGTGAGATCGACAAACAGCATCCGGTCTTCGGCGTGATTGACGATCCAGACGATCTGCTCGGGAAACAACCGCGGGTTGACGGTGTGGTAGACGGCGCCGATGCCGAGGATGCCGTACCAGGTCTCCAGATGCCGCCAGGTGTTCCAGGCGAGCGTCGCGACGCGGTCGCCCAGCTTGATGCCGTCCTTCTCCAGGCGCTGCGCCACCTTGAGTGCGCGGGCGCGCATCTGGGTATAGGTGGTCTCGACCATCGGTCCTTCCACCGAACGGGTGATGACCTTGCGGTCGCCGTGGAATATGGCGGCATGGTCGATGATGCGATGGAGCAGCAGCGGCCAATCCTGCATCAGGCCCAGCATGGCATTCCCCTCCCGAATAGGCTTTATGGTCTCTGTTGGACCGGCCCCTCGCCGGTCGCCGCCAAGGTTAGCGGCGGCGCGGGCGAGCGCAACGGCTTCGTTGGGAAAGCATCATCCGTCTATGGCCTTGTTCCGCCGCGCCTGTTCTGCGAAGTCGCTTGTCGTGGTGCTGGCTGTCTGCGCCTTGGCCACGAGCGCGTTGACCACCACGAGCGCCGCGGCGCCGGCCGTGCCGCTGCCGCGGCCGCGGCCCTTTATCCCGCCGACGCCGCCCTGGATGCTGCCGGCCGCGCCGGAGCCGCGCTCCTTCAAGGAAGCGGCCGGCCCCGATTTCGACGCTGCCGGAATCACAGCCAAGCCGACCGACTGCAACCGCCGGCTGGAGAAAATTGCCGCGATCGAGTTGATCCCGCGCCTGGTCGGCCCCGGCACCTGCGGCGGCGGCGACATCGTGCGGCTCGATGCCGTGCTGATCGCCGGCGGCAAGCGCGTGGAGGTCAAGGCCGCGCCGCATCTGCGCTGCCCGATGGCCGAGCAGCTCGCCCTCTGGCTGCGCGAGGATGCCGTGCCGCGGCTGGCGGCGGCGGGTGCGGCGCTGCGCGCGCTGGAGGTCTACGAGTCGTTCGAGTGCCGCGGCCGCAATCGCAAGATGTTGGGCAAGGTCAGCGAGCACGGCAAAGCCAACGCGGTCGACCTCAAGGGCTTCACCTTCACCGACAACCGGTATTTCCATCTCACCGATTTGATGGCGGCGAAGGATCTGCGCATGTCCATCCGCGAAGGCATCTGCGCGCGTTTCTCGACCGTGCTCGGCCCCGGCTCGGACGG
>CAYJPU010000281.1:0-3567 GCA_964372105.1 uncultured Undibacter sp.
TTGGTCGGCATGCTGGCGGGCGAAGGCGGCCCCGGCGGCCTCAAGTTCAACGACGTCGGCGCCGCCTACACCGTCGGTTCCATCGCGCTGGCGCTGATCCTGTTCGACGGCGGCCTGCGCACCCGCTTCAACACCTTCCGCAACGTGCTGGCGCCGTCGGTCATGCTGGCGACGGTCGGCGTGCTGATCACCACGCTCATCGTGGCGCCGGTGGCCAAATATGTGCTCGGCATCGGCTGGACCCAGTCGCTGCTGATGGGCGCGGTCATTGCCTCGACCGACGCGGCGGCGGTGTTCTTCCTGATCAACGCCGGCGGCCTGCGGCTGCGGCCGCGCGTGCGCGCGCTGCTGGAGGTGGAATCCGGCACCAACGATCCGTTCGCGGTGTTCCTGGCGCTACTGCTGCTCCAGATGCTGCTGATCGGCGACCAGACCTGGTCGAGCGCCCTGCTGACCCTCGCGCGTGAGGCGGTTCTCGGCTGCATCATCGGCTTGGCCGGCGGCCAGATCATCACCTGGGTGTTGAATCGGCTCAATCTGGCGCAGGGCCTGCACGCGCCCTTCGTAGCGGTCAGCGCGCTGGTCGTGTTCGCCTTCGCCAACTCGATACACGCCTCCGGCTATCTCGCCGTCTATCTCGCTGGCCTCGTGGTCGGCAACCAGCGCACCCGCGCGCACAATTCCGTCGTCGTGTTCCTCGACGCCGTCACCTGGCTGGCGCAGATCGTGATGTTCGTGCTGCTCGGCCTGCTCGCCTGGCCGCATCGGCTGGCCGACAGCTTCATCGGCGCCATCGTGGTGGCGTTGGTGCTGATGCTGGTGGCGCGGCCGGCGGCGGTTTTCCTGTGCCTGGCGCCGTTCCGGTTCCAGTGGCGTGAGAAGCTGTTCATCTCCTGGGTGGGGCTGCGCGGCGCTGTCGCGATCTTCCTCGCCTCGATTCCGCTGCTGGTCGAACTGCCGGCGGCCTACCTGTTCTTCGACGTCGCCTTCGTGGTGGTGCTGTCCTCGCTGCTGATCCAGGGCTGGACGGTCGCGCTCGCCGCCCGCAAGCTCGACATCGCCTACACGCGCGCCGAGCCGTTGCCGAAGCGCGTCGAGCTCGATCTGCCCGGCCAGCTCGCGCGCGAGATCGTCGGCTATCCGGTGCCGCCGAACAGCCCGTTCCTGCGCCGCGGGCTGATCCCGAACTGGGCGCGGCCGACGCTCGTCATCCGCAACGAGGAAATCCTGACGCCGGCCGAAGCCGATCCGGTGCGCGCGGGCGACTACGTCTATCTGCTGGCGCCGCCCGAGAAGGCGACGTCGCTCGACCGCTTCTTCGTCGCGATGCCGCCGCCGGCCAAGCCGGATCCGGCGCTGCTCGGCGACTTCTTCGTCCCCGCCACGGCCACGCTCGGGGCGCTGGCGGACATCTACGGCCTGCAGGTCGCCGGCGATCACACCGAGGTGACGCTCGCGGCGTTTTTCACTGAAAATCTCGGCCGCGCGGTCAAGGCCGGCGACATCGTCGCGCTCGGGCCGATCGCGCTGCTCGCCCACACGGTGGAAGGCGGCCGGGTCACTACGGTCGGCCTGCGGCTGGCCGAACCGGAAGCGCCCGCCACGTGGGGCGGGCGCGTCAGCTCCTGGTGGGAGCGCTTGCGGAAGTTGGTGGGCTAGTGCGCCCGCCTGGCCAGCGACGGGCCGTGCTGCACCAGCCAGGCGCCGCCGAACAGCACGCCGGTCCAGACCAGGTCGCCCAGGACGGTCTTGTCGAGGAACGGCAGCGCCAGGGCGTAGCACTGGGTCAGACCGGCCAGGGTCAGCGGGTACATGCTGCTGAAGGCCCAGACCGCGAAATTCGACAGCGCGAAGAACACCAGCGAGCCGGTCAGCATGGCGGCGACCACCGGCAGCGCGCCGTGCCAGCGGCGGGACGCCATGCCGAGCAGGGCCGGCACCGCGATCGCGGCATAGACGACCATCGAGATGCGCCAGTCGTCGGCGCCGAGCGCCGGGCCGGTCAGCGCCATGGCCGCGACCGGCACGATCACGGCCAGGACCGGCATCCGCAGCATGCGCGCCGCGAACAGCCCTGAGGCGGCGACCGGCAGGAAGCCCGGCGCGTGCGGCAGCAGGCGCGCCGCCACATCGAGCGCGATCAGGAAGGCAACCAGGGCCAAATCCATGCGGAGGTCGGAGCGGGCGGTGTTCGGCTGCATTGGAAATCAGGTCCTTATGTCAGGTTTCGACAAACCATAGCACGGCCGGGCCCGGGATTCACCAGCCGCAGACAGCCTATTCCGGCGTTCCGGAACGAGGATTTTCCGCCCAGCCGGCGACGATGCCGGCCAGCGCGTCGAGCCCGTCGGTCAGCGCCGCCGGTCCGGGCTGCAGGATCAACGGCGATTTAATCTCGCGCAGCCAGCCGGTTGAGACCGCCGGTACCGCGCCGAAGCCAGGCCGCGCCGCGACTTTCGCCGGCACGAATTTCTTGCCGCACCAGGAGCCGATGACGATGTCGGGCGCCGCCGCGATCACCGCCGCGGGCGTGACGATGCGGTCCTTGGCGCTTTTGGCTTGGGCGCGCTCGGCGAACACGTCGATGCCGCCGGCCACCGCGATCAGCTCCGACACCCATTGGATGTTGGCGATCATCGGCTCGTCCCATTCCTCGAAATAGACGCGCGGCCGCCGCGGCAGCGTGGCGGCGCGTGCCCGCGCATCGTCAACGCGCGCGGCCAGTTGCGCCGCCAGCGCGTCGGCTTTTTCCGGCACGCCGACCAGCGCGCCGAGCGTGCGGATCATGGCGAGGATGCCGGCGACGTCGCGCTGGTTGAAGGCGTGGACCGCGACATTGGCGCGGATCAGCGCGGCCGCGATGTCGGCCTGCAGGTCGGAAAAGGTCAGCACCAAATCGGGCTCGAGCGCCAGAATCTTCGGCACGTCGGCGGAGATGAAGGCCGACACGCGCGGCTTCTCTTTGCGCACGCGGGCCGGGCGCACCGCATAGCCCGACACGCCGGCGATGCGCGCCTCTTCGCCGAGCAGATAAAGCGTCTCGACGGTCTCTTCGGTCAGGCAGACGATGCGCGAGGGCGGGTACATGCGGACAATGTACACGCCCTCGCGTCGAACGGGATGCCGCTTCGCCGGTTACGGCTGCACGATGTGCCACGCACCCTGGAGGAAGCCGTCACCGGTGATGTCGCCCGGCTTCTGGTCGTTCTTCCAGGTGTAGAGCGGCTTGCCTTTGTAGGCCCACTGCTTACCGCCGTCATCGCGCACCACGACGGTGTAGTTGCCCGCCGTCTTGGCGTCGGCGGCGGCCGTCAGCGGCGGCCAGTTGGTGGCGCAGGGGCCGTTGCAGGCCGACTTGCCGCCGGCGTCCTTGTCGAAGGTGTAGAGCGTCATGCCCTTGGCGTCGGTCAGCACTTTGCCCTTGGCGCTGTCGCCTGTTTTGGTCTGCGCGAAGGCGGCGCCGGCGCAGACCAGCGCGGCGACGGTGACGGCGGATACGAGAAACTTACGCATGGAAATCCTCCAATGGTGGTTGTCGGGTGCGTCCCCTCCAGACAAAGGCCGCGC
>CAYJPU010000282.1:0-3540 GCA_964372105.1 uncultured Undibacter sp.
CCCCGCCACACATTCCGTTGCCGTCCCGGGCCCCCCCCGACTTGTTCGGGGGTAGCCCCGGGACCCAGTACTCCGCAGCCCATCGAGAGACTGCGGCGTACTGGGCCCCCGCTTTCGCGGGGGCGACAGCAGAGAGTACGCGCTACCGTCCCTCCAACCGCCGCTTCAACCGCACCACCGCCAGATCCAGCGCCGACAGAAACCGCGACAGGTCCTGCCGCGACAGCGGCTTCGGCCCGCGCGTCGCGGCGCCGGCCGAACGCAGATCGGTGAGCAGGTCGCGGGTGGCGAGCGCCATGCCGATCGAATTGTCGTCGAACGGCTTGCCCGTCGGGCCGATCACGGTCGCGCCCTTCTTGACGCAACGACCGGCCAGCGGGATGTCGGCGGTGATGACGATGTCATTAGCCGTGGCACGTTCGACGATCCAGTCGTCGGCGATGTCCGGCCCCTCCGGCACGATGACGCGCTCGATCAGGTGGCTCACCGGCACCGCCATGAAGGCGTTGGCCACGACATAGACCTTGAGGCCGTAGCGCTCGGCCACCCGGTAGACCTCGGGCTTGACCGGACAGGCGTCGGCGTCGACGAAAATGCGGATGCCGGCGTCCGCGGGCCCTTCCAAGCTTTCTGCCACCGTGGTCCACTCTCTCATTCGCGACGTCAGGGAGGGATCAATGGCCAAGAGCCGGAAGAAAGTCCAGGCGCGGCGCAAGTCCTCCACCCGCAAGGCCCGCGTCCGCCACGCCGTGAAGGCCAAGACGCGGGCGAAGAAGCGCCCGAAGCACAAGTTCACCGTCAGCCACCACCGCGAGGAGGACTTCGACCAGGGCCTGCGCAGCTATGCCAAATACCGCGACCTCGGCATCGCGCCGGCGACCGGCGGCATGGTGCGGGCGCACGTCATCCGCATGCTTCCGCCGTACAAGGCGGAAGACGTATCGACGCCGCATTACCACGACGTCGACTTCCAAATGGTCTACGTACTGAAGGGCTGGTACAAAACCGAATTCGAAGGCGAAGGCGTGCACACGTTCTATGCCGGCTCGTGCTGGCTGCAGCCGCCGAAGATCAAGCACAGCGTGCTCGGCTATTCCGACGACTGCGAGCTGTTGGAGATCGTGCTGCCGGCGGAGTTCGAGACGGTGACGGTGGAGTGAGGCTCGTGCCCCGGACGCGGCGCAGCATGAGCCATAAGCGCGTTTACGCGCTATGGCGAATGACGCGCCGCAGATCCGGGGCCCCGGTTTTCACCAAGCAAGCGGGGTCCCGGGTCTGCACAGCGCACCGTTTCACGCTGCGCTGCGCCCTGGACACGCAGTGCCCGTCAACCCGAGAGCAACACACCGGGCAGGAAATAGGCAACCGTGTCAGCCAAAGGACGGCTGACATGGAAAACCGGAGCGGCCACGAGAAATTCCTTACTGCCGACGCGCGGCGAACTAACTGACAGCGCCGGCAGCGCCGAGGCCCGCGGCGACCGCCGCGGCGATCTGGGAGGGGGTATCGACAACCACGATGCCGCCGGCTTCCAACGCCTTGCGCTTGCCCGCATAGCTGCCGGTACTGCCGGTCACGATGGCGCCGGCGTGGCCCATCTTCTTTCCCGGCGGCGCGGCGGCGCCGGCGATGAACGACACCATCGGCTTCTTCATGCTCTTGGCGGCCTCGGCGGCGGCCTCTTCCATGGCGCCGCCGATCTCGCCGACGATGACGATGGCGTCGGTGCCTGCATCGTTGTCGAGTGCTTCGAGCGCGTCACGCGTCGTGGTTCCCAACATCGGATCGCCGCCGATGCCGATGAAGGCCGATTGGCCGAGGCCCGCGCGCGTGAGATTGAGGCAGATCAGCGTACCCAGGCTGCCGCTGCGCGAGATGACGCCGACCCGGCCGGGCTCGAAGACGCTTCGAACGAAGGCCGGCATGATGCCGACGAAGCATTCGCCGGGCGTGACGAGGCCGGCGGTGTTGGGGCCGACGATGCGGGTGCCGTGCAGGCGCGCTGCGGCGTGCATCGCCATCACGTCCTGCGCCGGGATGTGCTCGGTGAGCACAACCAGCGTCTTGACGCCGGCCTCAGACGCCGACACGGCGGCGTCCTTCGCCATCGGCGGCGGGATGAACATCACCGCGACGTCGGCGCCGACCGCCTTGGCGGCCTCGGCCGTGGTCGCGAAAATCGGCACGCCGACATGCGTCTCGCCGGCGCGCTTCGGGTTGATGCCGGCCACCACATTGGTGCCGTAGGCGATCATCTTCTCGGTCCAGAAGGTACCCTGCTTGCCGGTGATGCCGAGCACCACCACGCGGTCTGTCTTGCGAACGATCATTGCGCTGCCTTCACCGCCGCCTGGACGGCGTCTTCCATGAAATCATACGGTTCGATGCCGAGCTGATCGCGCACCAGCTTGACGGCTTCTTCCTCGCCGGTGCCGTGGATGGAGAAGAACACCGGCACTTTCGGCTTGAGCTTGGCCCAAGCCTTGACCACACCGTCGGCCATCACGTCGGTGCGGGCGAAGGCACCGCAGAAGTTGATGACCAGGCTTTTGACGCCGGGATTGGACAGCACCAGGTCGAGCGCGATCTCGGATTTGGTGTAGGCCTCGCCGCCGATCTCCAGGAAGTTGGCGGGCTTGCCGCCGTAATAACGGACGACGTCCATTGTCGTCATGGTCAGGCCGGCGCCGTTCGCCAGCACGCCGACATTGCCGTCGAGCTGGATCAGCTTGAGGCCGGCCTCGGCGCCGCGGCGTTCGAGATCGGTCATGGCGGGCGCGCTGCCGCCGCCGGCGATGTCCGGCTGGCGATAGACCGCCGCGTCGTCGAGCACGAACTTGCAGTCGAGCGCCACCACGCGGCCGTCGCCGAGCAGCGCCAGCGGGTTGATTTCGAGAAGCTCGGCGTCGCGAGCGCGGTAGGCGCGGTAGAGATGATCGATGATCTGGGCGATCTGCGGCGCGGCGGCGCCGAGATCGAGGCCCTTCAGCATGCCGTCGATATCGGCCGCCGACGGCGCGCCGTTGATGTCGACCAGCAGCTTGCGGATGGCGTCGGGCTTTTCGGCCGCGACCTCTTCGATGTCCATGCCGCCTTCGGTCGAGAACAGAATCAGCGGCTTCTTGGCGGCGGTGTCGTGCAGGACGGCGAGATAGAACTCGCGCACGATCTTGGCCTGCTCCTCGATCAGCAGGCGTTCGACCTTGTAGTCGCCGATGGTCATGCCGAGAATTTTCCCGGCGACCGCGACGGCTTCTGCCGGCGTGTTGGCGAGCTTGATGCCGCCGGCCTTGCCGCGTTTGCCGGTCGGCACCTGCGCCTTGACGACGCAGGGACCGATCTCGGCGGCGGCCTTGGCCGCGTCGGTGGCGCTCGTCACCGGAATGCCGCGCGGCACCGGAATGCCGGCCGGCGACAGGATCAGGGATTTGGCGGCGTATTCTTCGAAGTTCATGCGTTCAGTCCGTTATCGCTTTTGCACAGTGTCGTCCCCGCGAAGGCGGGGACCCAGTACGCCGCAGTCTGCCGAGAGGGCACGGA
>CAYJPU010000283.1:0-2030 GCA_964372105.1 uncultured Undibacter sp.
CATCACGGCGTCCACTTCAAGAAGTTCGCGATCAGCCGCAGCCCGAGCCGCTGGCTTTTCTCGGGATGGAACTGCGTGCCGACCATGTTGTCGCGGCCGACGATGGCGGTGAGCGGCCCGCCGTAATCGGCCTGCGCCACCAGGTCTTTGCGCTGCGCCGGTTTGAGCTCGTAGGAGTGCACGAAATATGCGTGCAGGCCGTCGGGCCCGAGCGGAATGTCGTCCAGCAGTGGATGCGGCCGCAGCATGTTGAGCGTGTTCCAGCCCATGTGCGGGATCTTCAGGCCGGCGTCGGTCGGCACGATGCGGTCGACTTCGCCGGCGATCCAGCCGAGGCCCGGCGTGACCTGGTATTCGCGGCCGCGCTCGGCCATCAACTGCATGCCGACGCAGATGCCGAAGAACGGCCGGCCGCGTTGCAGCACGTTCTCGTTCAGCGCCTCGACCATGCCGGGAATGGCGTCGAGTCCGCGCCGGCAATCGGCGAAGGCGCCGACGCCCGGCAGCACCACGCGGCCGGCCTTCGCGACCCGCGCCGGATCGCTGGTGACCAATATCGGCTGCGCGTGTCCGCTCTCGCGCGCGGCGCGTTCAAAGGCTTTCGCGGCCGAGTGCAGATTGCCGGAGCCGTAATCGACGATCGCGACGCTCATCGCGACCCTCCCGGCTCCGGGAACAGGCCGAGCACGTCATGACCGGTCGGCGGGCCGCGCCGCACCGGCATGGCATAGACCGGCTCACCAGGAGCCGGCGGCGTCTCGGGCGCCGGCGCCGGGCGCTTGGCCCACTCGGCGAAGAAGCGCCGCTCGGCCATTTCCGCGTCCTCACCGACGACGAAGCCGAGCGTCTTCCAGCCGCGGCGCGACAGCGTCCAACGCCGGATGCTCGACACCTCGAAGCCCATCAGCAGGCCGATCAGCGCGCCGACGAGAAGCTGCACGTTCGCGGTCGCACCGATATAGGCGAGCGCGCCGCCGAGCAGCGCGTAGCCGACGACATAGATCACCAAGGCCAGCCACAGCCGGTGCACCAGCAGCCAGGCCGGCGGCAGCACGAAGGCCCAGAAATGGAACCCGTCGCGCACGAAGCGAAAGCGCTCGGGAGCGCTCGTCGTTTCGCTCTTGCGCGGCGGCGGGGCGTGAACGGTGTACGTGGGCATCGATATTTTCGGCCGCAGTCGGCCGTCCTACTCAGACTGTCATGCCCGCGAAAGCGGGCATCCAGTAACCCCTGTCTCTGAGTGATCGAGACACGTTCGTGGTTACTGGGTCCCCGCCTTCGCGGGGACGACGACTAACCTACCCGCCCAGCGAACCCTTGGTGGACGGCACCTCGTCCTTGGCGCGCGGATCGATCGCCACCGCGGTGCGCAGCGCGCGCGCCAGTCCCTTGAAGCAGGACTCGGCAATATGGTGATCGTTGGTGCCGTACAAGGTCTCCAGGTGCAGCGTGATGCCGGAATTCATGGCGAAGGCCTGGAACCACTCCTGCACCAGCTCGGTGTCGAAGGTGCCGACCTTGTCGCGCACGAACTCGGCCTTGAACACCAGGAACGGCCGGCCGGAAATGTCGATCGCCACCCGCGTCAGGGCCTCGTCCATCGGCACGTGCACGTCGGCGTAGCGGGTGATGCCCTTCATGTCGCCGAGCGCCTGCTTCACCGCGGTGCCGAGCGCGATGCCGACATCTTCGGTGGTGTGGTGCTGGTCGATATGCAGGTCGCCCTTGGCCTTGGCCGTGATGTCGATGCGCGAATGGCGCGCCAGCAGGTCCAGCATGTGGTCGAGGAAGCCGATACCGGTCGCGACGTCCGAACGGCCCTGCCCGTCCAGGTCGACCGCGACCTCGACGTCGGTTTCCTTGGTCTTGCGCTTCACCGCGGCTGTCCGCATTTGCCGGTCCTTTGGCAAAAATCCTTCAATTACGACGGCCTTTTATCAGGGGTTTATGGGATTTGCCACTTTCTCCACCGTCATTCCGGGGCGCGGGCGAAGTCCGCGAACCCGGAATCCAGAGCGACGCACCATACC
>CAYJPU010000283.1:2040-3540 GCA_964372105.1 uncultured Undibacter sp.
CCTTGGTCTTGCGCTTCACGGAACCCGTGCGCATGAGCAGTCCTTTGGCAAATCCCTGAAATTGCTTAAGTCCGGCGCCTTTTATCAGGGGTTCGGCGGATATGCCACCTCGCCCTGCCGTCCCCGGCTTGCCGCGGCCGGCCCCAGGGGTCTGGTTTGCATCCCCCGGTGGACACCCTTACATGTCGGGTCACCCCACAGGTTCAAGCGTATGGCACCCAACGAAATTCCTACCTGGCACGGCACCACCATCCTGACCGTCCGCAAAGGCGGCACGGTGGTCATCGGCGGCGACGGCCAGGTCACGGTCGGCCAGACCATCATCAAGTCCAACGCCAAGAAGGTGCGCCGGCTCGGCAAAGGCGACGTCATCGGCGGCTTCGCCGGTGCCACCGCCGACGCGTTCACCTTGTTCGAGCGGCTGGAAGCCAAACTCGAGCAGTACCCCAGCCAGCTCACCCGCGCCGCGGTCGAGCTCGCCAAGGACTGGCGCACCGACCGCTATCTGCGCCGGCTGGAGGCCATGATGATCGTCGCCGACGCCAGCGTGTCGCTGGTGCTCACCGGCACCGGCGACGTGCTGGAGCCGGAAAACAACGTCATGGGCATCGGCTCCGGCGGCAACTACGCGCTCGCCGCCGCGCGCGCCCTGCTCGATCAGCCGCTCGACGCCGAAGCGATCGTGCGCAAGTCGCTCGACATCGCCGCCGATATCTGCGTCTACACCAACCGCAGCGTGACGATTGAAAGTTTGAAAACAAGTTGAACTGTCATGCCCCGCGAAAGCGGGGCATCCAGTAATCACCGGAATGAACCATCATTGTTAGACCGGGGTTACTGGATCGTCCGCTTTCGCGGACGATGACACAGAGAGTGAATAGCGAGTATGACCGACTTCTCCCCCCGCGAAATCGTTTCCGAGCTCGACCGTTTCATCGTCGGCCAGTCCGACGCCAAGCGCGCGGTCGCCATCGCGCTGCGCAACCGCTGGCGCCGCCTGCAGCTGGACGACAAGTTGCGCGAGGAAGTGCTGCCCAAGAACATCCTGATGATCGGGCCGACCGGCGTCGGCAAGACCGAGATTTCGCGCCGCCTTGCCAAGCTCGCCGGCGCGCCGTTCCTCAAGGTGGAAGCCACCAAGTTCACCGAAGTGGGCTATGTCGGGCGCGACGTCGAGCAGATCGTGCGCGACCTGGTCGAGATCGGCATCGCGCTGACCCGCGAACGTAAGCGAAAAGACGTGCAGACGCGCGCCGAACAGGCAGCGGAAGAGCGCGTGCTCGATGCTTTGGTCGGCCCGGGCGCCAGCCCCGCCACGCGAGAAAGCTTCCGCAGACGCCTGCGCGCCGGCGAGATCGACGACAAGGAAATCGACATCGAGGTGCAGGGCGGCGGCGGCGGCATGCCGATGTTCGAAATTCCCGGCATGCCGGGCGCGCAGATGGGTGCCATCAATATCGGCGACATCTTCGGCAAGCTCGGCGGCGGGCGACCTAAGAC
>CAYJPU010000284.1:0-3458 GCA_964372105.1 uncultured Undibacter sp.
GCCTGCTTCTGCATCTGCTCCATCAGCCAGGGGCCCTGGATGACGTCGGCGAAGCCGGGATAGTTCTCCACGTCGGTCGTGATGGTGAGCTGGCCGCCGGGCTGGATGCCCTGCAGCAGGATCGGCTCCAGCATGGCGCGCGCCGAATAGATGGCGGCGGTGTAGCCAGCCGGACCCGAGCCAATAATGACGACCTTGGCCTGCGTAGTCTTTGACATGAATAGCGCCCCCCTGGCGGGCGTCGACGGGCCAAGCATGGGGCCCGGGCGGCCGGACAGGAACCGGCTCTTGTCTGCCTTCGACGATGTATGGCTTTCGGCCAAGCTATGCAAGATACGCAACCCACCAAACTCACAGCCTTGGGTCGGTACGGCATTACGACCTTTCGGCGCGCAATAATCTTTCGCGAAACATTATTTCGCGGTATGGATAGACGCCGGAAATAGAAGAAGTGGAGGGAGCCGTCCGTGTCCGCCCGTCTCGACGCCATCGACCGCAAGATCCTCAAGGAAATGCAGGACGACGGCCGCATCACCAATGTGGAGCTGGCGCGCCGGGTCGGCATTTCGGCGCCGCCCTGCCTGCGCCGCGTGCGGGCGCTGGAGGAGGCCGGCTACATCAAGGGCTACCGCGCGCTGCTCGACGAGAAGCTGCTCGGCTACGAGGTGGCGGTGTTCGCCATGGTGCACCTGGCGAGCCAGGCCGAGACCGATCTCGCGGCCTTCGAGGACTTCGTGCGCAAGCAGCCGCTGGTGCGCGAATGCTGGATGCTGTCCGGCGAGATCGACTTCGTGCTCAAGTGTGTGGCGCCCGACCTCAAGACGTTCCAGGCCTTCGTCGAGAAGCTCACCTCCGCGCCCAACGTGCGCAACGTGAAGACGTCCCTGGTACTGCGCAATTCCAAGGACGCGGCCATGGTGCCGATGGAGAGGCTGGAGAGTTAGCCGGGTTTCCGGCTATCGCAGAAGAAACCGCGCTGACAATATCTCCTGCAGGTGCTTGGCGGATTGTACCGGGCGCACTCTTTGACGCACTCCTGAACTTTCGCCTCGCAGGCTTTGTCTTCCTTCGTCTTGGCACCTGCAGGCGGTGACATTGCTACGACGGCGACCGACCAGAGTGCGGCAATGGCAATGATTCGCATTGCTGAGACCATGCGTTGCTCCCGCTTGTTTGGTTTCAGACCAGATGCGCATGGCGGCACGGAGGCCGCCATGCGTTTTTTCCAGTCAGAGGCAAACGCCGACGCCGTTCGAACGGCGTCTGACGTCCTCGTGGTCGCCTAGCAAACCGTGTGATCGCAGGCCAAGTTGCACACGGTTCTCGCCGGCTCCGGCAAGGCGTTGCAGCCCATATGACAAATCGTGCAGGCGATGCCCGACGCCTCGATGCCCGTCTTCAGCATGGCGGCATTGCTGACGCTCCGCATGACTGGCGGGGATTGATTTGGCAGTCTCATCGTTCGTACTCCTCGGTTGCGCCGGCGCGGGACGATCGACGCGGATTAAACGGCCCTTGGTGGGCTCATCGCTTCCCGCAAGCGATGCTCGTAAAATGTGACTGGCCGGCACGTGTCCGGACCAAAGTCATCTGCTTCGGGCCTTGGCTCAGGCCCGCTTCCGCCAGGCGCGCACCTCGCCGATCGTCACCGGCATGACGTCGCTGACATCGACGGTGAAGCGATAAACTTTGTCGGCGATCCTGGTGTCGCGCGGATCGAAGAACCGGATCTCGATGTCGTGGCAGTCCGAATCCGGCCGGCACACCGGGCTTTTCCGCACGCTCACCGTGTCGAGCTCCAGGTCGCCGTGCGCCGCGCTCTCCATCACCTGCGAAACCTGGAAGGCGTTGGTCGCTGCGAAGTTGAGCGCGCGCTCTTCTGCGGTCACACCGAGGTTGCGCAGGTCGTAATAGACCCGGTTCAGGAAGTTGCCGAGACCGGCGACTCGCTTGTCATAGATGGTGCGGTCTGCGCCGGCCGCGGGCGCCGCGCCGAGCACGCTTGCGATCAGGGGCTGCGTCGCCCAGCTGAACATGCCACGGACCGCCGGAACGATGACGGGAACGACCTGTCCGGACAGCAATGTCACGCTGCCGGAAATCACGCCCGGAATCGAAACCAGTTCGACGCCCTGGCCCGATTGCCCCTGGAAGGCCTGGCGCAAGCGTTCATAGGCCACGGCCGCATAAGGACCGGCCGGCACGACCGCATAGATCGGCGTCGCATCCAGGTTGAGGGTCCAGATAAGGGATTCGGCTTCGAATGGATTCTCGGCGACATACGCGGCCATTTGTGCCGGGTCGTGCGGGTTGGCGCTGCCAGGCATGGCCTGCGCGAACGAATCCCGGCGCGCCTCGGTGCCGAAGTCGTAACCGACCTTGCCGAGGGCGTAGACGAGTTGCGCCGCCTTGTTTGTGCCGCAGGTGCAGGTCGTGCCGCCGCCGCCGCACCCGCACCCGCAATCCGAAGGTGCGATGCCGCGAACTGGCGAGACCGGTGCAGTCGGCACGATGCCGGCCGATGCCGGAGGCGCCGCCTCCGATGCAAAGACCGCTGCGGCAGAGGCCTGGGCCCGCAAAGCGGCATTGGCTGTTGTCGGCTCGACAACCGGTAATTCAGTCGGTGCTACGGTCGTCGCCTCGCTCGGCTCGACCAGGGTCGTTACGCTCATTGTCGTTCCTCCCTCGATGATAAGATTCAATGCGCCCTTTGAATTCAGTCGCCCCGACAGGCATCGGCGGTTGTCGGTCGCTTGCGTGAGATTGCAGGGTGTTGCGCTGTTGATGAGAGCCATCCGAACGGCGTGAGGGTCGGGCTTTTCACCGCGCTTGCGCTGAACGCTGAGCAGGAGCGCCGCAACGCCTGAAACGAGTGCGGTCGCGAAGCTGGTGCCGCTCTTCACGCCGGCGCCGCCGCCCGGCACGGCCCCCACGATGTTCAGCCCCGGCGCCAGGATTCCCTGGCTTTGGTAGGCCTGTCCCCAATTGCTGATGTCGAGGGGCGCGCCTTGCGCGTCCATCGCGCCGACGGACAGCACGGTGTCGAGCGCGGCCGGAAGATGATGACAGTCGCAGCCGTCGTTGCCGGCGGCCGCCACCAACAGCACGTTCCGTTCGGCGCAGGTCTGGATGGCCTTGGCGAGCAGGGGCTCGGCTTCGCCGCTATTGCTCAGCTGACCGCCGCTGATGTTGATGACGTGTGCGCCGTGCTCGACGGCCTGCAGGATCGCGCGCGCCAGGTCGAGCTGCGAGCACATGATCAGGGTGTTCTTCGGCCCGTTGGCGAAGACCGGGACAATGGCGCCGCTGCAGGCCGGTGCGACGCCTTCGATCCCGCTGCCCGGTTGTCCGAAGATGATGCTGGCAATGTGGGTGCCGTGGTGAGACGCCGGTCCGTCGCCCGTATCCGCCGGCGCCAGCGTCTCAATTTGAGTAAGCGCCGCGCCGGCAAAGCACGG
>CAYJPU010000285.1:0-3446 GCA_964372105.1 uncultured Undibacter sp.
TGATGTCGGAGATCATGCTGCACGACGCCGGCAAGGCGCACGGCCTGCGCTTCGTCGTGCTGCGCTATTTCAACGTCGCCGGCGCCGACCCGAAGGGCCGCACCGGCCAGTCGACGGCGGGCGCCACGCACCTCATCAAGGTCGCCTGCGAGGCCGCGCTCGGCAAGCGCGCCAAAATCGACGTCTTCGGCACCGACTACCCGACACCGGACGGCACCTGCATCCGCGACTACATCCACGTCAGCGATCTGGCGCGCGCGCATTCGGCGGCGCTCGCCTATCTGCGCCGCGGCGGCGCGAGCGCGACCTTCAACTGCGGCTATGGCCGCGGCGCCTCGGTGTTCGAGGTGATTGAATCGGTGAAGCGCGCCTGCCGGCACGATTTCCCGGTCGAGATCAGCGGCCGCCGCGCCGGCGACCCGGCCTCGCTGGTCGCCAATGTCGAGCGCATCCGCAAGACGCTCGACTGGCGTCCGCAATTCCAGGATCTCGACACCATCGTGAACCACGCGCTCGCCTGGGAGAAACGGCTGCCCGGAAAGCGCGAAAGCGCGACCGGCTGACCGCAAAAACCGCTTTTCCAGACGAATATTTTCGGCGGCCGCGTAACGGCGGCCTTTGGGCTTGAAAAATTCCCCCGCGGCAGGCAAGGAACGGCCTCGCGCGCGAGCCCGTGCCATAATACAGGCGCGAAGAGGGCGAATGAACGATAAACGCTTGCATGAAGCCGACGACGACGCGCGCTACCGCGCCACGACACTGATCCGGCGCCTGATCGCCGAGCAGGGCCTGGTGCACTGGCGCAAATACGCGCTCGCGTTCGTCTTGATGGCGGTCGCGGCCGCCTGCACCGCGTTCAGCGCCTATCTGATCGGCGAGGTCATCAACCAGGCCTACGTCAACAAGAACCTGCCGGGCATCTTCCTGCTCGGCGGCATCACGGTCGTGCTGTTCTCGATGAAGGGCATCGCGACCTACGGCCACAGCGTGCTGCTGTCGCAGATCGGCAACCGCATCGTCGCCAACAACCAGCGCGCGGTGTTCTCGAAGCTGTTGAGCGAAGGCCTGCGGTTCTACTCCGACCGCCATTCGACCGAGTTCATCGCGCGGCTGTCGACCGGCGCGGCGGCGGCGACGCAGGTGATCAACCTCCTGATCACCTCGCTCGGCCGCGATCTCCTGTCGCTGATCGGCCTGCTGACCGTGATGGTCGTGCAGGACCCGCTGATGTCGTTCTTCAGCTTCGTGGTGGCGCCGCCGGCCTTCCTGATTCTGCGCAAGTTGATCCGGCGCATCTACAAGATCGCGCGCACCCAGTTCCACGGCAACACGCAGGTGCTCGAGACCTTGCAGGAGACGCTGCAGGGCATCCGCATCGTCAAGGCCTTCACGCTCGAAGGCATCATGCGCGAGCGCTTCGACCGCAACGTCGCGGCGGTCGAGCACGAGGCCAACAAACTGGCGCGCCTGTCGAGCCGCGCCAGCCCGCTGATGGAGACTCTGGGCGGCGTCGCCATCGCCATGGCCATCACCTATGGCGGCTACCGGGTCATCGACACCGGCGCGACGCCGGGGCAATTCTTCTCCTTCATCACCGCGTTCCTGTTGGCTTACGAGCCGGCGAAGCGGCTGGCCCGGCTGAACATCGAGCTCAACAGCGGACTGGTCGGCGTGCGCATCCTGTTCGAGGTGATCGATTCACCGCCGAGCGAAGCGCCCGACCTCGACAAGCCGGCCTTGCAGGTGAAGTCGGCGCGGCTGGAGTTCAGCGACGTCCGCTTCGGCTATCGCGGCGAAGAGTCGGTGCTGCGCGGCATGTCGTTTACCGCCGAGCCCGGCAAGCTGACCGCGCTGGTCGGCCCGTCCGGCGGCGGCAAGTCGACGGTCTTCAATCTGATCATGCGCTTCTACGAGCCGGAGCACGGCAAGATCGTCATCGACGAGCAGGACATCGGCCAGGTGTCGCGCACGTCGCTGCGCCAGCACATCGCTTACGTCGGCCAGGACGTGTTCCTGTTCCGCGGCACGATCCGCGAGAACATCGCCTTCGGCAAGCCGGGCGCCAGCGAGGACGAGATCGTCGCCGCCGCCAAGGCGGCTTACGCGCACGACTTCATCCTGACGTTCCCGCGCGGCTACGACACGCCGGTCGGCGAGCACGGCCTGCAACTGTCCGGCGGCCAGCGCCAGCGCGTCGCGATCGCGCGCGCGCTGATCCGCAACGCGCCGATCATCCTGCTCGACGAGGCGACCGCCGCGCTCGATTCCGAAGCCGAGTTGCAGGTGCGCGAGGCGATGGAGCACCTGTGCCAGGGCCGCACCACGCTGGCGATCGCACACCGGCTGCACACCGTCGCGCACGCCGACCGCATCTACGTCGTCGAGGACGGCCAGGCGCTGGAATCCGGCCGGCACGACGAACTGCTGCGCCTCGACGGCCGCTACGCCTCGTTCTACCGGCTGCAACTGCAACAGCAGGAACGGCCGGCGGCGGCGCTGGCGTCGTCCTGACTTGGGACCTGAGGCGGGGCCGTTGACGGCCCTGCACCGCACCTGTTAACCCACAGCGCCTTTCCGGCCCGGCCGCTTTGCGCCGGGCTTTTCTCCAACCAAATCAGTGGTCTATACCCATGGCCGACTACGTCATCACGCCGCCGCCGCAAGCCGCCATCGCCGTTGCCGGGACCGACAAGGTTTTCCCGGTGCGCCGCATCTGGTGCGTCGGCCGCAACTACATCGAGCACATCCGTGAGATGGGCCAGGACGAGCGGCTGCCGCCGTTCTATTTCGCCAAGCCGGCCGACGCGGTCGTGCCGGACGGCGCGACCGTGCCCTACCCGTCGCTGACCAAGGACATGCACCACGAGGTCGAGCTGGTGGTCGCGCTCAAGAGCGGCGGCCGCAACATCCCGGTCGCCAAGGCCAATGACCACATCTACGGCTACGCGGTCGGCATCGACCTCACCCGCCGCGACCTGCAGATCGCCTCGCGCGACCTGAAGCGGCCGTGGGAAATCGGCAAGGCGTTCGACCATTCGGCGCCCTGCGGCCCGATCAAGCCGGCGTCCGCGACCGGCCACCCGACCAAGGGCAAGATCACGCTCAAGTGCAACGGCACGCTGCGCCAGGACGGCGACCTCAACCAGCTGATCTGGAACGTGCCGGAAATCATCTCCAACCTGTCGGAGATGGTCGCGCTGGAAGCCGGCGACATCATCATGACCGGCACGCCCGCCGGCGTCGCTGCGACGGTGGTCGGCGACAAGCTCGAATGCGAGGTCGAGGGCGTAGGCTCGCTGACCGTCACGATCGGCCAGCCGCTCAAGTAGCGGCGCCACACTCCGAGTTGAAAAACGGCCGGCACATGGAACCGCCGGCCGTTTTGCTGTGTTAAGGCCTGGGCCGGCCCGGGCGGGCCAAAGCGGGCCTTGATTAACGATTTGCTA
>CAYJPU010000286.1:0-3419 GCA_964372105.1 uncultured Undibacter sp.
GACCTCCCCATATCAATTCTCGCGCAGGCCAATGACGGCTGCGCACGGTCTGGTCCGGCCATCTGGCGGGCCACCGCATGTCGCTCACCAAGGAGGATATGCTTATGCGTACGTTCGATCTTGCTCCTCTCTATCGTTCCACCGTCGGCTTCGACCGGCTGTTCTCGATGCTCGATGGCTTCGAAACCGCCCCGGGCTATCCGCCCTACAACATCGAACGCACGGGCGAGAACGACTACCGCATCACGGTCGCGGTCGCCGGTTTCGGCGAAAACGATCTGTCGATCGAAGCCAAAGAGAACACGCTGACGATCAAGGGCGCCAAGCAGGCCAAGGAAGAGCAGGCCGGCGAAGTGCTCCATCAGGGCATCGCCGCGCGCGCCTTCGAGCGCGCCTTCCAGCTTGCCGACCACGTGGTCGTCAGAGCTGCGACGCTCGAGAATGGTCTGCTGCACGTCGAACTCGTGCGCGAGATTCCCGAGGCCAAGAAGCCGCGCCAGATTCCGATCGGCGGTCAGGCGAAGCCGCAAGTGGGCGCACAGGTGATCGACACCAAGGCCGCCTAACCCTTAAGCGACAGCCTCCAACGAAGGAGCGCCCCGGATGCCCCGGGGCGCTTTTTTTATTGTCGCGCGCGTGGAACTACAGATCGAGGAAGCGGTAGCCGTCCGCTTCCAGCGCCACGCAGGTCAGCCGGCCGCTGGCGTAAGCCTGGGTGTCGATGTTGATGCGGTTCGGCAGCACTTCCGGCGCAGGCACCGGCGTATGACCGTGCACGACGATCTTGCCGAAATCCTCCCTGCTGGTGAGGAACTCCTTGCGGATCCACATCAGGTCGCGCTCGCTCTGCGCCTCGAGCGGCACGCCCGGCCGCACGCCGGCATGGCAGAGGAAAAAAGAGCCGTGGCTGAACGACAAACGCAGCGAGCGCAGGAAGGCGGTGTGCTTGGCCGGCATCGCCGCCCGCAGGCGCTCGGACGCCTCGACATTGGCCTTGCCCACCATCAGGCCACGCACCGCGACGCCATAAGACTGCAACGTTTCGGCGCCGCCTTGGGCGCGCCAGTGCCGGCCGACCGCCGGGTCGTCGAGGAATTCCTCGAGCATGGCCTCGTGATTGCCGCGCAGCGCCACGTAGGGCGTCGGAAACGGATTGTCCGCGAGCCGTTCGATCACGCCGTGCGACGACGGACCGCGGTCGATGTAGTCGCCGAGCGTGACGGTGAGCGCATCGCCGCCATAGAGCGCGACGTCGCGCTCGATGGCCGCGACGGCGCGGTCGAGCAAATCGAGGCGGCCGTGGATGTCGCCGATCGCGTAGAGCCGTGACTTGTCGTTGGAAATCGCCGCGTCCTCCGTCCGTCTTGCCGCCGGCCGACAGGCGCCGGACCCCACCGTGCGCCGCGCCGCGGTCTATGGTATCCCGCCTCTGCCAATATCAGTCCGTCCCAGAAAGCCAATCGTCACGTAATGCCGGGTTCCACCATCGCAAGTGCCAACGGCGCATCGCCGGGGGCGCGCATCCTCGTTTCGCTGCTGTTGCTCTGGCTCGCCGGCAATGCCTTGCGGCTTACCATTTTATCGGTGCCGCCGGTCATTCCGCTGATCCATGACGCGCTAAACCTCAGCGCCACCCAAGTCGGCATCCTGACCGGGCTGCCCTCGATGCTGCTCGCCCTGGCGGCGGTGCCCGGCTCGCTGCTGATCGCGCGGCTGGGCGTGCGCACCGCGCTGGTGGTGGGGCTGCTGCTTACCGCCGCCGGCGGCGCCTTGCGCGGCGCCCTACCCGATATCTATTGGCTCTACGCCATGACGATCGCGACCGGCGCCGGCGTCGCCGTCATGCAGGTGACGATGCCGTCGGCGGTGCGCGCCTGGACGCCGGCCCGCATCGGCTTCGCCACCGCGGTCTACACCAACGGCTTGCTGATCGGCGAGATCCTGCCGGTGGCGCTGACGCTGTCGGTGGTGCTGCCGCTGGTCGGCGGCAGCTGGCAGTGGGGCTTCGTGGTGTGGAGCGCGCCGGTCGCCACGATCGCCATCTTGATCATGCTGTTTGCGCCGCCCGCCCCGGCCCCGACCGTGGCGGCGGCGGGCCGGCGCTGGTGGCCGGACTGGCGCAACGGCTTGATCTGGCGGCTCGGCTTCGTGCTGGGCACGGTCAACGCTACGTATTTCGCGACCAACGCCTTCATCCCGGGCTATCTGCACAGCCAGGGCCAGGATGAATGGATCGGCGCCGCGCTGACCGGCCTCAACGTCGGGCAACTGCCGGCCTCGTTCCTGCTGCTGGCGGTGGCGGGCCGCATGGAGCGCAAAGCCTGGCCCTACGTCGCCTGCGGACTGCTGTGCGTCTTGTCGACCCTCGGCATCGTGTTCGGCTCCGGGCCGTGGATCGTGGCATCGGCGACGCTGCAAGGCTTCGCCGCCGCCGGCATTCTCATCCTGGTGCTGGCGCTGCCGCCGATGCTGAGCCCGCCCGACGACGTGCACCGCGTCACCGCGGCGATGTTCACCATCAGCTACAGCTGGGCGGTGGTCGTGCCGATCATCAGCGGCATGGCCTGGGATCTCAGCGGCATCGCGGCCGCAGCCTTCCTGCCGATCGGCATCTGCGGCATTGTGCTGGTGATCCTGGCGTCGGCGATCAATCATTTGCCCCGGCAGGGAAGCTGAACTGAGGAACTGACCGATGCGGCCGATCCCCGTGGGCGCCAAGGGCACCTACACGCTGCGCGTCACGCCCGCGCACCTCGCCAACCAGTTCAAGGACGCCGTGCTGCCGCAGGTGTTCGCGACGCCGATGATGGTCACCATCATGGAGAACGCCGCGCTCAACGCGGTGCGCGACTATCTCGAGCCGGGCGAGAGCGTGGTCGGCACGGTGGTGAACGTGCGCCATCTGGCGGCGACCCCGGTCGGCCACGACGTCACCGCCGAGGCGGTGGTCACCAAGGTCGACGGCCGGCGCATCGAGTTCACCGTCACCGCGCGCGACGAGGCCGAGGAGATCGGCACCGGCACGCACGAGCGCATGGTGGTCGACATGGCCCGCCTGACCCAGCGGCTGCAGGCCAAGGCGCCGAAACGGTAATATAATAAGGTCTTGAAAGACGCATTTCACCGCAGTATCCATCAGTACACAGCGACTAATTATCTATACTGATGTTTTAGACATGATCACTGGTGCCCAGATGCGGGCCGCGCGCGCCCTGCTCGGTCTCGATCAGCGCAAATTGGCGGCGCTGGCCGGGCTGTCGCTGCCGACCATTCAAAGAATGGAGGCCTCGGACGGCGTGGTCCGTGGCAATGTCGATTCGCTGATGAAGCTGGTCGACGCGCTCGCCGCCGGCGGCATCGAGCTGATCGGCGAAGGCGCCGCGTCCGGCAGCGGCGGCCGGGGGGTACGGCTGAAATGA
>CAYJPU010000287.1:0-3390 GCA_964372105.1 uncultured Undibacter sp.
TTCTCGAACGGGTAAGTCAGACGCAACGGCACAACGAATCACCGCGAGAGTATGCGTTCGGGCCGGGGAGGTCCAAGTGGAGAGGCAGGCTTCCTATCTCGTCGTTCCGGGGCGCGCGTTCCAAGTCGGCTATAGCCGACTTGGGCATCATAAGTTGCCGATCTCGGGTAAACCCGAGATCGGTGAGCGCGAACCCGGAATCCAGAACCGCGCTCCGTGCCTGTGGCTGGATTCCGGGTGCCGGCCGTCGGCCGGCCCCGGAATGACAGCGAGACAGGTCAGGCCGGCATCGGGATCGGGCCGTCGCCCTTCGGCACGCTATAGCCCTTCTTGGCGGCCGAGGCAGCTTGCCGTTCACCGTTTGACGTAGTATATTTTTGCCATGATCCGTTCCTGGCGCAATGCCGCGACCCGGAAGGTCTGGGACGGCGAGCGGCCGAACCAGTTCCGCGGCCTCGACATTGAGGCAGCGATCGATCTTCTACTCGCCCTGAACGTCGCCAAATCGCTTCACGACCTGAGCCCTTTGAGCAGTGTCGGGCTGCACAAACTAAAGGGCGACCGCAAAGGACAGTGGGCGATGACCGTCAACGACCGCTGGCGAATTTGCTTCGAGTTCCGCAGGGGCGACGCCTTCGAGGTTGAGATCGTCGATTATCACAGAGGTTGAACCATGCCCCCCGTCGCACACCCCGGCCGTCTGTTGAAGCGTGAGTTGACAGCGCGCAAGTTGAGCGCCAACCGGCTGTCGCTCGACATCGGCGTTCCGTCCGGTCGCATCACCGACATCCTCAACGGCCGGCGCTCGATCACCGCCGATACGGCCGTGCGGCTCGGCCGCTATTTTGGCAACAGCGCGCAGTTCTGGCTCGACCTGCAAAGCCAATACGACATCGCGGTCATCGAACGCGACCGCGGGCCTGAGATTGCGCGGCGTGTGCGACCGGCAAATGCGGCGTGACGCGTTAGATGTCTGCGTTCGTTTCGGAGTCGTCGTTCCGGGGCGCGCGTCCCAAGTCGGCTATAGCCGACTTGGGCATCATAAGTTGCCGATCTCGGGTAAACCCGAGATCGGTGGGCGCGAACCCGGAATACAGAACCGCGCTCCGTGCTTGTGGCTGGATTCCGGGTGCCGGCCTTCGGCCGGCCCCGGAATGACAGCGAGACAGTTCAGGCCGGCATCGGGATCGGGCCCATGTCCTTCGGCACCATGTAGCCGCGCTGCACGGCCGGGCGGGCGGCGATGGTCAGGTACCAGCGCTTCACGTTCGGGTATTGGTTGAGGTCGACGGTCTGCCACTCGAAGCGCGAGATCCACGGCCAGATCGCCATGTCGGCGATCGAGTATTCGCCGGCGACGAATTCGCGGCCGTCGAGCTGGGTGTTGAGCACCTTGTAGAGCCGGTGCGCTTCCTTGAGGTAGCGCTCCTCGGCGTAGGGCGCCTTGCCGGGATTATACTTCACGAAGTGGTGCACCTGGCCGAGCATCGGGCCGGGGCCGCCCATCTGCCACATCAGCCACTCGATCACCTTGTAGCGGCCTTCGCCGGACTTCGGCATGAACATGCCCGTCTTGTCGGCGAGATAGATCAGGATCGCGCCCGACTCCATCAGCGATAGGCCGTTGTCGCGATCGACGATCGCCGGGATGCGGTTGTTCGGCGCGATCTTGAGGAAGCTCGGTGCGAACTGCTCGTCCTTGTTGATGTCGATCGGATGCACCGTATAGGGCAGGCCGGTTTCCTCCAGCATGATGGAGGCTTTGCGGCCGTTGGGAGTGGTCCAGGTGTAAAGGTCGATCACGGGAGGGGGGTCCTTTTGCTATTCGCCACGCAACGCGGCTAGCGCGTTGCTACTCGTCTTGCAACGCGGCTCGCGGGCATGCATCGCCTCAATACGTCGATGGCCGGGACATGAGGTGCGAAGACGGCGCTTCGCGCCTTTTGGCCCGGCCATGGCGCTTTCGATTATCGCAGTTCGTGGCGCGCGTCACGCCGCGCACGGCGTTGTGATTACGCCGCCTTCTTCTCCAGGTCGGCCTTCCACTGGCCCAAGGCAGCAAGACCGTTCATTTTTGCACGATGTGCAAAAGCGCGCTGGCCGGCGGCGACGTTCTCCGCCTTGCCCGACCACGCCTTCTGCGGCGCGGCCTGCAACGCGCGGCCGTAGGAGAAGGTGAGCGCCCACGGCAGCCCGCCGATCTTGTTCATGGCGTCGAGATGCGCGGTGGCGTCCTCGTCCGACTGGCCGCCCGACAGGAAGGCGATGCCCGGCACCGCGGCCGGCACGCATTCCTTCAGCATCTTGACGGTCTTCTCGGCGACTTCCGCGACCGACGCCTGCTTGGCGCACTTCTTGCCGGCGATCGCCATGTTCGGCTTGAGCACGATGCCTTCGAGCGCGACGCGGTTGTAGAACAGCTCCTGGAAGGTCTCCTTCAGCACCCGCGTGGTGACGTCGAAGCAGCGGTCGATGTCGTGGCCGCCGTCCATCAGCACTTCCGGCTCGACGATCGGCACGATCTGCGCCGCCTGGCACAGCGCGGCGTAGCGCGCCAGCGCGTGCGCGTTGGCGTGGATGCAGGAGAAGGTCGGCATGCCGGCGCCGATGTCGATCACGCCGCGCCACTTCGCGAAGCGCGCGCCCTGCTCGTAATACTTCGCCAGGCGGTCGGCGAGTCTGTCGAGGCCGACGGTGACGAGTTCGCCCGGGCAGTTCGGCAGCGGCTTGGTGCCTTCATCGACCTTGATGCCGGGGATGGCGCCGGCGGCCTTGATGACGTCGACCAGCGGCGTGCCGTCTTTCGCTTTTTGCCAGATCGTCTCGTCGTACAGGATGACGCCGGAGATGTTGTTCTTCATCGCCTCGCCGGTGCGGAACATCATCTCGCGGTAGTCGCGGCGATTGTCCTCGGTCGATTCCACGCCGATGGCGTCGAAGCGCTTCTTGATGGTGCCGGAGGATTCGTCCGCCGCCAGGATGCCCTTGCCGGGCGCGACCATCGCGCGCGCCACTTTGTTCAGTTCGTCGAGATTCATCGTCAAGTCCCCTCATACTCGGCGTCATCGTCCGCGAAGGCGGACGATCCAGTAACCCCTGCATCGCGATAAATCGACGACCGCGATTACTGGATGCCCGCCTGCGCGGGCATGACAGTTAAAACTACTTTACCCTCAACACCTCGACTCCGGGCAAGGCCTTGCCTTCCATCCACTCCAGGAAGGCGCCGCCGGCGGTCGAGACGTAACTGAGCCGGTCGGCCACGCCCGCGACGTTGAGCGCCGCGACCGTGTCGCCGCCGCCCGCTACCGTAACAAGCTTGCCGGCGGTGGTGAGTTCCGCCGCCGCTTCCGCGACCTCGACGGTGCCGTTGTCGAACGGTTCCATCTC
>CAYJPU010000288.1:0-3361 GCA_964372105.1 uncultured Undibacter sp.
CCTGTCCGACCCGCATCTCGCGCCGCTGCCGCAGCCGTCGTGGCTCGACCTCATCGGCAAGCGCGTCACCGGCTACATCAACTGGCAGCGCAAGCGGCGCTTCATCCACGACCCCGCCGTGCTGGCGGCGCTGGTCGATGATCTCAAGCGCCAGGCGCCCGACCACATCGCGGTGACCGGCGACATCGCCAACATCGCGCTGCCGGCGGAATTCCGGCGCGGCCGCGACTGGCTGGAAACCTTGGGTTCCGCGCGCGACGTCAGCTTCGTGCCGGGCAACCACGACATCTATGTCACCGAGGCCGGCGCGTTCGCCCAGCGCCAGTGGGGCGCCTACATGGCGGACGACGAAGGCGCCGGCGGTTTCCCCTATCTGCGCCGGCGCGGCAAGGTCGCGCTGATCGGCGTCAACAGCGGTGCGCCGACGGCGCCGTTCCTCGCCACTGGCTGGATCGGCACCAAGCAACTCGCCGAACTGTCGGCGCTGCTCACGATGCTGAAAGACGAAGACGTGTTCCGCGTCGTCATGATCCACCATCCGCCGGTGACGAAAGCGGCACGGTACAAGCAATTGCTCGATGCGCCAGTGCTGCTGAAGGTGCTGAAGGCGCACGGCGCCGAGCTGCTGCTGCACGGCCACGACCACGTGCACATGGTCAACTGGCTCGCCGGGCCGAACGGCACGCGCGTGCCGGCGGTCGGCGTGCCGTCGGCCTCGGCCAGGCCCGGCGCCGACAAGGACGCCGCCGCCTATCATCTCTACGCCATCGACGGCGCGCGCGGCGCGTGGCGCGTTGAGCTGATCGCGCGCGCGGTGACGCCCGGCGGCGCGGTCGTCGAGACCAAACGGATGATGCTGACCAGTGACGACTGACTACGGCTGCGGGCCCGACAGCAGCGCCAGCACGACGAGCGCGCCGATGCCGACGATCAGGCCGTAGGCGAAGGCGCGGATCGAGCGCCAGCGGCGGGTGCGGCGCTGGCCGCGCAACAGGTTCTGCGCCACCGCGCCGCCGGCGTCGTCGGCCAATGCGCGCTCGCGCTCGACCATGCGGCGCGCGACGTAGCGCGTCACCGCCTGCACCATGTCGGGCGCGTCGTGCGATTCGGCCAGCACCGCGCGGCCGTAGCGGGTGTCCTGCACGAAACGGTATTGCCGCTTGTCGCGGCCCATCTCGACGTGGGCGACCACGTCGACCCACAGCCGCGGCACGTCGCCCCGGCTGACGCCGCGGTCGAACAGTTCGACGTCGGCGGGAATGTCCGTAAACAGCGGGTCGAGCGCCTCGTTCAGCAGTTCAAGCCGCGCCAGCTCGGCGTCGCGCAGGTCGACCACCACGGCGGAGCGCTCGGCCGCCTCGATGCGCGCCTCGCGCACGGCGTCCTTGAGCGCGTTCGGCGCTGCGAGCGTCTCAGCCTCGGATTTCTTGCCCCGTCCAAACATAAGTTAATTTTAGCAAGACTTGGGCCCGGCGCAAAGCGAAAAAGCGTGACTTTTCAACGTCCTTGTTGGTTAACCTTTAAGGCCGTAAGGCGCGCCCCAACCTAGTCCTGCCTCGGTGCGGCCGCGCGGGCGGTATTCGGCGCCGATCCAGCCCCGGTAGCCGACCCGGTCGACGGCGGCGAACACCGCCGGGTAGTTGACCTCGCCCTCGTCCGGCTCGTGGCGCGACGGCACCGCGGCGCATTGCAGGTGGCCGATGACCGGCAGGTGCTTCTCCAGCCGGGCGATGAGGTCGCCGCCGACGATCTGCACGTGATAAAAATCGAACTGCACGCGGATGTTGGGCCGGTCCGCCGCGGCGATGATGTCGGCGGCGTGCTCGACGGTGTTGAGGAAGTAGTTCGGCCGGTCGCGCGGGTTGATCGGCTCGATCAGCACCGTGATGTTCTTCGCCGCAGCTAGGTCGGCGGCGCGCTGCAGGTTGGCGACGAAGACTTTTTCGGCCGCGGCGCGCGCGTCCGGCGCCACCATGCCGGCCAGCACGTGGACCGCGGTGCCGCCGACGTGCGTGATGTAGTCGAGCGCCTGCGCGAACACCGCATCGAATTCTTCCTCGTGGCCGGGCACGGCGGCGACGCCGAACGAGCCCGCGCGCGCGCCGTAGGGCGTGTTGATGCCGAGCACGGTGAGCTTGTTGCGCGCGATCGCCGCTTTGACGTCGGCCGCCGGCACGTCATAGGGAAACTGCAATTCGATCGCCTGAAAGCCGCTCGCCGCCGCGGCGTCGATGCGCGCCAGCAGCGGCCGGTCGGTGTAGAGATAGCCGAGATTGGCGGCGAAACGGGGCATGAAATTCTGCTCCAACCTATCCCCTCACCCTGAGGAGCACACCGCTTGGTGCGCGTCTCGAAGGGTGAGGCTCAAACATGTCCTCATCCTTCGAGACGGGCGCTACGCGCCCTCCTCAGGATGAGGACGACACATTACTTGCGCGCCTTCACTATTCAATATTGATTACTTTCTCTTGGTCGAGGGTCGTTTTATGTCCGCCAACACCGCTTTCCATATCGCCGTGCTGCCGGGCGACGGCATCGGCCCGGAGGTGACGGCGCCTGCGCTCGAGGTTCTGCGCCGCATCGAGGCGACGACGCCGAGCCTGGCGTTCCGCTTCACCGAAGCGCCCGCCGGCGCCGAACATTACCGCGACACCGGCAAGTCGATGCCGGAATCGACCATCAGACTGTGCGAGACCGCCGACGCGATTTTCCTCGGCGCCTGCGGGCTGCCGAGCGTGCGCTATCCCGACAACACCGAGATCATGCCGCAGGTCGAACTGCGCTTCATCTTTGACCTCTACGCCGGCGTGCGCCCGGCCCGGCTGATCCCCGGCGTGCCGAGCCCGATCGTCGGCGCGGAAAAACACGGCATCGACTTCGTGCTGATCCGCGAGTCGACCGAGGGCATGTTCGCCTCGATGGGCAAGGGCGTCACCACGCACGACGAGGCGCGCGAGACGCTGGTCGTGACGCGCAAGACCACCGAGCGGCTGTTCGACTTCTCGCTGAGACTCGCCGCGCGGCGCAAGAAGCGCGGCCGCCCGGGCAGGCTCACGCTGGTCGACAAAGCCAATGTGTTCAAAGCCTTCAACTGGCAGCGCGACATCTTCGCCGAACGCAAGGCGAAATTCCCTGACGTGGCGACCGAGCTGCTGTACGTCGACGCCTGCGCCGCGCTGATGGTGAAGCGGCCGTGGGACTTCGACGTCATGGTGATGGAGAACATGTTCGGCGACATCCTCTCCGATCTGGCCGCCGGATTGATCGGCGGCTTGGGCATCGCGCCGTCGGCCGACATCGGCGACAGCCACGCGGTGTTCCAGCCCTGCCACGGCACCGCGCCCGACATCATGGGCCAGGG
>CAYJPU010000289.1:0-3304 GCA_964372105.1 uncultured Undibacter sp.
CTGCGCGGCCCCTACCCCGCGATGTACGCGGCGCAGCCCTGGACCATCCGGCAATACGCCGGCTTCTCGACGGCGGAAGATTCCAACGCCTTCTACCGGCGCAACCTCGCCGCCGGCCAGAAGGGCCTGTCGATCGCCTTCGACCTCGCCACCCACCGCGGCTACGACTCCGACCACCCGCGCGTCGCCGGCGACGTCGGCATGGCGGGCGTCGCGATCGATTCGATCTACGACATGCGCACGCTGTTCTCCGGCATCCCGCTCGACCAGATGAGCGTGTCGATGACCATGAACGGCGCGGTGCTCCCCGTTCTGGCGCTCTACATCGTCGCGGCGGAAGAACAGGGCGTGCCGCACGCCAAGCTGTCGGGCACGATCCAGAACGACATCCTCAAAGAATTCATGGTGCGCAACACCTACATCTACCCGCCCTCGCCGTCGTTGCGCATCATCTCCGACATCTTCGCCTACACCTCGGCCGAGATGCCGAAGTTCAATTCGATCTCGGTCAGCGGCTATCACATGCAGGAAGCCGGCGCGACGCAGGACCTCGAACTCGCCTATACGCTGGCCGACGGCGTCGAATACGTCCGCGCCGGCATCAAGGCCGGCCTGACGGTCGATCAGTTCGCGCCGCGGGTGTCGTTCTTCTGGGCGATCGGCATGAACTACTTCATGGAGATCGCCAAGCTGCGCGCCGCCCGCATGATCTGGGCCAAGCTGATGAAGCCGTTCAACCCCACCGACGCGCGCTCGCTGTCGCTGCGCACCCACAGCCAGACCTCGGGCTGGTCGCTGGCGGCGCAAGACGTCTACAACAACGTCGCGCGCACCATGATCGAGGCGATGGCGGCCACCCAAGGCCAGACCCAGTCGCTGCACACCAACGCGCTCGACGAGGCGCTGGCGCTGCCGACCGACTTCTCGGCGCGCATCGCCCGCAACACGCAGATTGTGTTGCAGCAGGAAGCCGGCGCCACCCGCATCGTCGATCCGTGGGGCGGCTCGTATTACGTCGAACGCCTCACGTATGAGCTGGCGCGCAAGGCCTGGGCGCACATCGAGGAAGTCGAAAGCCTCGGCGGCATGGCCAAGGCGATCGAGGCCGGCATTCCGAAGCTGCGCATCGAGGAAGCCGCCGCCAAGACCCAGGCGCGCATCGACTCAGGCCACCAGTCGGTGATCGGCGTCAACAAGTTCCAGCCGACCGAGCCGGAAGCCATCGACGTGTTGAAGATCGACAACACCGCCGTGCGCAACATGCAGCTCGACAAGCTCAAGCGGCTGAAGGCCGAGCGCGACCCCACCGCTTTGCAGGAGGCGCTCAATGCGCTGACCCGCGCCGCCGACCGCGGCAACGGCAATCTCTTAGAGCTCGCCGTCGACGCCGCCCGCGCCAAGGCGACCGTCGGCGAGATTTCCGCGGCGCTGGAGAAGGTGTACGGACGTCACCGCGCCGAGATCAAAGCCATCACCGGCGTCTACAAGCGGGAGGTCGGCATGACCGGCGCCGTCGAACGCGTGCGCGTTGCAGTCGAGGCTTTCGAGGCAGCGGAAGGCCGCCGCCCGCGCCTCCTGGTCGCCAAGATCGGCCAGGACGGCCACGACCGCGGCCAGAAGGTGATCGCCTCGGCCTTTGCCGACTTAGGATTCGACGTCGACATCGGGCCGCTGTTCGCGACGCCGGAAGAGGCCGCGCGCCAGGCGGTGGAGAACGACGTGCATGTGCTCGGCGTGTCGTCGCTCGCCGCCGCGCATTTGACGCTGGTGCCGGAGCTCAAGAAGGAGCTCGCCAAACAGGGCCGCGAGGACATCATGATCGTGGTCGGCGGCGTGGTGCCGCCGCAGGATTACGACGCGCTGAAGAAAGCCGGCGCCGAGGCGATCTTCCCGCCCGGCACGGTGATCTCGGAAGCGGCCGAGAAGCTGCTGAAGTCGCTGAGCCACCGGCTCGGCCACGACCAGCGGGCGGCGGAGTGAGCCTGCTCATGCGGCGCGCGCTCGTTGCCGCGCTGTGCGCTTTGTCACTGTCCGGCTGCATTGACTCGTCCGGCCCGATTCTGACGGATTCGCAACCGCTGTTAGGGCCGACCTTCCGCATGCAATTCTTCAGCCTGCGCAAAGGCGTCGCGCACGATCCCGAGCAGGCGCGCTACGTCTGGAACGGCAAGCAATACGCCCATGCCGGCGGCGCGATGGCGGACGTTCAGGCCTTCACGGTGCATGCGTTCGAGGGGAACGACGCCATCGTGCAGAGCGTCCCGGATGAACGTCAGCACACCACCGAATACGGACTATTGCGAACGCTCGTGGACGGCGTCTTCCTCTTCATCCCGATCGACCAGGACGACGCCGACGACGCGACTCGCGCCAAGTATTGCCGGCAGGTGGAGAAATCATACTGCCGCGTCGAGTCGCGCGAACAGCTCTTCGCCTTCGCGCGCGCCACCGCGGCGCGCCGGAGCGACAATGGCGGGCTTGTCATCCGTCTGCCAGACGATGAGAAAACAGAGAAGTAACTTCCGAATGATCATGCAGCGTGCAACGATTTTCATTGCAGCAGCTCTCGTGGCGGCCACGCTGTCTGCCTCTGCTTCGGCCGACGACAAGCCGGCTGCCAAGGTCGAGACCAGGAACATCGAGGCGAGCGTCAGCATCGACGACAGCCTGAAGGCCTATCCCGGCCTGTACGACGACCTGCTCGCCGAGGGCCGGCGCGAACTGGCGAAGCTGCGCGCGCAGGCCGATAAAGCCCGCAAGGAAATGCCCGAGCTTTTCCGCGAGGGCCGCAAGCACAGTTGCGAGCGCGGCTACACGCAACGCTCCAGCATCGGCCGCTATGTCAGCGTGCTGCGCGCCGACTACAGGGACGGGCTCGGCGCGCACCCCAACCACCAGACCGATACGATCCTGTGGGACGCGGACGCCAAGAAGCGCGTCAGCATCCGCCCGTTCTTCAAGGAGACCGCCGACAACGGCCCGACCATGACCGCGATGGCCGCGGCGATCCGCGCCGCGCTCGTGGTCGAGAAGAAGAAGCGCGAAACCTTTGAGGAAAACGACAGCGGCATAGACGCGGTCAAGCCGAGCCTGCTGAAGATCGGCGCCGTCGCGCTCGTGCCCTCGACCGAAGCCGGCAAGAGCGCCGGGCTGGTGGCGTATTTCTCGCCTTATATGGTCGGCGCCTATGCCGAAGGCGACTACACGGTGTTCGTGCCGTGGACCGCGTTCCGGCAATATCTTTCGCCGGAGGGCGCGGGCCTGTTCGGCGGCGAGCGGCCGGCGGCCGACGCCGAGAAGGACT
>CAYJPU010000290.1:0-3258 GCA_964372105.1 uncultured Undibacter sp.
AGGTTACGACTTCTTCACGCCGGCCTTGTCGATCTGCTCGTAGATCGCCTTGCTGACGTTCTCGAGCTTGTCGCGCTCGGCCGGGCCGCTCACCACATAGGCGACCTTGTCGTCGACCCAATAGAAGGCCGCCGCCTGGTTGGCCTCCTTGTAGCGCAGCGCCGTCTGCTGCACGCCGGCCTTGGCGCAGTAGATCGTGAAGCGCTCGCCGCTTGCGCCCTCATACATATAGAAGGCCGCAGCACCCGTCGGTCCCGGCAGCAGCCGGCCGCCGACGAGCTTCAGCCCGATCGCCTGCAAATCCGGAATACGCTGGTCGTAGCCGAGCCGCTTCGACAGCCACTGCGTCATATGTGCCAGCTCCGAGCCCGGCACTTCGACCGGATGGCGGACCTCGACCACATAAAGCTTGTAGGCGTCGAGCGCCTCGGCGGTGAAGGTGTCGAAGCCGGTCGGCGCGGCGGCTGAGGCTCCGTGCGCCAGCCAGCCCGTGGCGCCGCCGACGATGAAGGCCGCGACAACGGCAGCGGCCGCCATCGCCATCCACTTGCGCCCACCAGTGCGCGTCAGCCACAGCACGTTCTCGACTCTGAGATGGTTGGGCACCGGCTCGTCGGCGACCGCGCCGTAACGGGCGCGAATGCTTTCGGACTGCGCCAGCCAGGCTGCGACCTTCGCCGCCTGCTCGGGATTCTCGGCAAGCCACAAGACGACGGCCTCGCGCCGGTCGGCCGGCAGTTCGCCGTCGACATAGGCGTTAAGCTCGTCTTCGCTTACCGGTGAAACGCGATCGATCATGGTCCACCTGATCCTTATTTCACGCGGCGGAGCGCCGGGCGCTCGCCGTCGAGATAGCTTTTGATCTGCACACGCGCACGCGCCAGACGCGACATCACGGTTCCGATCGGCACGCCCTGGACGTCGGCCACTTCGCGGTAGCTCAGCCCTTCGAGCACCACGAGCAGCAGGGCGTTGCGCTGGTCTTCCGCCAGGGTGGCGAGCGCCCGCTCGATGTCGCGGCCGCCGGCTTCAGGCCCCGCGAGATCGGGCGCGTCGTTGTCGTCGATCGAGGACAGCGCCGGCCGCCGCGCCAGCGAGCGCAGCCGGTTGCGGTTAAGGTTGGTGAGGATGGTGTACAGCCAACTGCGCACCTCCTCGCCCTGGAACAGGTGCTCGGAGCGCAATGCCCGCACCAGCGTGTCCTGCACCAGGTCGTCGGCGATGTCGGCGTCGCGCGTCAGCGCCCGGGCGTATCGCCGCAGCGCGGGGATCGTCGCTTCCACCTTTTGCGCGAACGTGGCCAAGCCGTGTCTCCGTACCGTTGAACCCCAGCGCGGGGCGGGCAAGGCCCGCCGCCGGACGGCCCGTCCAGACCGTCCTTGCTAAAACAACCCCGGAGGCGCTGTCATATTCCCAAAAGTGAATTGAATTAACAAAGGAAAGAGGCGGCCGGGCCGGCTTGCTTGATGGTCCGGCCCCCCTATGCCATAGGAAAACAGCCGGCATTCACCGGCCAAAGCGGGGAAATTAATGGCGGAAACCTCGGGCCTGATGCGCGGCAAACGCGGCCTCATCATGGGCGTGGCGAACAATCGCTCGATCGCCTGGGGCATTGCGCGCGCCTGCCGCGACCACGGCGCCGACCTCGCCTTCACCTACCAGGGCGAGGCGCTGAAAAAGCGCGTCGAGCCCTTGGCCGAGGAGGTCGACGGCCTGGTGGTCGGCCATTGCGACGTCACCGATCCGGCGAGCCTGGACGCGGTGTTCGCGGCCGTGAAGTCGGCCTGGGGCTCGCTCGACTTCGTCGTGCACGCGATCGCCTTTTCCGACAAGGACCAGCTCGACGGCCGCTACGTCGACACCACCGAGGACAACTTCACCAAGACGATGCTGGTGAGCTGCTACTCGTTCACGGCCATCGCCCAGCGCGCCGAAAAGCTGATGACCAACGGCGGCTCGCTGCTGACGCTGACCTATTACGGCGCCGAGAAGTGGATGCCGCACTACAACGTCATGGGCCTTGCCAAGGCGGCGCTGGAATCCTCGGTGCGCTATCTGGCCGCCGATCTCGGCGTCAAGAACATCCGCGTCAACGCCATTTCGGCCGGCCCGCTGAAGACGCTGGCCGCCTCCGGCATCGGCGACTTCCGCTACATCTTGAAGTGGAACGAGTACAACACGCCGCTGCGGCGGAACGTGACGCTGGAGGATGTCGGCAAGACCGGCGTCTATTTCCTCTCCGACATGGCGAGCGGCGTCACCGGCGAGATCCACCACGTCGATGCCGGCTACCACATCGTCGGCATCAAGCATCCGGACGCGCCCGATCTCGCGGTCGGCAAGTTGGAATAATGACCGGGTCGCCGCGGCCGACCATCTTCTACATCCGTCACGGCGAAACCGACTGGAACGTCGCCCGCCGGCTCCAGGGCCGGCGCGACATTCCGCTCAACGACAAGGGCCGCCAGCAGGCCAGCCATTGTGGCGCGGTGCTGCGCGACCTGCTGGCGCGCGACGGCCGCGATCCGGCGGCCCTCGATTATCTCTCCAGTCCGCTCGGCCGCGCCCGCGAGACCATGGAACTGGCGCGCGCCGCCATGGGCCTTGCACCCGAGGCCTATGCCATCGACGAGCAGCTTTCCGAAATCACCTTTGGCCACTGGGAAGGCTTCACCATCGCCCAGCTGCACGAGCGCGACCCGGTCGGCATCGCCCAGCGCGAGCACGACAAATTCCATTTCCTGCCGCCGGGCGGGGAGAGCTACGAGATGGTGACGGCCCGGATGGGCGCCTGGTACGCCGGCCGCACCCGCGACGCCGTGGTTGCCGCCCACGGCGGCACCGCGCGCGGCCTGATGGCCCATCTCGGCATCGCCAGGCCCGCCGCCGCGCCGCTGCTCGATATCGATCAGGGGGTGATTTACGTGTTTCAGGGCGACAAGCTCTGCCGCTACGCGTGAGGCTTCTTGCTTTACCTCCCCCTGGAGGGGGAGGTCGGCGAGCGGTAGCGAGCCGGGAGGGGGTGACAGCGAGAGAAGATCACCCCACCCCGCCGCCTTCGGCTGCGACCCTCCCCCTCCAGGGGAGGGTGGAAGAAAAGCCCTTCATTTGACCGCCGCGACGCTCTCGGGCTACCAACCTCGCAACAGCGGAACCGCCATGTCCTTCAACACCTTCGGCCGCCTTTTCCGGTTCACCAGCTTCGGCGAAAGCCACGGGGCGGCGATCGGCTGCGTGGTCGACGGCTGCCCGCCGCGC
>CAYJPU010000291.1:0-3187 GCA_964372105.1 uncultured Undibacter sp.
AACCCCTCACCCGACGCACTTCGTGCGCCGACCTCTCCCTATGGGAGAGGTGAAGCAAGCGTGTGGAAGCACCGCCCCTAAACCGTAATATCGAGGTTCTGCCCGACGCCGGCGGCGACGTTGGCAAGTCGGCTCATGTTCTGCTGCGCGGCGTCGACGACCTGCGCGGCGGCGCGGGCGCCATCCGGATTGGTCTTCATCATGCGCACGGCGGCCGCCATCTGGATGGCGGCCACGCGGGCGTTGATCATGCCGGCGGCGAGCGAGATCGGGTCCATGGCGAACCGACGTCTACCGCCTGCCGGTCAACAAGCCGCAAAATTCCATGGTGAATGAAAGGCTAACGCCCCGCCTTGACAGCGGTATCGGCACGCGCCTACACTTAACCATATGGTTTACTATTCGACCCAAGCGCTCGACCGTACTTTCGCCGCCTTGTCCGACCCGACGCGGCGCGCGCTGCTCGCCCAGTTGAGCGAGCGCGAGCACCTGTCCGTCAGCGAACTGGCGCGGCCTTATGCGATGTCGCTGCCGGCCGTGATGAAGCACCTCGACGTGCTGTCGGACGCCGGCCTCGTCGAACGCAACAAGACCGGACGCATTGTCTCCGTGCGCCTGCGCGCCGCGCCGATGCAGGAAGCGACCGACTGGCTCAACCGCTACCAGCGCTTCTGGTCCGAGAAACTCGATCAACTCGCCGCCTTTCTGGAGGAAGACTCATGTCCACCGTCGCCGACACCAAGCCAAGCCTCACCATCAAGCGCCGCTTCAACGCCCCGCCCGCGAAAGTCTTCCAAGCCTGGGCCGACCCGCAAAAGCTGAAGAAGTGGATGGGGCCCGGCGAGGCCGGCTGCAAGTCGGCTGAGGCCGATGCGCGCGTCGGCGGCCGTTATCGCGTCATCATGCAGAAGCCCGGAGATCCGGAAGAGCACGATGTCGGCGGCGTCTACCGCGAGGTCGTGCCGAACGAGAAGCTGGTGTTCACCTGGGCCTGGAGGACAACGCCCGAGCGGCAATCGCTGGTGACCGTCACCTTCAAGCCCGACGGCGACGGCACGCTGATGACGCTGCATCACGAACAATTCTTCGACGAAGCCGCCCGCGACCGCCACAACCAGGGTTGGACCGCCTGCCTCGCGAACCTGGAGGTCTATCTCGCCGCGTGATCACACCCGCAATGATGTAACCGGTGTTGAACGGAGTCCGTCATGCAACAGAGAATCGTCTCCCGTGAAGACTGGCTGGCCGAGCGCAAATGGCTGCTGGCCAAGGAGAAGGAGCTGACCAAGGCCCGCGACCAGTTGAGCGCCGCGCGGCGCGATCTGCCATGGGTGAAGATCGACAAGCCTTATGTGTTCGACAGCGCGAACGGCCCGCGCTCGCTGGCAGACCTGTTCGACGGCCGCAGCCAACTCATCGTCTATCACTTCATGCTCGGCCCCGGCTGGATGCAGGGCTGCCCCAGTTGCTCTTATCTCGCCGATCATTTTGGCGGCGCGCTCCCGCACCTTGCCCAGCGCGACGTCAGCTTCACGGCGGTGTCACGCGCGCCGCTGTCCGAGATCGCGGCCTACAAGAAGCGCATGGGCTGGGGCTTTGATTGGGTGTCGTCGCATCGCAACGACTTCAACCGCGACTTCCACGTCTCGTTCACCGCGGACGAACTGAAGGACGGCAAGGCCTATTACAACTACGCCATGGGCACGTTCGGCAGCGAGGAAGCGCCGGGCATGAGCGTGTTCGCCAAGGACGAAACCGGTGCCGTCTTCCACACTTATTCGACCTACGCGCGCGGTCTCGACATTCTGGCCGGCGCCTACAACATGCTCGACCTCGTGCCGAAAGGCCGCGACGAAGCGGCCTTGCTGTGGCCGATGGCCTGGGTGCGCCGCCACGACGAATACGAGCGCGCGGCTCAGCCGGCGAAGGCCGCCTGCTGCTGCGCCTGACTATCGCAATCCGCAATCATCGATGGAGTACGTGACGTGATCACAGTAAGTGCGTTCCGCTGGGTCCCCGACTTCGCGCGCGGCCTGGTGCGCGATCTGCGCGTGCGCTGGGCGCTGGAGGAAGCCGGCCTGCCCTATCATGCGCGGCTGATCGGGCCGGAGGATCAGAAGTCGGCCGGGTATCGCGCGATGCAGCCATTCGGACAGGTGCCCGCTTACGAAGAGGACGGCTTCGTGCTGTTCGAAAGCGCGGCGATCGTCCACCACATTGCGGCGAAGTCGGAAGCCTTGATGCCCTCGGATGAAAATGGGCGCGCGCGCATGACCGCCTGGATGTTCGCGGCGCTCAACTCGATCGAGCCGCACATCCAGAACCTGACGGCGATCGACCTGTTCCACGCCAAGGAGGACTGGGCGATCGCGCGCCGCCCGGCGGAGCTGCAGCGGGTGCAGTCGCGGCTGAAAGCCTTGTCCGACTGGCTCGATGGCCGCGATTATCTGGAGAACCGGTTCACCGCCGCCGATCTGTTGATGACGACGGTGCTGCGCATTCCGCGCCACTCCGATGTGGTCGCGCAAATGCCGGTGCTGGAAGCCTATCGCCTGCGCTGCGAGGCGCGGCCGGCTTTCAAGCGCGCGCTGGACGCGCAGATGGCGGATTTCGCGGAAGCGCCGGCGGTGGCGTAGTGCGCCGCCACACGCACTCTTCACCTCTCCCACAGGGGAGAGGTGAAGAGTGCTTGTGACTGCGCCTAGTACTTACCTTGTCGGCACCGGCTTTTCGCCGCGGTAGTCGTAGAAGCCACGCTTGGTCTTGCGGCCGAGCCAGCCGGCTTCGACGTACTTCACCAGCAGCGGGCACGGGCGGTACTTCGAATCCGCCAGGCCTTCGTGCAGCACCTGCATGACCGACAGGCAGGTGTCGAGGCCGATGAAATCGGCGAGCTCGAGCGGCCCCATCGGATGGTGGGCCCCTAACCGCATGGCGGTGTCGATCCCCTCGACGTTGCCGACGCCTTCGTACAGCGTGTAGATCGCCTCGTTGATCATCGGCAGCAAAATGCGGTTGACGATGAAGGCCGGGAAGTCTTCCGACACCGCGATGGTCTTGCCGAGCTTGGAGACGAAGGCCTTGCTGGCCTCGAACGTCGGATCGTCGGTGGCAATGCCGCGGATCAGCTCGACCAGCTCCATCAGCGGCACCGGATTCATGAAGTGGATGCCGATGAAGCGCTCGG
>CAYJPU010000292.1:0-3181 GCA_964372105.1 uncultured Undibacter sp.
TCGACGTCCCGCCGGAGTACACGCTGCTCCAGGCCTGCGAGGCGGCGGGCGCGGAAGTTCCGCGCTTCTGCTTCCACGAACGGCTGTCGATCGCCGGCAACTGCCGCATGTGCCTGGTCGAGGTGAAGGGCGGTCCGCCGAAGCCGGTGGCGTCCTGCGCCATGAACGTGCGCGACCTGCGGCCCGGCCCGAACGGCGAGCCGCCGGTGATGTTCACCAAATCGCCGATGGTGAAGAAGGCGCGCGAAGGCGTGATGGAGTTCCTGCTGATCAACCATCCGCTTGATTGCCCGATCTGCGATCAGGGCGGCGAGTGCGACTTGCAGGACCAGGCCATGGCCTACGGCGTGGACTCCAGCCGCTACGCCGAGAACAAGCGCGCGGTCGAGGACAAATACATCGGCCCGCTGGTGAAGACGATCATGACGCGCTGCATCCACTGCACGCGCTGCATCCGCTTCACCACGGAAGTCGCCGGCGTTAACGAGCTTGGCGCCATCGGCCGCGGCGAGGACATGGAGATCACGACCTACCTCGAGCACGCGATGACGTCGGAGCTGCAAAGCAACGTCGTCGATCTGTGCCCGGTCGGCGCGCTGACCTCGAAGCCCTATGCCTTCACGGCGCGGCCGTGGGAACTCGGCAAGACCCAGTCGGTCGACGTCACGGACGCGGTCGGCTCGGCCATCCGCATCGACACGCGCGGCCGCGAGGTGATGCGCATCCTGCCGCGCACCAATGACGACGTGAACGAGGAGTGGATTTCCGACAAGGCCCGTCACATCGTCGACGGCCTGCGCACGCAGCGCCTCGACCAGCCTTATGTGCGGGTGAACGGGCGTCTCGCGCCGGCCACGTGGAACGAAGCTTTCGCCGTCATCGCCAGCCGCGTGAAGGCGGCCGGCGCCAAGCGCGTCGGCGCCATCGCCGGCGATCTGTCCGGCGCCGAGGAAATGTTCGCGCTGCATGACCTGATGACGCGGCTCGGCAGCGCCAACATCGACGCGCGCCAGGACGGCGCGCCGTTCGATCCGAAAGCGGGCCGGGCGTCGTATCTGTTCAACGCAACCATCGCCGGCATCGAGCAGGCCGACGCGCTGCTGATCATCGGCGCCAATCCGCGCCGCGAGGCGGCGGTGCTCAACGCCCGCATCCGCAAGCGCTGGCGCCATGGCAATTTCCCGGTCGCGCTGATCGGCGAGAAGGCCGACCTTACGTATAACTACGACTATCTCGGCGCCGGCGCGGAGACGCTCACCGGCCTGGCCTCAGCCAAGTTCGGCGAGACGCTGAAGGCGGCCAAGAACCCGCTGATCATCGTCGGCGCCGGTGCGCTGGCGCGCGCCGACGGCGCGGCCTTGCTGGCGCTCGCCGCCAAGACCGCGGCCGACGTCGGCGCGATCAAGGACGGCTGGAACGGCTTCTCGGTGCTGCACACCGCCGCCTCGCGCGTGGCGGCGCTCGATCTCGGCCTGGTGCCGGGCGCCGGCGGCCAGACCGCCGCGCAGATGGCCAATGGCGGCGTCGACGTGCTGTTCCTGCTCGGCGCCGACGAGATCGAGGTCAAGGCCGGGCCGTTCGTCGTCTACGTCGGCACCCATGGCGACCGCGGCGCGCACCGCGCCGACGTCATCCTGCCGGGCGCGGCCTATCCCGAGAAGTCGGCGATCTACGTCAACACCGAAGGCCGGGTGCAATTCGCCAACCGCGCCGCGTTCCCGCCGGGCGACGCCCGCGAGGACTGGGCGATCCTGCGCGCGCTGTCGGACCAGCTCGGCGTCAAGCTGCCCTACGACTCGCTGAGCGGCTTGCGCCAACTGATGTTCGCCGCGCACCCGCAGCTGGCGCGCATCGACCAGATCGCGCCGGCGGATTCAGCCGACATCGCCAAGCTCGCCAAGGCGGGCGGCACGCCGGACAAGGCGGCGTTGCGCTCGGGCGTCACCGACTTCTATTTCACCAATCCGATCGCGCGCGCTTCCGCCGTCATGGCCGAATGTTCGGCGCTGGCGAGCGGCGCGCGCAAAACGGCGGCGGAGTAGGGCGCATGGAATTCTTCTGGACCTATCTCTGGCCGCTGATCGTCATCGTCGCGCAGTCCGTGCTGCTGCTGGTCGTGCTGCTGGTGGCGATCGCCTACATCCTGCTGGCCGACCGCAAGATCTGGGCGGCGGTGCAGATCCGCCGCGGCCCCAACGTGGTCGGGCCCTGGGGCCTGTTCCAGTCGTTCGCCGACCTGTTGAAGTTCGTGTTCAAGGAGCCGGTGATCCCGGCCGGCGCCAACAAGGGCGTGTTCCTGTTGGCGCCGCTCGTCAGCTGCGTCTTGGCGCTCGCCGCCTGGGCGGTGATACCGGTCCAGGCCGGCTGGGTGATCGCCAACATCAACGTCGGCGTGCTGTATATCTTCGCCATCTCGTCGCTGATGGTCTACGGCGTGATCATGGCGGGCTGGGCCTCGAACTCGAAATACGCCTTCCTGGCCGCGGTGCGCTCGGCCGCCCAGATGGTGTCCTACGAAGTCTCGATCGGCTTCGTCATCATCACGGTCTTGCTGTGCGCCGGCTCGCTGAACCTGTCGGCGATCGTCGCGGCGCAGGACACCCAATACGGCCTGCTCGGCTGGTACTGGCTGCCGCTGTTCCCGATGTTCGTGGTGTTCTTCGTCTCGGCGCTGGCCGAGACCAACCGGCCGCCGTTCGACCTGGTCGAGGCGGAATCCGAGCTGGTCGCCGGCTTCATGGTCGAATACGGCTCGACGCCGTATATGATGTTCATGCTGGGCGAGTACGTCGCCATCGGCACCATGTGCGCCATGGGCGCCATTTTGTTCCTGGGCGGCTGGCTGCCGCCGGTGCCTTACGCGCCGTTCACCTGGGTGCCGGGCGTGGTCTGGTTCACGCTCAAGGCGCTGTTCATGTTCTTCATGTTCGCCATGGCCAAGGCCATGGTGCCGCGCTATCGCTACGACCAGTTGATGCGGCTCGGCTGGAAGGTGTTCCTGCCGCTGTCGCTGGCGATGGTCGCCATCGTCGCCGGCGTGCTGCAGTACGGCGGTCTCGCGATGAGCGCGATAAAGTGAGGATGCGATGAGGCTCGATCGCGCAGCCAAGGCGCTGTTTCTCTGGGAGTTCGTGACCGGCTTCGTGCTGGCCATGCGCTATTTCTTCAAGCCCAAGGCGAC
>CAYJPU010000293.1:0-3160 GCA_964372105.1 uncultured Undibacter sp.
TAGTGCTTGGTGGACAGGATCACGATCGGGGTCAGGTAGGCGATGATCAGCACGACGTACTGGGCGATCTGCGTCCAGGTCACCGCCTTCATGCCGCCCAGCATCGAGCAGAGCAGGATGCCGGCGAGGCCCGCGAACACCGCGATCTCGAACTTCATGCCAAGGAAGCGCGAGGCGATGATGCCGGTGCCGTAGATCTGTGCCGTCACGTAAGTGAACGAGCAGGCCACCAGCACGATCACCGCGATGAAGCGGGCGAAGTTGCCGCCGAAGCGGAAGGCCATGAAGTCCGGAACGGTGTAGGCGCCGAACTTGCGCAGATACGGGCCGATCAGGATCGACACCAGCACGAAGCCGCCGGTCCAGCCGAGCACCCAGGCGATGCCGTCATAGCCCTGCAGGAACAGCGAGCCGGCCATGCCGACGAAGGAGGCCGCCGACATCCAGTCGGCGCCGGTCGCCATGCCGTTGTAGAACGCGGGCACGACCCGGCCCGCCACGTAGTATTCCGAAACCTGGGCGGTTCGGCTCATCACGCCGATGATGGCGTAGACCGCGATCGTGAAGCCGACGAACAGATAGCCGAGCATCTTGTTCGGCACGCCGACCTGCTCGAGAATGGCGAGCAGAATAATGAAGGCGATGAAGCCGCCGGTGTAGGTGCCGTACATCCTTCCGAGATTTTTGATGAAATCGGACTTGACGGCTGTTTGCGTTGTCATTGTTTGATCCCCCTCAGTCGTCTTCGGCGAAGCCGTGGTCGCGGTCGATCTTGTCTTGCTGCCTTGCGAACATGAACAGCATGACGACGAACACGATCAGCGAGCCCTGCGCGGCCATGTAGAAGCCGAGCGGAAAGCCGAGGATCGGAATTTTGATGGCGTTCAACGGAACGACGAAGAAGTGGATGATGTAGCCAAAGAACAGCCACACGCCGAGATGCTTGAACATCAAGTTGCGTGTTTGCTGCCAATGGGCTTCGGTTTTGTCTTCAGACATGGGGTTGCCTTCCCTCCTGAATGTGATTCCGGAACCGCATCTTCGCGGGTCCGGGCGAACGGCAGGTGGGAGGGCCGATGCTGAAAGACGGCGGCTCCCCCCCAAGTTGCCGCGGAGGCTCGGTCTTGGTGCCGAGACCTACCAGTGTCATCAGCGTAACAGCGGGAAGAAACGGAACTATACGACTTTAGGCTTACCCAGCTTGAAAAGCTTTTGGGTCCGTTGATTAAATTCCGTTTGGTCCACCGATGCCTTTTGACGCAGGCTGACGCTGCGGCGCAGCATCACCGGGAACAAGCCATCGCCAACGGGCGGCATCGGGTGTAATTCAATGAACATAAGATCACCGTGGCGCCCCCGCGTGCCGGTGCGGACGACTTGAGAGGCTTTCCGGTTGACCGAACTCCTGCAGTACCGGCTGTTGATCGCCGACGACCACCCGCTGTTCCGCGGCGCCTTGCGGGAAGCGGTGTCCGGCCTGCTGGAGCGGGTCGATATTTCCGAAGCCGGCACCTTCGACGAGGTGGTCGAGTTCTTGGAGCGCGGCGGCGACATCGACCTGGTGTTGCTCGACCTGACCATGCCGGGCGCGCGCGGCTTTTCCGGGCTGATGTATCTGCGCGCGCAGTATCCGAGCGTGCCGGTGATCGTGGTGTCGGCCAATGACGATCCGGCCGCGATCCGCCGCTGCATGGAGTTCGGCTCCTCCGGCTTCATCCCGAAGACGCTCGGCGTCGAGGAGATGCGGGCGGCGATCTCGCGCATTCTCGGCGGCGGCGTATGGACGCCGCCCGACGTCGACCTCTCCACCGGTTCGGACGCCGAGGCGGCCGCGCTGATGGCGCGCATGGGGACGCTGACGCCGCAGCAGGTGCGCGTGCTGATGATGCTGTCGGAAGGGCTGCTCAACAAGCAGATCGCCTTCCAGCTCAGCGTCTCGGAAGCGACCGTGAAGGCGCACGTCTCCGCCATTTTACAGAAGCTCGGCGTCGAGAGCCGCACCCAGGCGGTGATCGCCGCCGCCAAGATCGAAGCCGGCCAGTGGCCGCAGAACCCGGCGGCGGCGGAAGGCTAGCGAGATTGTCGTCCCCGCGAAGGCGGGGACCCAGTACGCCGCAGCATATCGTTAGGGCACGGAATACTGGATCCCCGCTTTCGCGGGGATGACAGCAGAGTTTGTCACTCCGCCGCGGCCGCCCGCATCACGCGCCACTGCGCCAGCAGCGCGCGCAACGCCGCCGGCTTGACCGGCTTGTGCAACAACTGGATGTTCTCGGCGCGCGCGCGCTCGCGCACGGCCGGCGTACGGTCGGCGGTGATGAGAATCGCCGGCAGGTCGCCGTAGCGTGCGCGCAACGCGACGATGGCGTCGATGCCGTTGCCGTGGTCGAGATGATAGTCGACCAATAGACCGTTCGGCGGCGCCGGGCTCGCGGTGATCGCCTCGAGCGCCTGCTCCAGGTCCGGCGCCTTGATCACCGCGCAGCCCCAGCCGCGCAGCAGCGTCTCCATGCCGTCGAGCACGGCGGGCTCGTTGTCGATGCAGAGCGCGGTGGTGCCGGCGAGATGCGCGGGATCGATGCGCGCATCGTCGCGCGCCGGCAGTTCGACCGGTGCGGCGTTCGAGCGCGGCACGGTCACCGAGAAGTGCGAGCCGTTGCCGTGCTCGGAGTGGACTTCGACTTCGCTGCCGAGCACGCGCGCGACGCGCTCGACGATCGACAGGCCGAGGCCCAGCCCGCGCGCGATCTTGGCGCCCTGGTCGAGCCGGTGAAACTCCACGAAGATGTCGCGCTGCTTGGATTCGGGAATGCCGACGCCGGTGTCGTAGACGTCGATGCGCAGGTTGTCGCCGCGCCGCCGGCAACCGAGCAGCACGCGACCCGTCGGCGTGTATTTGATGGCGTTGGAGACCAGGTTCTGCACCAGCCGGCGCAACAGCCGGCGGTCGGACCGCACCACCAGCCCGCACGGCACGTATTTGAGGTCGATGCCCTTGGCGGCGGCGAGCGGGGCAAATTCCAGCTCGATCTGGCGCATCAGCTCGTCGATGCGGAAGCTGGCGAATTCCGGCCGCATGGCGCCGGTGTCGAGCCGCGACATGTCGAGCAGCGCGCCGAAGATTTCTTCCACCGCCTCCAGCGACGCGTCGATGTTGTCG
>CAYJPU010000294.1:0-3158 GCA_964372105.1 uncultured Undibacter sp.
TGAAATACATCCCGCCGGAGCGGCTGATCATCTCGTCCGATTGCGGCATGGGCCGCGAGGGCATGGGCCGCCGTCACGCCACCTACAAGATGGTCTCGATGGTGCTCGGCACCAACATCGTGCGCAAGGAACTCGGCCTGCCGGAAGCCGAATGTCTGGCCGCCGACGGCCGCTATTCGCTGACGATGACGAAGTAGGTGTCATTCCGGGGCACGCGCGAAGCGCGTGAACCCGGAATCCAGAAGCACATTCGGAGCCCTTGTCTGGATTCCGGGTCCGCTCGCTCGCGCTCGCGTCCCGGAATGACGGCTACGGCAGCTTGTCGTAGCCTTCGCCGAAGCCGGCGAGGCTCATCGGGAAGCCGATACCTTCTTCCGGCGTCTGGAAGATGATGAAGGTCGAGGTCTTGCCGGTGCGCAGCTTCTTGATCAACTCGTCGTCCATGACGACCTCGGCGATGCAGCCGTTCGGCAGGCAGCGCACGAATCCGGCGCGGCCGATATCGGCATTGTCGATCTTCAGCCCGAGGCCCGACGGCAGCAGGACACCGAGCGGCGCCACCACCCGCATCAGCCGGCTCTTGGCGTCGGCAGTTTTCAGCACGATGACGGTGAGGCCGACATTGGCGCGGTCTTCCGCGGTCACGCTCTGGATCAGCGCGCACTGCTCGGACTTCGCGCCCGGCGGCGTGTCGCAGCGGATCTGCCAATCCTTGTGGACGGACTTGACCGCCCCTTGAGCCAAAGCCGTTCCAGCAGACGCCAATACCAGCGCCGCCGTCAGCGCAAGCAGGCGCAACCCTCCGCGACCCGGTCTGCCGTGCTCGAAAATACCCATCACATCAGTCCCTTGGGAGCCGCCATGCGCCCCCCGCGCACGGTGCCAGGCGAATCGCCGCTCTGGCCGCCAGTGTAGTCGTCCTCGTTGGGTCACGCCCGCCCGATCCTGTCAAGCAACGCCCGGATCGCGGGATTGGCCCGCTTTTCGCGGTCATCCAAGCCTCGCCGCCGTGGCGTAAATGCGGCGCGGCAAACTACATTGCGGACTGCATTGGGGGTAAGCCGGTTGTTGAATGGGACTAGTTATCAGGTGCATTGCGGCTGCTTCCGAATTGTGGTTTGAGAGGCCGGGATTTCCCCCGTCCCGCCGCACCGTCAAGCTGCCATGCCGTGGCGAAAACCGTGCTCAGCGGGGCAGAGCCGAACATCCATGTCTGCGATGGTCGGTTAAAAGGGGCCAAAAACGGGGCCTTACTTCGCAAGGCCGTTTCTCGTCGAGGGAGCGCATTCGACAATGCTGGTGCTCAAGCGGTTGATCGCATTCGTGGTCACGAGCGTGACTTTACTTGCCGGGGGCGCTGCCGCTGTGGCCGCAACTGGCGCCACCGGTCAGCCACATCCGTGGCAGCTCGGCCTCCAGGCCAGCGCAACCCCGGTGATGGACAACATCATCTGGTTCCACAATCTTCTGTTGTGGATCATCACGATCATTGCCTTATTCGTGCTGATCCTGCTGGTGGTCGTGGTGGTGAAGTTCAATGCTCGCAGCAACCCGGTACCGTCGCGGACCACCCACAACACCTTCATCGAAGTGGTGTGGACCGTGGTTCCGGTGCTCATCCTGGTGATGATCGCGGTGCCGTCGTTCCGGCTTCTGTTCCTCCAGCTCAACATCCCGAAGGCCGACGTCACCGTGAAGGCGACCGGCAAGCAGTGGTTCTGGAGCTACAGCTACCCGGACAGCAAATTCGAGTTCGACTCGCTGATGGTCGCGGACAAGGACCTCAAGCCCGGTCAGCCGCGCCTCTTGGCGGTCGATAACGAGATGGTGGTGCCGGTCAATAAAGTGGTGCGCGTCCTCACCACCGGCTCCGACGTCATCCACGCCTGGGCGGTGCCGTCCTTCGGCGTGAAGATCGACGCCATTCCGGGCCGCGTCAACGAAACCTGGTTCAAGGCCGATCGCGAAGGCGTCTATTACGGCCAGTGCTCCGAGCTCTGCGGCAAGGACCACGCCTTCATGCCGATCACGGTGCGCGTCGTGAACGACAAGGACTACAGCGCCTGGCTCGAGCAGGCGAAGAAGAAATACGCCACCGACGACAGCCGTCCGACCGCGGTTGCCGCGGCCGGTAACCAGAACTGAACGCGGGCGACAGAGAAAAGCGCGAAGGACAATAACGATGGCTAGCAACACGGCTGCGGCACACGGCACTCACGACGCCCAAGATGAGCATGCGCATCACACTCCGACCGGCTGGCGGCGCTTCGTCTATTCGACGAACCACAAGGACATCGGCACGATGTACCTGGTGTTCGCGCTCTTGGCCGGCGTGGTTGGCGCCGCGCTCTCGATTGGCATGCGCATGGAACTGCAACAGCCGGGCATGCAGATCTTCAGCGATGCACACACGTTCAATGTGTTTGTGACCGGTCACGGTCTGATCATGGTGTTTTTCATGATCATGCCGGCGCTGATCGGCGGCTTTGGCAACTGGTTCGTGCCGCTGATGATCGGCGCGCCGGACATGGCCTTCCCGCGCATGAACAACATCTCGTTCTGGCTGTTGCCGGCATCCTTGTCGCTGCTGATAATTTCCTTGTTCGTGGAAGGTGAGCCGGGCTCCAACGGCGTCGGCGCCGGCTGGACGGTCTACGCGCCGCTGTCGACCTCCGGCCATCCGGGTCCGGCGGTCGACTTCGCGATCCTGTCGCTGCATCTCGCGGGCGCCTCCTCGATCCTCGGCGCCATCAACTTCATCACCACCATCTTCAACATGCGCGCGCCGGGCATGACCCTGCACAAAATGCCGCTGTTCGTGTGGGCGGAACTGGTGACGGTGTTCCTGCTGCTGCTGTCGCTGCCGGTTCTGGCTGGCGCGATCACCATGCTGCTGACCGACCGTAATTTCGGCACCACTTTCTTCTCGGCCGAAGGCGGCGGCGACCCGATCCTATACCAGCATCTTTTCTGGTTTTTCGGTCACCCGGAAGTCTACGTTCTGATCATCCCGGCCTTCGGCGCCATCAGCCAGATCGTGTCGACCTTCTCGAAGAAGCCGGTGTTCGGCTATCTCGGCATGGCCTATGCCATGGTCGCCATAGGCGGCATCGGTTTCGTGGTGTGGGCGCACCACATGTACACGGTCGGTCTGTCGA
>CAYJPU010000295.1:0-3151 GCA_964372105.1 uncultured Undibacter sp.
TATTCCGGATAGACCGGCGTCTTCATGCCGAAGGCGCCGCCGACGTCCTCGGTGACGACGCGCAATTTGTCGTTGGTCACGCCCATGGTGGGCGCTACCTGGTTGCGCAGCGCGTCGGCGCTCTGCGAGCAGGCGTAGAGCGTGTAGCTGTCGCCTGCCTTGTCGTAGGTGCCGGTGGCGCCGCGCGTCTCCATCGAGGCCACCACCATGCGCTGCTGCGTGACCTTCACGCGCGCCACAAAGGCCGCCTTGGCGATGATGTCGGCCACCTCGTGTTCGTTGGCGCCTTCGCCCGCGGTGCCCGGCCAGTCGACGACGAGATTGCCCGGCGCTTCCGGATAGAGCTGCGTCTTGGCTTTCATCGCGGTGGCGAGGTCGACCACCGCCGGCAACTCCTCGTACTCGACCACGACCAGATCGGCCGCGTCCTGCGCGGCGGCGGCGGTTTCCGCCACCACCATCGCCACCGGATCGCCGACATGCATCGCCTTCTCGCCGACGAGCGCGGGGCGGAACGGCACCACCAGCTTGGCGCCGCCGCGGCCGGGGATCGGCGGATGGCGCGACACGGTGGTGACGCCGGCGGCCTTCATGTCCTCGGCGGTAAGCACGGCCAGCACCTTTTTCGCCTTGCGCGCCGCATCCGTGTTCACGGACAAGATGCGCGCATGAGCGTGCGGCGAGCGCACGAAGGCGGCATAGGCCTGGTTCGGCAGTTTGGGGTCGTCCATGAAGCGGCCGGTGCCGCGCACCAGGGCGTCGTCTTCAACGCGTGGTTCATGCTTGCCGCGGGCAGGATTGATCGCTGTCATGGAAATTCCGGAACGTGAGTGTCGGGGACGGTTTGCTTTGGGAGCGGGAGCCTAGCGCAGGACCGCCAAGCCTGGGAACCCGGTTCTGCGATAGGATCGTTTGGAACCAACGCGCGCGCCGCGTGGACCTTGCGCGTCATCGGCGGCTGCGGCACTGAAGGTTGCAAGATCGCGACAAAAACAGATTTCAGGGGATGAAATGAGCCTGCGCACCATCGATACCCACACGCACATCCTGACGCTGGAGACGGCGGCGCTGCTGACCAAGGCGGGCGCCAAGGTCACCATCACGCCGGACGACGCCGAGCTGTCGACCCTGGATGTCAACGGCGTGGTCTACAAGGCGTTTCCAACCGGCGGCTACGACATCCCGCGCCGCTTGAAGGACATGGATGCAGCGAACGTCGACGTGCACGTGCTGTCGGCGACGCCGCAGACCTACCTGTACAACCTGGATCCCGAGCTGTCCGCGACCATGGCCACGATCCAGAACGACCAGATGGCCAAGCACGTCGCCGCTCATCCGGATCGCTTCATGGCGATCGCGACCCTGCCGTTGGCGCAGCCGGCGCGCGCGGCCGACGAGCTCAAGCGCGTCATGACCAAGCACAAGTTCAAGGGCGCGATGTTCGCGTCCAACGTCAAGGGCACCAACCTGGACGACCCGATGTTCGAGCCGCTGTGGGCCACGGCCGAGGAACTCGGCGCCTTCATGTTCGTCCATCCGAACAACATCGCCGGCGCCGACCGGCTGAAGTCGTATTACCTCGCCAACCTGATCGGTAATCCGCTCGACACCACGATCGCCGCCGCCTCGCTGTTCTTCGGCGGTGTGATGGACCGCTATCCCAAGCTGAAGGTCATGCTGGCGCACGGCGGCGGCTTCACGCCGTACCAGGCGCCGCGCTGGGAGCACGGCTGGAAGGTGCGCGAGGAGGCGAAGAAGAACGTCAAGTCGCAGCCGAAGAACATCGCCGGCCGCTTCCTCTACGACACCATCCTGCATTCCGGCAAAACGCTCGAGGCGATGATCGGGCTGGTCGGCGCCGACAAGGTCATGCTGGGCAGCGACTATCCCTACGACATGGGCATGATGGATTGCGTCGCGCATGTGCGCGGCTTGAAAATCGCGGATGCCGACAAAACCGCAATCCTCCGGGGCAACTTCGAGAAGATCCTCGCGGGAATGCCGAAATGAACGTGCAGGCGAAGACGGGGCGCATCTCGACGGCCGCCGTTACCGGCCTGATCGTCGATGCCATGGTCAAGGCCGGCCTGCCGCCGGTCGACGCCGCCAAGGTCGCCGAATTGATGGTCGAGGCCGATCTCATCGGCGCCGACGCGCACGGCGTGTTCCGCCTCGCGCAATATGTGCAGCGGTTGAAGATCGGCTCGACCAACCCGCGGCCGAACATCACGGTCGAGCGCACCGCGCCGGCGACCGCGCTGGTCGACGGCGACAACGGCATGGGCCATCTCGTGGTCGCGCGCGCGGCCGAGACCGCCATCGAGCTGGCGCGCGAATGCGGCGTCGCCTGGGTCGGCGCGCGGCACTCGAATCACGCGGGCGCCGCCGGCGTCTACGCCGCGCTGCCGCTGAAGGCCGACATGATCGGGCTCTATTCGGCGGTGGCGAACGCCAACCACATGCCGCTGGCCGGCGGCGCCGAGCCGCTGCTCGGCACCAATCCCTTCGCCATCGCCATTCCCGCCGGCGACGAGCCGCCGGTGGTGCTCGACATCGCCACCTCGATCGTGTCCTACGGCACCATCAAGAACCATCGCCTGCAGAACAAGCCGTTGCAGGACGACTGGATGATCGATCCGAAGACCGGCGCCGCCGTCACCGATCCGCACAAGAGCGCCGAGGCGTTGTTGTTGCCGATGGCGGGCTACAAGGGCGCGGGGCTGGCGCTGACGCTCGGCCTCTTGAGCGGCACGCTCAACGGCGCGCTGTTCGGCCGCGACTGCGTCGACTTCAATGCCGAGCCCGACCGTGTCACCAATACCGGCCAGTTCGTGGTCGCGCTCGATCCGAGCCGCTTCCAGAAGCTCGAAACCTTCAAGGCCGAAATCGACCGCCACGTCCGCAGCCTGCGCGCCTCCAAGACCTTGCCGGGCGAAAGCGTGCGGCTGCCCGGCGATCAGCGCGCCAAGCGGCGCGCCGATCGCGTGCGCAATGGCCTTGCGCTGCCGCCGGAGCTGCTGCCGCAACTCGACAAGCTGGCGGCGGAGTTGGGGATCAAGCCGCTGCGGGAGCGCGCTTAAGGCGAGTGCCTCTCAGTCGTTCCCCGGGCGCAGCGCAGCGCGCAGCGGAGCGCTGCAGACCCGGGGTCTAG
>CAYJPU010000296.1:0-3148 GCA_964372105.1 uncultured Undibacter sp.
TCTTCCGCAAGCAGACCGGCATGACGCCGCAGGCCTTCCGCGAGGGCCGGGGCGGCTGACGCTGCGACACGCGCGCAACGCGTGCGGTCGTTAATTATAAGCCCCGTGGAATCCGTTCGTTATCGGCGCCGAACGCGCATGTAGGCCGCGCGCGTCGTGGTTAAGCGGCTAACAAGTAAGGTAAAGGTTTGGTTTCTTTTGTAATCGGCAGTTGAAGCGATTACGCGTGGATTGTTCTTGAGTGGGAGGAACCCATGCGAAAAATCTCCGGCGCGACGACGGCCACCATCCTGGCGATCAGTCTGTACTTCACGCTGTTCTGGGGATTCGATGCGTTGCGCATCCTCACCTCGCCGAGCTATGGCCTCGATGAGGTCTGGCGGGCGGAATACATCTTCGTCCTCGGCCGCATGATCGATGCCGGCCCCGTCGGCCTGATGAAGCTCGCCGCTTTCTTCGGCGCCGTGAAGCTCGTGGTCGCTTTGGTCTGCGCCTGGCACATCGTCGATCGCTTCCGCTGCATGGTCAGCGGCACCGCGAACGCGGAAGTGCTCGAAGGCGCGCTTATCCTGGTGGTCGCGATCAGCATTGTCACCGCCGGCCTCGCGGCCCGCTCGGGCAACGGCGAGATCGTGCGCGAATATGCGATCCAGCTCGGGCTTGCGTTCATCGCCACCGCGCTCTCCATCTTCGAACGCAGCACGGCGCGCAAGGACGAGGCCCTCGAAAAGCTGGCCGATGAAGAGCCGGCCGCGACGCCGTACACCGGCACCGCCGTCCATTCATAAGCCCACGCAACATTCACGCGCGGTGATTAGCCATGGTCGGCCGTCTGATCCCGATGCTGACGTTGTGGGGCATGAGCGTTGCGGTCGCCTGGCTGGTGGCGCACGCGTATGTAATCACCGTCAGCGAAAAGCTGGAACAAATCTCCCGCGCGCTCGGCGGGCTTTAGCCCCGGCGCGTGCTTTATGCCGGACGCGGTCTGCGCAAGCCGCTATTTAGCCTCCTTGACCTCGGCGATCACGTCGGCGGCTTCCTTGAAGGCGTGATTGGCCGCCGGCACGCCGCAATAGATCGCCTGCTGCAAGATGATCTCCTTGATGTCGTCCTGCGAGAAGCCGCCTTCGGTCAGGGCCGCCCGCACGTGCATGCGGAACTCGTCCCACTTGTCGAGCGCGAGCATGGTGCCGATGACCAGCACGCGACGCGTACGTTCGTCATAGTGCGGACGCGTCCACACCTCGCCCCAGGCGGCGCGGGTGATGAAGTCCTGGAACTCCTCGGTGAAGGCGCTCTTCTTGGCGTTGGCGCGGTCGACCCAGGCGTTGCCCAGCACCTTGCGGCGCTGCGCCATGCCTTTTTCGTGTCGTTCCCGTTCGTCCATGTGCGCTGTCCTCAGCCGGCCAGGAAGTTGAGCGCCGTCTCGGTGTACTTCTTCGGCTGCTCGACGTTGGAGATGTGGGCGGCGTCGAGGCTGGCGACCTTGGCGCCCTTGATCTGCTGGGCGATCGCCTCGCCGGCCGCCGGCGGGGTGGCGGCGTCCTGGCTGCCGACGATCACCAGCGTCGGCGCCGTGATGGACGGGTTGGTCGGGCGGAAATCCATGGCGGCGATGGCCTCGCAGCAGCCGACGTAGCCCGGCACTTTGGTCGCCAGGAACATCGCCTTCATGCGGTCCATCGTGGCGGGCGCGCTGTTGCGGAAGCCTTCAGTGAACCAGCGCTGCATGTTCGGCTCGACCAGCGGCGCCAGGCCGTTTTCCTGCACGGCCTTGATGCGGTCGTTCCAGAACGCTTTTTCCGCGTAGTAGTAGTTGGTGTTGGACAGGATCAGCTTCTCGATCCGCCCCGGCGCGTTCGCCCCTAACCATTGCCCGACCATGCCGCCCATCGACAGGCCGCAGAAGCTGGTCTTCTCGATGTCGAGCGCGTCGAGCACGTTGATGACGTCGCGGCCGAAGCGTTCCATGGAGTAGGGGCCCTGCGGCACGCCGGACCGGCCGTGGCCGCGGCGGTCGTAGCGCACGAGACGGAAATGCTTGGCGAATTCGCCGGCCTGGTCGTCCCACATGCCCAGGTTGGTGCCGAGCGAGTTGGACAGCATCAGCGCCGGGGCGTCGTCGCGGCCTTCGACCGTGACATAGATCTGGCAGCCGTCATCGGCGGTGATCATCGGCATGAAAAATCCTCCCCTTAGGCGGACCATTGGTCCGGATTGCTTTGACGACAGACCTAACGCGCCCGTTTGCGGCTGCAAAGCTCTTTTCAGCGGGCCGTTAAGGGCTTAAAGCCCAGGACCGGGAGGTCCGCTGTGGCCGCCCCGTGTGAGAAGGAGACGGCGCCGATGGCGATGACGATGACGGGCGAGGTTCAACTGGCCGCCAGCCGCGAGACGGTGTGGGCCAAGCTCAATGACGCGGAGGTGCTCAAGGCCTGCATCCCCGGCTGCGAGGAACTCAACAAGACCTCGGACACCGAATTCCAGGCTGTCGCCACCCAGAAGATCGGCCCGGTCAAGGCGCGGTTCAAAGGCCGGGTCCATCTTACCGACCTCGATCCGCCCAACGGCTACAAGATCTCGGGCGAGGGCGAGGGCGGCGTCGCCGGCTTCGCCAAGGGCGGCGCCACCGTTACGCTGACCGAAAAGGACGGCGGCACGCTGCTCACCTACAATGTCGAAGCCCAGATCGGCGGCAAGCTCGCCCAGCTCGGCCAGCGCCTGATCAACGGCGCGGCCAAGAAGGTCGCCGACGATTTTTTCAAGAATTTCGCCACAGCGGTCGTGGCCGGCTGAGGTTCTATCGCCGAAACGGGTCAATCCGACGTTTGAATCTCTTGACCCGGGAGGCGATGGGGGTTCAAACTTAATCTAGTTTCAAGGTAGAAGCGGCTCAGAATCGGCTCGATTTTGAGCCAAGCCGTCTCCGTTCCGCGCGGGCGAGGCGAAAAAAGGGCCTTTGGCCACGAATTTGGGAGGAAGGTCATGCCGACCGTATCCATGACGGTGAACGGGAAACCGGTCACCGGCGATGTCGAGGCGCGCACGCTGCTGGTGCAATTCCTGCGCGAAAACCTGCGGCTGACCGGCACCCATGTCGGCTGCGACACCTCGCAGTGCGGCGCCTGCGTCGTCCATGTCGACGGCA
>CAYJPU010000297.1:0-3123 GCA_964372105.1 uncultured Undibacter sp.
GAATTCGGGGGTTCCCCAGGTGCGCAGCCAGCGTTCGACGTCGGCATGTGGCACCGTCGCCTCGCCGCGTTCGATCGCCGCCCAGCGGCGGTCGAGCTCCGCGATCGCCTGGTCGTCCGTTGCAAGCGGCACGAGCTCGGCAACGAGCTGCGAAACGCTCACGCCGCGCTCAGCCGCCCGCTTTTTCAATGCCGCGACCGTGGCACCGTCGAGTTCGATCGATTCAGTTTTCACAGTCATGTATCCAGCCTAGTGACTGATGGCTGTTCGGGTCAAGGCGGCCAACAAGACACCTCCGCCTCGTTGAGCCTCAAAACCCCGCCGCGCGCACCAGCGCGGCGACGGCGACGCCCGCCACCACCGCCGCGAAATCGTTGCGCACCACGATCATCGTCAGCGCGGCGGCGCCAAGGGCGAGCATGGCGCTCATGCTGCCGTGCGCCAGAATGGGCGCCACCGTCGCCGCGATCACCGCGCCGGGCAGCGCATCGAGCATGCGGTGCATGCGCGGCCCGATGCGGAACCGTCCGATCAGCCAATAGCCGCCCACGCGCATCACATAGACGGCAACCGTCATCGCCGTGAGGATCGCGGCAAAGCCGAGCGGATCGTTCTCAATCATCGATCAGCCCTCCCGCCACCGCCCCGGCGAGCGAACCGCACAGCACAAACCAGAAGCCGCCGAACGCCATCTGCGTCAGAAGCGCAACCGCGCCGGCGATAACCCAAGCGATCGAGCGGCGCGGGCCGCGCCAGAGCGACACCAGCATGGCGGTGAAGAAAGCCGGCATCACGAGGTCGAGCCCGTAGACCGTCGGATCGGCGACGGCCGCGCCGAGCCAATAGCCGGGCGCCGCCGCTGCGACCCAGAAGATCCACACAATCACGCCTGAGCCGAGCAGGAAGGCGGGGTCGCCGCCGCCGTCGGCGCGATAGCGCATCGACAAGAGCCAGTTCGGCTCGGTGAGCAGATACAGCGTCGGATAGACCTTGAGCGCGGAGCTGGTCCCGAGCCACGGCCTGAGGCTGGCGCCGATCAACAGGAAGCGCATGCCGACCATACCGGCGACCAGCGCCGCGGAAGCGATCGCTGGCAGCGTCAGCCGTTCCGGCCAGCTTTCCACCACGATGACCTGCGACATGCCGGCAAAGACCGTTGCGCTCATCAGCACGGTCTCGAACAGCGTGAAGCCCTTGCGCGCAGCGACGGTGCCGAAGGCCATGCCGAAGGCGAACAGGCCCGGCAGGAGCGGCAGCATGCCGACGGCGCCAAGCCGAAAGGCTTCCAGTGTCCAGCGCGGGGCCGGAGTGTGGGGAGACTGTGTGCTCATGGGGTTGCCGCTGCGGGCCTAGCGTATGGCTGCACGCGGGAGAAGTCACAAAACTGAACGCCCGCCATGCGGCGGGCGTTCTTCAGAGCTTTGCGAGGCGTATCAGCCCTGCGGCTGCGGCGCGACGTCGCCGGTCGGCGCGTCGGGCCGCGGGCGCGGCTTGCCGGCCGGCGGCACGGCGGACGAACGCGGGCCGGTCGGCTCGATCACCGACTCACGCACCGGGCGCTTGCCCAGCAGCAGGTCCTTGATCTCGTCGCCTGAGAGCGTCTCGAACTCCAACAGGCCCTTGGCCAGCGTCTCGAGATCGGCGCGCTTCTCGGTGAGGATCTGCTTGGCCTCTTCGAGGCCGGCTTCGACCAGACGCCGCACTTCGGCGTCGATCTTGCGCGAGGTCTCCTCCGAGATGTTCTGCTGGCGCGACACCTGGTAGCCGAGGAACACCTCGTCCTGGTTCTCGCCGTAGGCGACCGGCCCAAGCGCGTCGGACAGGCCCCAGCGCGTCACCATCAGGCGGGCGAGCTTGGTGCCCTGCTCGATGTCGGAGGCGGCGCCGCTCGTCACCTTCTCGCGGCCGAACACCATGTCCTCGGCGACGCGGCCGGCCATGATGATGGCGAGGCGCGAGGTCATCTGCTCGAGCGACATCGACAGCTTGTCGCGCTCGGGCAACTGCATGACCATGCCGAGCGCACGGCCGCGCGGAATGATGGTGGCCTTGTGCACCGGATCGGTGGCCTTGACGTTGAGCGCGACCAGCGCGTGGCCGCCTTCGTGATAGGCGGTGAGGAGCTTCTCCTCGTCGGTCATCACCAGCGACTTGCGCTCGGCGCCCATCATCACCTTGTCCTTGGCGTCCTCGAACTCGGACTGCGTGACCATGCGCTTGTTGCGGCGCGCGGCCATCAAGGCGGCTTCGTTGACCAGGTTGGCGAGGTCGGCGCCGGAGAAGCCGGGCGTGCCGCGCGCGACGGTCTTGAGGTTGACGTCGGGCGCCAACGGCACCTTGCGCACGTGCACCTTGAGGATCTGCTCGCGGCCGACGACGTCCGGGTTCGGCACCACGACCTGACGGTCGAAGCGGCCCGGGCGCAGGAGCGCCGGGTCGAGCACGTCGGGCCGGTTGGTGGCGGCGATCAGGATGATGCCTTCGTTGGCTTCGAAGCCGTCCATCTCGACCAGCAACTGGTTGAGCGTCTGCTCGCGCTCGTCATTGCCGCCCCCTAAGCCGGCGCCGCGATGGCGGCCGACCGCGTCGATTTCGTCGATGAAGATGATGCAGGGCGCGTTCTTCTTGGCCTGCTCGAACATGTCGCGCACGCGCGAGGCGCCGACGCCGACGAACATCTCGACGAAGTCGGAGCCGGAAATGGTGAAGAACGGCACGTTGGCTTCGCCGGCGACCGCGCGCGCGATCAGCGTCTTGCCGGTGCCCGGAGGGCCGACCAGCAGCACGCCGCGCGGGATCTTGCCGCCGAGGCGCTGGAACTTGCCGGGGTCGCGCAGGAATTCGACGATCTCCTGCAAATCCTGCTTGGCTTCCTCGACGCCGGCGACGTCTTCAAACGTGATGCGGCCGTGCGATTCAGCGAGCAGCTTCGCGCGCGACTTGCCGAAGCCCATGGCCTTGCCGGCGCCGCCTTGCATCTGCCGCGACAGGAAGATCCACACGCCGATGAGCGCGATGAACGGCAGCCACGACACCAAAAGCGACACGAACCACGGGACATTGTCCTGCAGCGGCCGCGCGGTGATCGAGACGCCCTTGGAATAGAGCTTCTGCACCAGCGTC
>CAYJPU010000298.1:0-3114 GCA_964372105.1 uncultured Undibacter sp.
TTGAGCGGCTTCTGGTTGAGGATGGTGTCGAGCGCGATCGCGGTCTTGCCGGTCTGACGGTCGCCGATGATCAGTTCGCGCTGGCCGCGGCCGATCGGGATCAGCGCGTCGATCGACTTGAGGCCGGTCGCCATCGGCTCACTCACCGACTTGCGCGGGATGATGCCGGGCGCCTTGACGTCAACGCGCATGCGCTTGTCGCCCTTGATCGGGCCTTTGCCGTCGATCGGATTGCCGAGCGCGTCGACGACGCGACCCAAGAGACCCTTGCCGACCGGCACGTCGACGATGTCGCCGGTGCGCTTGACGGTCTGGCCTTCCATGATCTCGCGGTCGGCGCCGAAAATAACGATACCGACGTTGTCGCTTTCGAGGTTCAGCGCCATGCCGCGGACGCCGTTCTCGAACTCGACCATCTCACCGGCCTGGACGTTGTCGAGGCCATAGACGCGGGCGATACCGTCGCCGACGGACAGCACCTGGCCGACTTCGGAGACCTCGGCTTCCTGGCCGAAATTCTTGATCTGGTCTTTCAGGATGGCGGAAATTTCTGCGGCGCGGATGTCCATCAGCGTGCCTCTTTCATCGCGAACTTGATCGCATTGAGCTTGGTGCGGAGCGAACTGTCGATCATGCGGCTGCCGACCTTGACGATCAGGCCGCCGATGATGGCGGGGTCGATCTTGACGTCGAGATCGATGTCCTTGCCGCCGGTGACTGTCTTGAGCGCGCCCTTGAGCGCGTCGATATTCTGGTCGCTGAGCTTTTCGGCGACGGTGACCTGGGCGCTGACTTCGCCCTTGTGACGCGCGGCCAGCGCGCGGTACGAGCGGATCATGCCGCGGACCGCGAACAGCCGGCGGTTGGTCGTGATGACCCGCAGGAAGTTGGCGGCAAGGCCGGAAATGCCGGCCTTGGCGAGGATCGCGGACAGCGCCTTGAGCTGCTCGTCGACGCCGAACACCGGTGAGCGCACCAGACGGGTGAGGTCGGGGCTGCCGGCGATCATGGCGTCGAACTGGTCGAGGTCGGTTTTGACGGCGTCGACGACTTTGGTCTCGAGCGCGAGCTCGAAAAGGGCGCCGCCGTAACGGCCGGCCATGCCGGAGATGATGGGGTCTTCGCCTGCCACGTGGACGCTCTTTTTCGTTACTTCATTCACAGGCCTGACGCCGTCGCGAATTGGCGGCGCAACCTATTGGAATTCAAGGAGGAATTCCGTTCTGCAAGGAGGTCGCGGAAGCCCGCGGAAAACCCTTGCAAAATCGAGCGGGTAGCTAACACAGCGGCAAGGGCGGTGCAACATGCCCGGGCGATTCCGAGCGCCGGAACGGAACCAATCGCCACCGGCCGCGACAGTCGGCCCTCAAAACTGCATCGCTGGGTTGCCTCGCGCGCCGAAAACGTCCGCTATAGCGTGGCGGCAGCTTCGGATACCGCCGAAGTCGGTTGCCGGGCACCGGCCCGCAGGGTGCACGACAGAATGCCGCAGCCGAACGCGTCCGCCGGCGCCCGCACGGCCCAGCTCCTGGTCGTGCTTTTGGCGTTCGCCTGGGGATTAAGCTGGATCGGCACCGCCGTCGCGCTCAAAGAGGTGCCGGTCTGGAGCCTGCGCTTCGTCGGCACCGGGCTCGGGACCGTCGTGCTGTTCGCGGCCGCGGCGCTGAGCGGCCACGACCTGCGCATCCCGCGCGGCGAGGTGCGGCACGTGGCGGTGGCGGGCTTCCTGAACGTCGCCGTCTTCAATGTCAGTGCGGCCTTCGCGCAAATGAGCGGCGCGACCTCGCGCGTCGTCATCATCGTCTATTCGATGCCGATCTGGGTCGCGGTGCTGAGCCACTTCATGCTCGGCGAGCGGCTCAACAACGTGCGCCGTCTGGCGCTGGCGCTGTGCATCGGCGGCCTGACCATTCTGGTGTGGCCGCAATTCGAACTCGGAATGCCGCCCTCGATCTTTCTCGCCCTCACCTGCGCGCTGAGCTGGGCCCTGGCGTCGGTCTACATGAAATGGGTGAAGGCCAAGGTCGCGCCGCTCGCCAACGCCGCCTGGCAACTGCTGATCGGCACGGTGTTCATCGCCATCGGCATGCTGGCGGTCGATCACTATCCGCAGGTATGGCCGATCCACGTCGAGTCGGTGCTGGCGATTTTGTACATCGGCTTCTTCGGCGTCGGCCTCGCGCACTTCCTGTGGTGGTCGATCGTCGGGCGACTGACGACGCTGACGGCGTCGATCGGCGTGCTGCTGGCGCCGGCCGTCGGCGTGACCGCGTCCGCCATCATGCTGCACGAGCGGCCGACCATTCCCGACATCGTCGGCTTCGTGCTGATCTTCGCGGCCGCGGCCTGCGTGTTGTTGCAGCCGAACGTGCCGCACGACGAGATGCCGGAATAAGTTTGAGCGAAATGCGCGCGGCGGCTGAGATGGCCGCGACCTAGAAAAAACTCTGCGGATCGATGTCGACTTGCAGCTGCAAGCTGCCTTTGGTTTTCGGCGCAGCGCTGAGCCAGTCGCGCATGTAGCCTGAGAGGTCGTAGGCGCGCGGCGCCTTCACCAAGAGCCGGAAGCGGTGGCGGCCGCGCACCACCGCGATCGGCGCTTCGGCCGGACCGAGCACGCGCACCTGCTCGTCCTTCGGCGCCAGCCCGACCAGCGAACGGCCGTAGCTTTCCGCGCTGTGGCGCTCGGCCGCGCTGATGACGAGGCTCGCCAGCCGCCCAAACGGCGGATAGCCGGTCGCCTCGCGCAGCGCGATCTCGCTCGAATAGAACGCCTCGCGGTCGCCCAGGATCAGCGCCTTCATCACCGGATGCTCGGGCTGATGCGTTTGCAACAGTCCGACGCCGCGGCCCTCCTCGCGGCCGGCGCGGCCGACCACCTGATGCAGCATCTGGAAGGTGCGCTCGGCGGCGCGCGGATCGCCGTTGCCGAGGCCTAAGTCAGCATCGACGATGCCGACCAGATTGAGCTTCGGAAAATGATGGCCCTTGGCGACGAGCTGCGTGCCGACGACGATGTCAAAGCGCCCCTGCGCCACGTCGTCGAGCTCGCTCCTTAGCCGCTCGATCGATTCGACCAGATCGCTCGACAGCACCAGGATGCGGCTGCCGGGA
>CAYJPU010000299.1:0-3089 GCA_964372105.1 uncultured Undibacter sp.
GCGCGGCTCGGGCGCGGCCTGGGACCTGCGCAAGGCGCAGCCCTACGAGTGCTACGCCGAACTGGAGTTCGACATTCCGATCGGCAAGAACGGCGACTGCTTCGACCGCTATCTCATCCGCATGGAGGAGATGCGCCAGTCGGTGAAGATCATGAAGCAGTGCCTCGACAAGCTGCGCTCGCCCGCGGGCCAAGGCCCTTACACGGTCGAGGACAACAAGATCGTGCCGCCGAAGCGCTCCGAGATGAAGCGCTCGATGGAAGCGCTGATCCATCACTTCAAGCTCTACACCGAAGGCTATCGCGTGCCGGCCGGCGAGGTGTACGCGGCGGTCGAAGCGCCCAAGGGCGAGTTCGGCGTCTACCTCGTCGCCGACGGCACCAACAAGCCCTACAAGTGCAAAATCAGGGCGCCTGGCTTTGCGCATCTGCAGGCCATGGATTTCCTCTGCAAGGGTCACATGCTGGCTGACGTCTCCGCCATCCTCGGCTCCATCGACATCGTGTTCGGGGAGGTCGACCGATGAGCGTCCGCCGCCTCGCCCCGCCCGAGCAGCAGCCCAAGGAGTTCTCCTTCACCAAAGAGAACTTGGATTGGGCCAAGGTCCAGATCGCCAAGTATCCGGAAGGCCGCCAGGCCTCCGCCGTCATCTCGCTGCTGTGGCGCGCGCAGGAGCAGAACGGCGGCTGGCTGCCCGAGGCCGCCATCCGCTATGTCGCCAACATGCTCGGCATGCCGCATATCCGCGCGCTCGAGGTCGCGACCTTCTACACCCAGTTCCTGCTGGCCCCGATCGGCAAGAAGGCGCACGTGCAGGTCTGCGGCACCACGCCGTGCCGGCTGCGCGGCGCTGAAGACGTGCTCGCGGTCTGCCAGCACCGCATCCATCACGATCCGCATCACGTCTCGGCCGACGGCGACTTCTCGTGGGAAGAGGTCGAGTGTCTGGGCGCCTGCGTCAACGCGCCGATGGTGATGATCGGCAGCGACACCTACGAGGATCTGACGCCCGAGAACTTCAACACGGTGCTGGACGGCTTCGCCGCCGGCCAGCCGCCGAAGCCCGGCCCGCAGATCGACCGGCAGTTGTCGGCCCCGGTCGGCGGCCCGACCGCGCTGACCGATCCGTCGCTGTACGCCAACGAGGCACCGGCGGCTCACAGCAAACCCAAAGCGAAATGATCGCCCATGCTCGCTGACAAGGATCGCATCTTCAAGAACCTCTACGGGCTCCATGACTGGACCCTGAAGGGCGCGCGCGCGCGCGGCGCCTGGGACGGCACCAAAGCGATCCTTGAGCGCGGCCGCGACGGCATCATCAACGAGATGAAGGCGTCCGGCCTGCGCGGCCGCGGCGGCGCCGGCTTTCCGACCGGGCTGAAGTGGTCGTTCATGCCGAAGGAGATCGGCGACCGGCCGCACTACCTGGTCGTCAACGCCGACGAGTCCGAGCCCGGCACCTGCAAGGACCGCGAGATCATGCGGCACGATCCGCATCTCCTGGTCGAAGGCTGCCTGATCGCCGGTTTCGCGATGGGCGCGCATGCTGGCTACATCTACGTGCGCGGCGAGTTCATTAGAGAGCGAGAAAGACTGCAGGCCGCGGTCGACCAGGCTTACGAAGCCAAGCTGATCGGCAAGAACAACGTCAACGGCTGGGACTTCGACCTCTACGTCCACCACGGCGCCGGCGCCTACATCTGCGGCGAAGAGACCGCGCTCTTGGAAAGCCTCGAAGGCAAGAAGGGCATGCCGCGGCTCAAGCCGCCGTTCCCGGCGAACGTCGGCCTGTACGGCTGCCCGACCACGGTCAACAACGTCGAGTCGATTGCGGTCGCGCCCGATATCCTGCGGCGCGGCGCGGCGTGGTTCTCCTCGTTCGGCAACCCGAACAACGTCGGCACCAAGCTGTTTTGCATTTCCGGCCACGTCAACAAGCCGTGCAATGTCGAAGAGGCGATGGGCATCACGTTCCGTGAGCTGATCGAGACGCATTGCGGCGGCATTCGTGGCGGCTGGGACAATCTCAAGGCCGTGATCCCGGGCGGCTCGTCGGTGCGCATGGTGCCGGCGGCGCAGATCATCGACACGCCGATGGACTTCGACTCCTTAAGCAAGCTGCGCTCAGGGCTCGGCACCGCGGCCGTCATCGTCATGGACAAGTCGACCGACCTCATTCGCGCGGTCGCGCGGCTGTCTTACTTCTACAAGCACGAGAGCTGCGGCCAGTGCACGCCGTGCCGCGAGGGCACCGGCTGGATGTGGCGCGTGCTCACCCGCATGGCCGAAGGCCGCGCGCAGAAGCGCGAGATCGACATGCTGCTGGAAGTCACCAAGCAGGTCGAAGGCCACACGATCTGCGCGCTCGGCGATGCCGCCGCCTGGCCGATCCAGGGCCTGATCGCGCATTTCCGTCACGAGATCGAAGAGCGCATCGACGCCTATTCACGCAATGCCGACGCGCACGGAGTGCGCGAGCCTGTTCCAGTGGCGGCTGAATGAGCTATGAGAACACCAGGCTCCGTTGCCGAAACTGCCGATTTTGGTGGCCGTTGCAGGACGACGCGCCGCTCGACCATTTGCGCGAGCACGCCAAGCGCGGCCAGTGCCGTCGGCATGCGCCGCCGCCGGTCTCGGCCGAGCAGGAATGGGCCGTCGTGCAGAAAGACGATTGGTGCGGGGAGCATTCGCATGTCGAAATGTAGCGGCGCTCCCCGCCATCTTGCCCAGTTCAACATCGCGCGGATCAAGTATCCGCTCGACGACCCGCGCATGGCCGAGTTCACCGACAATGTAGCGCGCGTGAACGCGCTGGCCGATGGGATCGACGGCTTCGTCTGGCGGCTGCAGGACGCGACCGGCAACGCCATGAGCATGCAGGTCTACGGCGACCCGCGCATACTGCCGAACCTGACGGTGTGGCAAAACGTCGAGGCGCTGGAACGCTTCGTCTGGAAGACCGTGCACAACCGCTTCTACGGCCGCCGCGAGATGTGGTTCGAACCCGTTGAGACGTCGCTGGTGCTGTGGTGGGTGCCGGAAGGCCACCGCCCCGGGCTGGAAGAGGGCGTCGCGCGCCTCGATCACCT
>CAYJPU010000300.1:0-3072 GCA_964372105.1 uncultured Undibacter sp.
CCACCCCGATCGGCCTTCGACCGATCGACCCTCCCCCTCCAGGGGAGGGTGAAGCAAACGGCCGTTCGTATTCCGCTAGATTGTCACGGCCGCACGATCGTCCAGCCCTTTTCGCCGAGTTCGATCAGCGTGACCACGCCGGCGGGGACGCGTTCGGCGTTCTCGACGATCGCCGGCTCCTTGCCCTCGTTGCGGGCGATGGTGTCGAGCGTGTTCTGGCAGGCAATGAAGGAGACGTTCGGCATGCCTTGCCTGAACGACTTCAGGCGCGTCAGCACCGGCGACTTGTCGGTCCGCAGCATGGCGATGCCGGCGTTGAAGACGACGATCTGGATTTCGACCTCTTCGCCCTTGTCGGAATAGTACTTCGACACGTTGGCGGCGACGTTGAGCACCGCGTTCATCTTGACCGGGTCGTCGTCGCTGATCTGCAGCGCCAGCTTGTGCAGGTCGGCGGCCTGCGCGGCGGCGAGGCTCAGCGGCAAGAGCAGCAGGGCGGCGAACAGAAGGCGCAGCATGGGTTACTCCCGGCGAGGACAGAGGGGGACGATAACAGGTGCGGCGGGACGCGAACATTCACACACCCGTCATTCCGGGTTCGCTCGCGGAGCCTGTCATCGGGCCGCGCGTCGCGCGGACCCGTTGGCTCGCGCCCCGGAATGACAACGTGTGGATCAAAAGCAAAAGGGCGCCGCGAGGGCGCCCTTTAAAGCCGCGAGCCGGCAGGCCGCGCTTACTTGATCTTGGATTCAGTGTACTCGACGTGCTTCTTGGCGACCGGGTCGTACTTCTTCTTCTTGAGCTTGTCGGTCTGCGTGCGCGAGTTCTTGGTGGTCACGTAGTAGTGGCCGGTGCCGGCGCTCGACACGAGCTTGATCTTGAGATTGATGGCTTTGGCCATGGAATATTGTCCTCAGAAACGGTCTAGGCGGTGTCAGGGGTGCCTTTGGGCGCGGAAACTAGCGTCCAACCGGCAAATGTCAAGAAACGAGGGATTTGGCCGGTTTTACAGCAATTCCCGATAGAAGGTCTTGTCGATCATGAAATAGAACGGCACCGGCAGGGTATGGGCCAGGCCGGCCTCAACGCGGGCCGCCAGTTCCTCCAGAATGATGCCGGTGATGGTCGGCATGTCGAGGTGGGTGGCTTCCACGATCGGTACCCAGGTCAGTTCGACCAGTTCCGAATCGGGCCCGACCACGCCTTCGATGGTGTGCGCGATCGAGGTGGCGTCGGCGGTGAAGAACCGGGTGTCGAAGCGCTTCGGCCGCCGCGGCGGCGTGATGGCGCGGGCGATCAGGTGGATCTGGCCGAGGTCGGGATGCACCTTGGCCTTCTCGAATTCGGTCCAGATCTCGCCCGGCGTCTTCGGCGGCACGTCGCCCTCGACGCCGAGCAGAAGCCCGGTCTCTTCCGCCGTCTCGCGCACCGCGGTCAGCGCCAGCGCGCGTGCGAAATCGGAGGACGGCGCGGCCACCCGCGCCATCAGCTTCTTCTCGATCTCCGGATGCAGTTCGCTCACCGAACTCATCTCGCGATCGTGCATTTCGAGGCGGCCGCCCGGAAACACGAACTTACCCGGCATGAACTTGTGGCTGTGATGCCGGCGGCCGAGCAGCACCTTGGCCTGCGGACCGGAGCGGTCGATCAGCATGAGCGTCGCGGCGTCGCGCGGCTCGCTGTCGGGGAAGGTCTGGTCGCGCTCGACCTTGGTCATGCGCTCGGCCCAGACCTTGGCCATGTCTGTCGTCATCGTGCCTTCCGCTTCCCTTTGTTCTTGTCTTTGCGCTTCTTGTTGGCAGCCCCGCCGCGGTCGATACCGGCCGGCAGCCCGCCCTTGCCACGGTGTGTGCCCCAAGGCCGATGGTCCTGTCCAGAGCGGGCGTGGCGCGGACCGCTGTGCGGGCGTCCGCTGCGGCCTTCCGACAACAGCTCGAAACGCAAGGCGCCGGCGACCGGCGCCGCCTCCACCAGCTTGACCGTCACGGTGTCGCCGAGGCGGTAGGTCTCGCCCGAGCGGTTGCCGATCATGGCGTGGGCTTTTTCGTCGTGGCGGAAATACTCGTCGCCGATGGTGCGCGCCGGGATGAAGCCGTCGGCGCCGGTCTCGGCGAGCTTCACGAACAGGCCGGCGCGGTGCACGCCGGAGATGCGGCCGTCGAAGGTGGCGCCGACGCGGTCGGCGAGGAAGTGCGCGATCAGCCGGTCCTTGGTCTCACGCTCGGCCAGCATGGCGCGGCGCTCGGTGGCCGAGATTTCGGCGCCGATCTCGGCGAGGTCTTTGGTCTCGACCGCCTCGGGCAGGCCGTCCTGGCCGAACCTGAGCGCGCGGATCAGGCCGCGATGCACGATCAGGTCGGCGTAGCGGCGGATCGGCGAGGTGAAATGCGCGTAGCGGCGCAGGTTGAGGCCGAAATGGCCGTAGTTCTCGGCGGCGTATTCGGCCTGCGCCTGCGTGCGCAAGACGATCTCGTTGACCAGCGGCTCGGCGTCGCGGCCTCTGACCATTCTGAGCACGCGGTTGAAGGCTTCCGGCCGCAGGCTCCCCGTTTTGGCGAGATTGATGTCGAGGGTGGCGAGGAATTCGCGCAGCGCCTGGACCTTCTCCAGCCCCGGCTCGTCGTGCACGCGGTAGATCAGCGGCACGCGGGCCTTTTCCAACGTCTCGGCGGCGGCGACGTTGGACAGGATCATGAACTCTTCGATCAGCCGGTGCGCTTCCAGCCGTTCCGGCACGACCACGCGGTCGACGGTGCCATCGCCTTTCAAGAGGATCTTGCGCTCGGGCAGGTCGAGATCGAGCGGCTGGCGCTCAGTGCGGGCGCGCACGCAGGTCTCGTAGGCGGCGTACAGCGGCTTGAGGATCGGTTCGACCAGCGCCTCGGTGTCCTCGTCGGGGCGGCCGGAGATCGCGACCTGCGCCTGGTCGTAGGACAGCTTCGCTGCCGAGCGCATCATGATGCGGTGGAACGTGTGCGAGCGCTTGCGGCCGTCGGCGCCGATCACCATGCGCACGGCGAGCGCGGCGCGGTCCTCGCGCGGGCGCAGCGAGCACAGGTCGTTGGAGATGCG
>CAYJPU010000301.1:0-1148 GCA_964372105.1 uncultured Undibacter sp.
TCCCGGGTCTCCCCCCGATCAAGTCGGGGGTCGCCCGGGATGACAGCCGACAGTGTGCCGCGCCCCGGAATGACGAAGCAGGCGCCGTTTATCCCTCCCCTGAAAGGGGAGGGATAAGAAAGCAGGCGCTGTCTGAAAATTGAACCGGTGAGAGGCGCGAGGCGTAACGCCGCTACCCGAACCGCGCGCGGTCATGCGGCGCGGCGAAGTCGAGCTGCGGCCCGACCGGGATGATACCGGTCGGGTTCACCTGCCGCTGGCTGCCGTAATAGTGCCGCTTGATCTGCTCGAGGTTCACGGTCTCGGCCACGCCCGGCACCTGGTAGAGATCGCGCACGTAGTGCGACAGGTTCGGGTATTCGTAGATGTGCCGCCAGTTGCACTTGAAGTGCGAATAATACACGGCGTCGAAACGGATCAGCGTGCAGAACAGCCGCCAGTCGGCCTCGGTGACGGCGTTGCCCGCGACATAGCGCTGCCGCGACAGGATCTGCTCGATCTCGTCGAGCGCGTCGAACAGATTGCGGAACGCTTCCTCGTAGGCCGCCTGCGAGGTGGCGAAGCCGGCGCGATAGACGCCGTTGTTGACGTTCGGGTAGACGAGCTCGTTGATCTTGTCGATCTGCGCCCGCAGCGCTTGCGGGTAGTAGTCGGCGCGCTCGTTGGTGAAGGCGTCGAACGCCGCGTTGAGCATGCGGATGATTTCGGGCGATTCGTTGTTGACGATCGTCTTGCGCTCTTTGTCCCACAGCACCGGCACGCTGACGCGGCCGGTGTATTTCGGATCGGCGGCGAGGTAGATCTCCGACAGCTTGCTTTTGCCGTTGACCGCGTCGCCGCTGGAGCCTTCGTCGGTGTTGAAGGTCCAGCCGTCCTTGAGCATGTCGGGCGACACGACCGACATCGAGACGACGTTCTCGAGGCCCTTGAGCTTGCGGAAGATGACGGTGCGGTGCGCCCACGGGCAGGACAGCGAGACGTAAAGGTGATAGCGGCCGGGCTCGGCCTTGAAACCGGCTTGGCCGGTGGGGCCGGGGCTGCCGTCGGGCGTTACCCAGTTGCGGAAGCTGGTGGTCGGCCGGACGAAATGGCCGCCTTTGGTGCGGTCGCCATCCTGCTGCCAGACGCCCTCGACCAGAAGTCCCATG
>CAYJPU010000301.1:1248-3061 GCA_964372105.1 uncultured Undibacter sp.
ATGACCGAGCTTGCGTTGACCATCCGGGCGGAGACCGCCGACGACGCGCTGGCCGTCGACCGGCTGAACGAGCGCACCTTCGGCCCCGGCCGTTACGCCCGCAGCGCCTACCGCATCCGCGAGGGCCGCGGCCACGCGCTCGACCTGTCGTTCACCGCGCGCATCGGCACGCTGCTGGTCGGCTCGGTGCGGCTGACGCCGATCTGCATCGGCGACACGCCGGCGCTGCTGCTCGGGCCGCTGACGGTGGAGCCGCCGTTCCGCTCGCGCGGCATCGGCCGCGTGCTGATCGAGCGCGCGCTCAAGGACGCCACCGCCAAGGGCCACAAGTTGGTGGTGCTGGTCGGCGACGAGCCGTTCTACGCCAAGTCCGGCTTCAAGCGCGTGCCCAAGGGCCGCATGAAGATGCCGGGCCCGGTCGATCCCGCCCGCCTGCTGATCGCCGAGCTGGTGCCCGGCGCCGCCGACGGCGTCAGCGGTTTGATCCGGCCGGATTGGGAATTGATCTAACCGTTCGTCCCCGCGCAAGCGGGGACCCAGCTCTTTAAGAACTGGATTCCCGCTTGCGCGGGAATGAGCGGAGAGTGCGTTACCTTCCCTCGCGCGCCCAGGTCAGCGCCAGCGAGCCGACCAGCAGCAAGAGCCCGAGCAGGCCGGCGAACACCGGCAGCACGCCGATGCCGCGCACCACGCTGACGTCGCGCATCTTCAGGCCGATCCAGTCGTCGCCTTTGAAGGTCGACGAGGTCCGCACCGGCAGCACGCGCGGCACGATGAGGCTGCCGCCGTCGGAGAGGCGGCGCGCGTCGCCGCCGGTGGCGGCCGCGAGCTTGGCCAACACCTCGGTGGTCGAGGTCACTTCCTGGAATTCGCGCGGGTTGGCCGGCCCGACATTGACCAGCGCGGTCAGCTTGCCGTCGGTGGCGCGCCACAGGCCGAGCTCGTTGGCGGTAACGGTCGCGCGCCACGCGCCCGGTTCGGCCGACGTCAGCGTCAGCGTGCGGTTCTGGCCGGTAGGCGAGGTCAGCGTCACGTCGGCGACCGCGTCGGCCATGGTCTGCCGCCGCACGGTGATGTCGCGGCCCTGCACGGTGAGCCGCAACGCTTCCTCCTCGAGATCGGGCTGCTTCATCAGCCAGTGCGACAACCGCCGCAGCAGATCGAGATGCGGCCCGCCGCCTTCGTAGCCGCGCGCCCACAGCCAGATGTGGTCGGACAACAGCAACGCGACGCGGCCCTCGCCTTCGCGCGCCAGCACCAACAGCGGCTTGCCGTCGGGACCCTGCATCACGTTGGTGCCGGTGGTGCGCTTGGTGTTGACCAGCCGGAACCAGCGGCTCCAGTGCGGCGGGTCGGTGTCGGCGCCTTCGAGCGCGCGCGTCACCGGGTGGCGCCGCCCGGCCTGCGTCAGCTGCGCGAAGAACGGCTGCTCGATGACGTCGCCGGTCGGCTCGGCCGGCAGGATGACGTCGAGCGGCGTGCGCCACAGGCTGGTCGGGCTGGCGTAGTCGGCGCCGGCCGCGATCAGCACCGCGCCGCCGTCGCGCACGAAGCGCGCGATGTTGTCGAAATAAACCATCGGCAGCACACCCTGCCGCGCGTAGCGGTCGAAGATGATGAGCTGGAACTCCGAGATCTTCTGCTGGAACAGTTCGCGGGTCGGGAAGGCGATCAGCGACAGCTCGTTGATCGGCGTGCCGTCCTGCTTTTCCGGCGGCCGCAGAATCGTGAAGTGCACCAGGTCGACCGAGGCGTCGGACTTCAACAGATTGCGCCAGGTGCGCTCGCCGGCGTGCGGCTCGCCCGACACCAG
>CAYJPU010000302.1:0-3046 GCA_964372105.1 uncultured Undibacter sp.
TCGGTCATCAGCGACACCAGCGCCATGAACATCGCGACGCCCGCGCTCGGCCCGTCCTTCGGGATAGCGCCCGCCGGAACGTGCACGTGGATGTCGGACTTCTCGAAGCGGCCGGCATCGATGCCGAGCAGGGCAGCCCGGTTCTTGACGATGCTGAGCGCCGCTTGCGCGCTTTCCTTCATCACGTCGCCGAGCTGGCCGGTCAGGATCAGCTTGCCGTGGCCCGGCACGCGCGTCGCTTCGATGAACAGGATGTCGCCGCCGACCGGCGTCCAGGCAAGCCCGGTCGAGACGCCCGGCACGCTGGTGCGCATGGCGACTTCGCTCTCGAACTTGCGCTGGCCGAGGATCGGCACCAACTCGCCGACGTCGATGCGGATCTTGTCCGTCGTTCCTTCGGCGAGGCGCACCGCGGCGTTGCGTAGGACCTTGCCGATCTCGCGCTCAAGATTCCGCACGCCCGCTTCGCGCGTGTAGCCGTGGATGATCTCGCGCAGCGCTTCATCCGTGATCTCGACCTGGCCATCCTTGACGCCGTTCGTCTCCATCTGGCGCTGGACCAGATAACGCGAGGCGATCTGCAGCTTCTCGGTGTCGGTATAACCGGCGAGGCTGATGATCTCCATGCGGTCACGCATCGGTCCTGGGATGGAGTCGAGCATGTTCGCCGTGGCGATGAACACCACGCGCGACAGGTCGAACGGCACGCCGAGATAGTTGTCGCGGAACGTGTTGTTCTGTTCCGGGTCCAACACCTCGAGCATGGCCGCCGACGGATCGCCGTGGATGCCGGCGCCGAGCTTGTCGATCTCGTCCAGCATCATCACGCAGTTGCGAGTGCCCGCCTTCTTGATTCCCTGGATGATGTTGCCGGGCAGCGAACCGATATAGGTGCGCCGGTGACCGCGGATCTCGGCCTCGTCGTGGACGCCCCCTAAGCTGACACGCACGAACTTGCGGTTCATGGCGCGCGCGATCGACTGCCCCAACGACGTCTTGCCGACGCCGGGAGGGCCAACGAAGCACAGGATCGGCGCCTTGCCGTGCGGCGCCAGCTTGCGCACCGCCAGGAATTCGACGATCCGCTTCTTGATCTTGTCGAGGCCGTAGTGGTCCTCGTCCAGGATGCGGCGGGCCTGCACGATGTCGATCGCGCTTTCCTCCGGCAGCTTCCACGGTAGTTCGATCAGCCAGTCCAGATAGGTGCGGACCATGCCGTATTCGCCTTGCGCTTCCGGCATGCGGTGCAGCCGGCGCAATTCCTTGCGCGCCTGGTCCTCGACGTCCTTCGGCATGCCGGCTTCGGTGATCTTGGTGTCCAGCTCGGCCAGTTCTGCGGCCTTGCCTTCCTCGCCTTCGCCGAGCTGCTTCTGGATCGCGGCCATCTGCTCGCGCAGCAGCACCTCGCGCTGACGTTCGTCGAGCGAGGCCTTGGTCTGCTTGCCGATCTCCGCGGACAGCCGCAGCACCTCGATGTGCTGCGCCACGATGCGCGACACCTTGTCGATGCGCGCGGTGACGTCGACAGTCTCGAGGATTTCCTGCTTCTCGTCCGGCTTCACGTCCATATAGGCGACGGCAAGGTCGGCGAGCGCGCCGGGCGTGTCGATCGCCTCGACGGCGGACGACAGTTCCTGCGGCGCTTGCGGCATCAGCGCAAACGCTTCCAGCGCTTGCCCGCGCAGATGCAGGAAGCGCGCTTCGATTTCGGGCGTGCGCGAGGTCGGCTCCGGGATGCGCAACACGCGCGCCACCATGAACGGCCAGCCGCTGAGGAATTCGACCACCTGGAAGCGCTGCTCGCCCTGGCAGACGAGGTGATTGGCGCCGTCCGGCCCGGTGATGTAGCGCATGACATTCGCGACCGTGCCCATGCGGTGCATGTCGAGGCCCGTCGGGTCCTCGGTCTCGGCGTTGCGCTGCTTCAGGATGCCGACCGGGCGCTGTTCACGCACGGCCTGCTGCGCGGCGGTGATCGACTTCTGACGGCCGACCGTCACCGGCATGACCATGCCGGGAAACAGCACGAAGTTGCGCACCGGCACGATGATCATCGCGTCGGCCGGCAGCGGCGGCAGAGTGTGCTCCTGACGCGCCTTGTCGGGCTCGTTGCCCGCAGGGCTCGCGCCTTGTTCAGTCGAGCGCATGCTTTCGGTGTCAGCCACGGTAGTTCCCCGCTTTCTGCAGCGTGATCAGAAGACAACCGTTCACCGTGCTCCGTTGGACGCCGGTGTAGCGGCCCGCCGGCAGGCGGACGCGCCGCTCGAAACGGCCTTGCGGCAGTTCGAGCCGATGGATGATGGCTGTCCGCAGCGCGGCCGGCAGTTCACGGCTGCCGCCGACGACCAGATCGCTTTCGTCGATCACGGCCTCGACCCTTTCGGCATCGACGCCCGGCAAAGCCATCAGGACCAGCACCTCGCGCTCGGTTTCGAGCACGTCCACCGGCGGTTCCCAGGCGGGAAGCCGCGAAGCGGAACGGGCCGGCCTGAAGAAGGCGTGTTGCAGGCGCTCGGCGCGCGCCAGCATCTCGCAGGCTTCCGACCACATCCATCTGTTCGGGTAGTCGTTCATTGATCACCTTTGCGCCTTTATTTGATAGCGGCGGTGCGGAATTCAATGAGGGGGCTGGCGGGCGCCCTGGCGCAGCGGTGGTAACGGGCGCGCGGTTGAACCGGTGGATTGCGGGCACAACTGAGGGGTAGCCTGAACCGGAGCCGTCCGGCCGCATTGGTCCTGCGGGGCAACACGCACTGGAAAGGGCTTTGTCATGCGCACATCGAGCCGACTTCCGAGCCGCCTGCCGGAAGGATCGAAATACGTCCTGGAGAGCCGGGGGCCGTGGGTCCACCGCTACGTCGATTTTCCCGACGGCCGCCGGGTGAGGCTGCGGGCGCGCAAGGCGCTGCCCTGCTGCGCGGCCGACGTCACGCTGGTGCCGAAACTGGCGGCCACTGCCGCGGTGCCGCGGACGCGCGCGAAACATAATTCGGCCAGCAAGCGTCACAGCCGGGTCGCGGTGTAAGCCGGCCCGCCGGATCAGCCG
>CAYJPU010000303.1:0-3046 GCA_964372105.1 uncultured Undibacter sp.
AGCGGGTCGAGGACATCGCCAACGACATCGTGCTGCAGAACGCGCCCGTCACCACACGGCTGATGGCGCAGGACGACGCCATCGCGTCCGGCGCGCGCGCGCTGTTCGGCGAGAAATACGGCGATGAAGTGCGCGTCGTGGCGATGGGTGAGCCCACCGGCAACACGATGGGCTGGTCGGTCGAGCTGTGCGGCGGCACGCATGTGAAGCGCACCGGCGACATCGGCCTGATCTCGGTCGTGTCCGACTCGGGCGTCGCCGCCGGCGTGCGCCGCATCGAGGCGCTCACCGGCCGGGGCGCGCGCAAGGCCGCCAACCATCAGATCCAGGTCGCCAAGAGCGCGGCATCCGAACTCAAGACCTCGCTCGAGGAAATGCCGGCGCGCGTCGCGTCGCTCATCGACGAACGCAAGAAGCTCGAGCGCGACCTCACCGACGCGCGCAAGAAGCTGGCGATGGGCGGCGGCGCCAAGGCCGCCGGCGCCGCCGACGACGTGCGCAGCGTCGGCGACGTCAAGCTGCTGGCGCGCGCGATCTCTGGCGTCGAGTTGAAGGACCTGCGCAGCCTCGCCGACGAAGGCAAGAAGCAGGTCGGCTCCGGCGTGGTCGCCATCGTCGGCTTGGCCTCCGACGGCAAGGCCGGCATCGTCGTCGCCGTCACCGCCGACCTCACCGCGCGCTTCAACGCGGTCGAGCTGGTGCGCAAGGGCGCCGAGGCGCTCGGCGGCAAAGGCGGCGGCGGCCGCCCCGACATGGCGCAGGCCGGCGGGCCCGACGGCGCCAAGGCCGAAGCCGCGCTCAAGGCGGTCGAGGCCGCGCTCGGCGGCTAACGCTTTCGCACGCCGCCTCGCGAAAGCCTGTGTCCCTCGTCCTGAGGAGGCGCGAAGCGCCGTCTCGAAGGATGAGGCCCGTAGGGCTCGGCCATCCCCATCCTTCGAGATGCCCGCCTTCGCTGGCGCTTCGTCGGGCTCCTCAGGATGAGGATGGAAAGAAGCCGACATCCATGGCATGGGGGCAAACAGAGCCGCGCAATTGCGGCGGCTGAGTCATTCTGGCAGAGAATCTGAGCATCGTCGCGAACGCACTGACCGGGGCCGCTCACCGTGCTGCATGCCGAGAACCTGAAGGGCCTGATCATCTTCCTGGTGGTCGCCGGCATCATCGTGCCGCTGTTTCACCGCGCCCGCATCGGCACCGTGCTCGGCTTCCTTATCGCCGGTGTCGTGCTGGGGCCGCACGGGCTCGGCCGCTTCGCCGACGTCTACCCTTGGCTTCATTACGTCACCTTCGACGATCCGAAGCGCGCCGAGGTGCTGGCCGAGTTCGGCATCGTCATCCTGCTGTTCCTGCTTGGGCTCGAATTGTCGCTGCAGCGCTTCTGGGACCTGCGGCGCTACGTGCTCGGCGTCGGCCTGGCGCAGGTGGCGATCTCGACGGTCGCGATCGGCGTCACGGTGCGCTTTGCCGTCGCGGCGCCGCCGGCCGGCATCGTGCTCGGGCTGTGCCTCGCGCTGTCCTCGACCGCGATCGTGATGCAGCTTTTGATCGAGCAGCACCGCGTGGCGCATCCGGTCGGCCGCATCGCGCTGTCGGTGCTGCTGTTCCAGGACCTGATGGTGGTGCCGGTTCTGTTCATCGTCGGCATGCTCGGCCGCGGCGAGGGCGCGCGCGCCAGCAGCATCGCGGACCTGATCACGCCGTTTGCCGGCGCGCTCGCCTCGGTGATGGCGATCCTGCTGGTCGGCCGCTTCGTGCTGCGGCCGCTGCTGCAGTCGGCGGTGCGCACCGGCAGCCGCGATCTCATCATGGCGATCGCGCTTCTGGTGCTGGTGGCGGCCGCGGTCGCGACCGGCGCCGCCGGCCTGTCGGTCGCGTTAGGGGCCTTCCTCGCCGGGCTGCTGCTCAGCGACAGCGAGGCGCGCCACCACATCGAGACCGATCTGGAGCCGTTCAAGGGGCTGCTGCTCGGCATCTTCTTCATCACCGTCGGCACCAATCTCGACGCCGTCGCGATCTCGTCCGACATCGGCTGGATCCTGCTGGCGGTGGTCGCGCTGATGGGCGGCAAGGCCTTGATCCTGTTCGGCGCCGCGCGCGGCTTCGGCGTGCCGCGCAACGAGGCGGCGGAAGTCGCGCTGCTGTTGTCGCAGGCCGGCGAATTCGCTTTCGTGGTGCTCGGCGTCGCGCAGCAACAGACGTTGCTGTCGCCGCGGCTCGCGGCCGCGGCGGTCGCCGTGGTCGGCATCAGCATGCTGGCGACGCCGCTCGCCGCTCATCTCGGCCGCCGGATCGCGGCCCGCCTGAAGAGCGCCGAGCACGGCGCGCTGATGCCGGCCGACGGCGCCGGCGAACTCGACAATCACGTGATCATCGGCGGCTTCGGCCGGGTCGGGCGGCTGGTGGCACAGACGCTCCAAGCCGAGAACGTGCCCTACGTCGCGCTCGACACCAACGGCGATCTTATCGCCGCTGCGCGCAGCGAAACGCTCACGGCTTTCTACGGCGACGCGTCGCGGCCGGAACTGCTGGAAAAGGTCGGCGGGCAGCGCGCCCGCGCCTTCGTCGTCACGGTCAACAACGCGCGCGCGGCCGAGCGCATGGTGGCGGCCGCCAAGGCCATCAATCCGGAGGTGCTGGTCTACGCGCGGGCGGCCGACCCCGCCCATGCCGCGCGGCTGATCGCGCTCGGCGCCGTCGGCGTGATCCCGGAGACGGTGGAGGCGAGCCTGCAACTGGCCGGCCGCGTGCTTGAAGGCCTCGACCTGCCCGAGGAGACGGTGGCGCAGCGGCTCAACGCGTTGCGCACGTCCGAGCTCGGCCGGATGACGCAGGCTGTCGAAGGCCGCTGAGCGGCCGCGGCGCCCCCTGAAACGAAAACGGCCGGGCGCGGGGCCCGGCCGTTTCCATTTTGTGAGGCGACGAACGGCTTACGCCATCGCCTTCTTCAGGTTCTCGTCGACCTTGTCGAGGAAGCCGATGGTCGACAGCCACTTCTGGTCGGCGCCGACCAGGAGCGCGAGGTCCTTGGTCATGAAGCCGCTTTCGA
>CAYJPU010000304.1:0-3027 GCA_964372105.1 uncultured Undibacter sp.
GGCCCCCCATTCCAACGCGCAAAGACGACCCCCTCCCTGACCCTCCCCCTTTCAGGGGGAGGGAACGGAAAGGCCGTGCTACGGACCGTCGAATGCAAAGCCGTGGATGGCTGATATTCGGGGAGATTCCCCGAATATCCCTCCGCCCACCTCTGTGCTAGCTCCTCGCCCAAGGAAGCAAACATGATCACCCATCCGCGCCGCATCACCCGCGCCCTGCTGTCGGTTTCCGACAAGGCGGGCCTCCTCGACTTCGCCAAGGAATTGGCCGGCTACGGCATTGAGCTGGTCTCCACCGGCGGCACCGCCAAGGCGCTGAAAGACGCCGGCTTGGCCGTCATCGACGTCGCCGAGCTGACCGGTTTTCCCGAGATGATGGACGGCCGCGTCAAGACGCTGCACCCGAAGGTGCACGGCGGCCTGCTCGCGATCCGCGCCAACAAGGAACACGCCGCCTCGATGCAGGCGCACGGCATCAAGCCGATCGATCTTCTGGTGGTGAACCTCTACCCCTTCGAAGAGACGGTGGCGAAGGGCGCCGCCTACGACGACTGCGTCGAGAACATCGACATCGGCGGGCCGGCGATGATCCGCGCCGCCGCCAAGAACCACGACGACGTCGCCGTGGTGGTCGAGCCGGCCGACTATGCCAAGGTGCTGGCCGAGCTGGCCGAGCACGCCGGCATGGTCTCGCTCGAACTGCGCAAGAAACTTGCGGCCAAGGCCTACGCGCGCACGGCGGCTTACGACGCCGCGATCTCGAACTGGTTCGCCGAGACGCTGAAGGACGACGCGCCCGACTACCGCGCCTTCGGCGGCAAGCTCATTCAACCGCTGCGCTACGGCGAGAACCCGCACCAGACCGCGGCGTTCTACAAGGCGCCGGGCGAGCGCTTCGGCGTGGCGTCGGCGCGCCAGCTCCAGGGCAAGGAGCTGTCGTACAACAACATCAACGACACCGACGCGGCCTACGAGGCGATCGCCGAGTTCGACCCACACCGCACCGCGGCCTGCGTGATCGTCAAGCACGCCAACCCGTGCGGCGTGGCGGAAGGCGCGAGCCTCATCGACGCCTACGTCAAGGCGCTGGCCTGCGATTCGACGTCGGCCTTCGGCGGCATCGTCGCGCTCAACCGCACGCTCGACGGCGAGGCGGCCAAAGCCATCACCGAGATCTTCACCGAGGTGATCATCGCGCCGGACGCCACCGACGAGGCGGTCAAGATCGTCGCCGCCAAGAAGAACCTGCGGCTGCTGCTGGCCGGCGGCCTGCCCGACCCGCGCGCCAAAGGCTTGACGGTGAAGTCGGTGGCCGGCGGACTTCTCGTGCAGTCACGCGACAACGCGGTGGTCGACGACATGCAATTGAAGGTCGTCACCAAGCGCGCGCCGACCGCGGCGGAGCTGGCCGACTTAGCGTTCGCCTTCCGCGTCGCCAAGCACGTCAAGTCGAACACCATCGTCTACGCCAAGGGCCGCGCCACGGTCGGCATCGGCGCCGGCCAGATGAGCCGCGTCGACTCGGCGCGCATCGCCGCGCGCAAGGCGCAGGACGCCGCGCACGACCTCAAGCTGCCGGCGCCGATGACCAAAGGCTCGGTGGTCGCCTCCGACGCGTTCTTCCCGTTCGCCGACGGTCTGCTGGTGGCGATCGAAGCCGGCGCCACCGCGGTGATCCAGCCCGGCGGCTCGATGCGCGACGACGAAGTGATCAAGGCCGCCGACGACCACGGCATCGCCATGGTGTTCACCGGCACCCGGCATTTCAGGCATTAGACGATTATCTCGGCAGCGCCGCGCCTCGCTTCACCCTCCCCTGGAGGGCAGGGGAATCGCATATGGATTTGAGACAGATATTGCGTTTGCGCGGAAGATGGATTCTGAAAACGACTCCCAAGGCACGAGGGGGGTCGGATGGGCAAGTTCGAGAGGATTGGCCGGCAATTGCCGGATACGCGGGCGGCGAACGCGCAACACGAGTTGTGGGAAATCCTATTCATTGCGCTGGCCGCGGTCCTGTGCGGGGCCAAGAGCTGCTGCGACATGGCCTTGTTTGGTTGCGCCAAGGAAGCGTTGCTGCGTCAGTTCCTGCGGCTCGAGCATGGCATTCCCAGCCACGATACGTTCAGCCGGGCGTTCCGCCAGATCGACCCGCAAGCCTTCGAGCAGGTCTTCCGCGAGTTCACGGCGGCGTTCGCCAAGGCCAACGGGATCAAGCTCACTGGCGTCGTGGCGGTCGACGGCAAGGCGCTGCGCGGCGCCTACGAACGCGGCAAGCGCAGCACGCCGCTACAGATGGTCAACGTCTTCGCGGCCGAAGCCCGCTTTGCGCTGGCGGCGCGCAAGGCGCCCGGCCGCAACGAAGCCGAAGGCGCGCTCAACGTGCTGCGAATGCTTTCGTTGGAAGGCTGTATCGTCACCGCCGATGCGCTGCATTGCAATCGCCACTTCGCGACGGCGGTGCTTGCGCGCGGAGCCGATTACGCACTGGCACTCAAGGAAAACCAAGCCAAGCTTCACGCTGCCGTCGCCCGCCGCTTTGCCCGCGGCGGCAAGCGCAGTACAGCGCTTCGGCGCGAGCCGTCCACGCACGACCGCTCCGAATCGCGGCGCGCCACCGTCATTCGCGACACCAGTGCGGCGGCGGCAAACCGCTTCCCGGGGGTTGTCGCCTTGGCCCGCGTCACCTCGCGCCGACGCCAACGAGGCAAACGCGCCGAGAAGCCGGCCGTGCGATATTACCTGTTGTCCAAGTACCTTCCAGCCAAGCGGCTCCTGGCGATCGTGCGCAGCCATTGGGGCATCGAGAACCGCCTGCATTGGGTGCTCGATGTCGTCTTCAACGAGGACGCCAACCGAAGCCGAAAGGGCAACGCTCCCGAGAACCTCGCGATCCTACGACGGCTTGCCCTCAATATCATCCGCGGCCACCCCGCGCGCATATCGCTGCGCCAAAAAGTCAAACGCGCCGGATGGGACGATGCCTTCCTTCGCGATATCATCAGCCATATGCGATAGCCCTGCCCT
>CAYJPU010000305.1:0-3021 GCA_964372105.1 uncultured Undibacter sp.
GAGCTGACCGGTTTGCCAATCGCCGCGCCTTGAGGAGCGAAAATTGGAGCGGGCGAAGGGATTCGAACCCTCGACCCCGACCTTGGCAAGGTCGTGCTCTACCCCTGAGCTACACCCGCATCCGGTATCAAATCTGCCGCTCCGTTGCCGGGCCGGCTGCCAGGGCGTTCCTATAGCCACTCACCCCCGGCCTTGCAACCACTCGCTTGAGGGCCCGTCAGCGCGAGCGGTACCGGCGTTTGCCGGGGCGGCGGCCGGGCTCCACCGGGCCGTAATAGGCCGGATTAGGGTTGCAGAAGCCCCGGTTGCCGGCAACGACGGTCGACCGGCAGGCCTCGACGGAAGGGTATTGGCAGTCCCAATAAGCGGAGCCGATCCCGAGCGCGATCACCGCGCACCAGGGCGCTACCCCGCCCGCCGGGGCCGGCCGCAGGTCGAACATCATGGCGGCGATGAAGACGGTGGCGACGATGAGCAGACGCATGGCTTCAATCTCCACGATACGAAATGCTAGATAAACACCGGTTGTTGCCGGAACGTTGCAAAAATCTCGAAAACAATGCTGAAAAGTCCCGCCGACTTGTTTGCCGCGCTCGACGCCCTCGCCATCCCCCATACCACGGTACGGCACGCGCCTTTGTTCACGGTCGAGCAGTCGCAGTCTCTGCGCGGCAAAGTGCCCGGCGGGCACACCAAAAACCTGTTTTTGCGCGACAAGAAGTCCGCCCTCTATCTAGTCGTGGCGCTGGAGGACGCATTGATCGACCTCAAGAGCCTGCACCGCCGGCTCGGGGCGTCCGGGCGCTTTTCGTTCGGCTCGGCCGACCTGCTGCGCGAGGTCTGGGGCGTGGCGCCGGGCTCGGTCACGCCGTTCGGCGCCGTCAACGACACGCAAGGCCGCGTCACCGTGGTGCTCGACGCCGCCATGATGGAGCACGAACTGCTCAACTATCATCCGCTCGACAACAGCATGACGACGTCGATCAGGCGCGACGACCTGGTGAAGTTCCTCGAATCCACCGGCCACAGCCCCCGGATCGAGCCGGTCGCCGGCCCCGCCCCCGAGGCCGACTGAACGATTGCATTCGGGTGCCGGATGACCATCTAATCCGGCGGAAACCGGAATTAAGGGCCGTTCGCGGCCGGCAAGGCGAGGGAAGATGCTTCAGAACGGCGGGGCGACGGCGGCAGCCGACGTGATCAAGGATACGACCACACAGACCTTCATGAAGGACGTGATCGAGGAGTCCAAGCGCCAGCCGGTGCTGGTGGACTTCTGGGCGCCCTGGTGCGGGCCCTGCAAGCAGCTCACGCCGGTTCTGGAAAAGGCGGTGAAGGCGGCCAAGGGCAAGGTCAAGCTCACCAAGATGAACATCGACGAGCACCCGGCCGTCCCCGGCCAGATGGGCATCCAATCGATCCCGGCGGTCATCGCCTTCGTCAACGGTCAGCCGGCCGACGGCTTCATGGGCGCGTTGCCCGAGAGTCAGGTGATCCAGTTTCTGGAACGGCTGACCAAGGGCAAGATCGCCGACGAAGGCCAGGACCTGTTGAAGGCGGCCGACACCGCGCTGGTGGAAGGCGACGCCGCGGCCGCGGCCGAGATCTACGCGCAGCTGCTCGCCGAGGATGCCGCCAACGTCCATGCGCTCGCCGGCCTGGCGCGTTGCTACGTCGAGACCGGCGCGCTCGAGCAGGCCAAGCAGACGCTGGCGCTGGTGCCTGAGCCCAAGCGCAACGAAGCGCCGGTCGCCGCCGCGCGCGCCGCGCTCGAGGTCGCCGAGCAGGCGAAGTCGCTCGGGCCGCTGGCCGAGCTCGAGGAAAAGGTGCTCGCCAATCCGCTCGATCATCAGGCGCGCTTCGATCTCGCCGTCGCGCTCAACGCCAAAGGCAAGCGCGAAGAGGCCGCCAATCATCTGCTCGAAATCATCCGGCGCGACCGCAAATGGAACGACGACGGCGCGCGCAAGCAGCTCGTGCAGTTCTTCGAAGCCTGGGGTTTCGCCGACCCGGCTGCGGTCGACGGCCGCAAGCGGCTGTCGACGATTTTGTTTTCGTAGTTCTGAGGCGCGCGTCGCTCCGCCCTCATCCTGAGGAGGGCGCGGCACGCGCCCGTCTCGAAGGATGAGGGCGCCCCTCATGCTTCGAGACGCACGCTTCGCGTGCTCCTCAGCATGAGGGCTAACGAGATGCCGATGAACGCCCAGTATCGCGGTCCGATCGATCTGCCCGGCGTCGTCCCGGTGTTCCCGCTGCCGGGCGCGCTGCTGTTGCCGCGCGGCCAGATGCCGCTCAACATTTTCGAGCCGCGCTATCTTGCGATGATCGACGATACGTTGCGCGACGGCCACCGGCTGATCGGCATGATCCAGCCCGATCCGGCGCACGCCGGGCCGGCCGATGCGCCGCCGCTGTACAAGATCGGCTGCGCCGGCCGCATCACTCAACTGGCTGAAAGCGGCGACGGCCGCTATCTGATCGAGCTCACCGGCGTGGCGCGCTTCCGCATCGAGGAAGAGCTCAAGGTCGCCACCGCCTATCGCCAGTGCCGCGTCACCTTCGCGCCGTTCGCCGACGACTTCATCGCGCGCAAGGGCGAGGACGCCGTCGACCGCGAGGCGGTGTTGACCGCGCTGCGCGCGTTCCTGGAATCCAACGACCTGAAGGCCGACTGGGACGACATCGACAAGGCGCCGAACGAGGCGCTGGTCAACGCGCTGTCGATGATGTCGCCCTACGGCCCGGCCGAGAAGCAGGCGCTGCTGGAAGCGCCCGACCTCAAGACCCGCGCCGAGATCCTGGTCGCCATCACCGAGATCGAGCTCGCCAAGAAGAACACCGAGGGCGAGCCGCAGCTGCAGTAGTTTTCCGTCGTCCCCGCGCAAGCGGGGACCCATAACCCCTGTCTGTCCGCATCATACATGCCGGGGTTATGGGTCGTAAGTCTGGGCTGCCTCGGTTATGAGGTCGGTGTGGCGGGGCGTTGCGGGATGTCTGGGAGGTCTTTCACGACCGTCGGGA
>CAYJPU010000306.1:0-3013 GCA_964372105.1 uncultured Undibacter sp.
TGCTTGAGCACGCGGCCGAGCGACTGCTTGGTGATGTTGAGGATGTCGAGCAGGTCGGCGACCTTCATGCCCGGATTGCGGCTGACGAAATGCAGCACCCGGTGATGGGCGCGGCCGAAACCGAATTTTGCCAGCACCTCGTCCGGATCGCCGACGAAGTCGCGATAGGCGAAGAACAGCAGCTCGATGATGTCCCAGCTCGGCTCAGGGGCGTCGCCCGTTTGACCGGCGCCTTGACCCGTTCCTTGACCCGTTCCTTGACCGGCCGAGCCCGCCGGGTGGTCGGAGAGCCCCGGGGCGGCAAGGTTTTTGGCGGTCAAATTTATGTCAGCCATGTTGACATATTTTGGTTTTATGTTACAAAAAGACCGTTACTGGCGAAAGGATCGTACCCAAAAGCCGCTGTCCTGGCTCTCAAGGGCCTTCGGCGACAGTGCTTTGGCCGATGGGGCGAGTCTTACCGGGTGTTGCTCCGCGACGCAAAGTGTTGAAAGTGGCGCTGATAATGCGCCATCAAAGCGGCACAAGCGGCCGGCAAGGCCCGCCGCGCATGATCTCGAAACGGGGACCACGGTTTCTGGACCGGATCGTACGCAAACGACCGATAGGTGTGTAAGGAGGAAACGATGGCTGCGCAGTCCTACGACCGGCTCGAAGGGTCCATTTGGTACGACGGCAAGTTGGTGCCCTGGGGCGAAGCCAACCTGCATGTGCTCAGCCACGGCCTGCACTACGGCAGCTGCGTGTTCGAGGGCGAGCGCGCCTATGGCGGCCATATCTTCAAGACCGTCGAACACGCCGAGCGCCTGAAGCGCTCCGCCAACCTGCTCGACTTCGAAATTCCCTACTCCGTCGCCGAGATCGTCGCCGCCAAGCAGCAGGTGGTCGAGAAGAACGGCCGCACGGAAGCCTATGTCCGCCCGGTCGCCTGGCGCGGCTCGGAGATGATGGGCGTGTCGGCGCAGGACAACCAGATCCACCTCGCCATCGCGAGCTGGGAATGGCCGAGCTATTTCGATCCGGCCCAGCGCCTGAAGGGCATCCGGCTCGATCTCGCCGAATATCGCCGGCCCGATCCGAAGACCGCGCCGTCGACCGCCAAGGCCGCCGGCCTCTACATGATCTGCACCATCTCCAAGCACCGGGCGGAACGCCGCGGTTACGCCGACGCGATGATGCTCGACTGGCAGGGCCGCGTCGCCGAGTGCACCGGCGCCAACATCTTCTTCACCAAGGACGGCAAGATCCACACGCCGCTCGCCGACTGCTTCCTCGACGGCATCACGCGTCAGACCGCGATCGCGCTGGCGAAGAAGCGCGGCATCGAGGTGATCGAGCGCCGCATCGTGCCGGACGAGCTCAGGGAAATGACCGAGTGCTTCATCACCGGCTCGGCCGCGGAAGTGACCGCGGTGTCGGAGATCGCCGACTGGAGCTTCACGCCCGGCGCCATCACCAAGACGCTGATGGAAGACTACACCGCCGAAGTGCAGCCGAAGGCGGTCGCGGCGTAAGCCGAATTATGCGCATATCAGTATCTGTCGTCCCCGCGAAAGCGGGGACCCAGTACTCCGCAGTCTATCGATAGACTGCGGAGTACTGGGTCCCGGCTCGCGCTCGCTCTGCTCTCTTGGCCGGGACGACAGCAATACTAAACAATCCCACTCTCCACCCACGGCTCCTGCGGCCGCAGCACGGTGACGCGCTTGACGTGGGTTGCCGCGACGAAGCGCTTGAGGTCCTCGTCGAGGATACGCCGGCGGCTCTTGGCGGCGTGCCGCAGCAGCACCGCGCCGTCGGCGCGCACCACGATGAAGCCGGTGTGGAAATAGTCGAGCCCCGGCCGCTCCGACAAAAACCCGATGATGTCGCCGGTCGCGAGCCGATCCCGATGGGCGAGCAGGCTGGCGCGCGGAATGGCGGTGAACGACGCCTGCCGCGGCTCTAACCCGCGTTCATAGGCCAGCGTCTTGTCGATGGCGACGCCGCCCGGCAGCGCCACCGCGCGGCATATGCCGTTGGCGATGTTGAACTCGCTCCAGTCGGAGAAATAGTGGTTGCGCTCGCGCCATTCGACGCTGCCATCGCGGTAGCGGATCTGGCGCAGCACGTCGTCGAAATCGTCCGGCCGGCCGGCGCGCGCCGCCGCCAGCACCGTCTCGCAGAAGGTGACGCAATCGAAGCCGTCGTCGCGGATGACGAACTGCTCGGTCTTGCGCGGGCCCCCGATCAGCGTGAAGCCGCGATAGGGCGTGCCGAGGAAAGCGCGCGAGATGAAGGCGATGCGCTGGGCCACCGTCGGCAATTCGCTGGCGGCCTCGATCAGGCCGCCGATGCGCGTCTCGCCCGCCGCCGCCGCCGGGGTTAAAGCGGCCGGCGCCGCCGCGCACAGCAGTCCGCCCGCCATCGCACGCAACACGTCGCGGCGATCGAGGCGGACCATGGCGTTAGTCCCGCACCACCACGAGCCGGTCGGTGCCGGATTCGGCACCCCACACTTCGCCCGGCCGGCCGAGCACTTGCCGCACCGCCGCGCCGCGCCTGTCGCTCGGATAGGTCTCGTAGCGCTCGCTCTGCGGATCGAAACGGTGGATCGCGTTGGCGACGAAGTCGGTGACCCAGACTTTGTCCTTATCGTCGACATAGATGGCGTAGGCGCCGGCCTTGCTCTTCGGCAGGCCCCACACTTTCCACGTCTTGGCTTGCGGATCGTAGCGGCCGATCTCGCCGGAATGCCAGAAGCTCACCCACAACAGGCCCTTGGAGTCGGACCAGACGCGGCGCGGGCCGACGCCGGCCTTCGGTGGCGGCACCACAGCCACGTCGCCGCTCACGGTGTCGATCTTGGCGATGTGGTCGCCGGCGAGCGAGGCGTACCAGACTTCGCCGTTGGGCGTGGTGGTGATGCCGTAAGGGCCCGCGCCCTTCGGCGCCTTCCAGGCCTCGACCTTGCCGGTCGCCGGATCGACGCGGCCGTACACGCCACTCTGGCCGGTGAACCAGAGGATGCCTT
>CAYJPU010000307.1:0-2995 GCA_964372105.1 uncultured Undibacter sp.
GGCGCGCGCCCGCCAGGCGTTGACCGCCATCTCGACGCCGAGCACCGCGAAGGGGATGTAGGAGAAGGTGACCAGTTCGCTGCCGGTCTGCAGCCGCTTGACCGCCTCCACGGCGACGCCGCCGGCCAGCAGAAACAGCAGGGCGGACTCGGCCAGCGCGGCGACGCTTTCGACCTTGCCGTGCCCGTAGTGATGCTCGGCGTCGGGCGGCCGGTCGGCAACGCGCACGGCGAACCAGGTCACGAGCGTCGCGCCCAGGTCGATCAGGCTGTGCAGCGCGTCGGAAATCAACGCCAGGCTGCCGATCGCGACGCCCACGGCGAACTTCACCGCGGCGAGCGACCCGCTCGCGACGACGGAGACAATGGCAACTTTTTCCTTCTTGCTCGCCATGGTGCGCTATCTAGCCCAATCGCGGCACAATTTCGACTGTGCCGGATGCTTTTGCCGGCTTAAATTGTGACCGGCTCGCCACCGGCAGCCGCCGGGCGTGGGCGATCCTCAACGCGGCCGTAATTCCGCCCGACGAACATCTGGTCGTAATGCTGCCAGGACACCTGATGGTCCAGCGCCAGCACGCCGGCGAGCGTGACGGCATAGACCGCGCATTTCATGTCGCGGTCGGCGGCGCCGAGGTTCTCCGGCAGGCCACCGCTGGCGTAACCGACGTGATGCGTCACTTGTTGTGTTATTTGTGCCGGCATGCCGGCGGCGGCGTCCAGCGCGGCTTTCGCGGTCATATAGTGGTCGGCGTGATCGTTGAGGTTCAGCGCCGGGTCCAGTTCCGGCACGTGCAGGTGCAGGGTGGCGTTCGGCCCGCGCTCAAAGGCGATGACGGCGCGCAGCGTCGCGGCGAGATCGTGCCAGCCGCGGTAGGCGGCGGTGTCGTCGACGGCGGCGAGCGTTGCGATGTCGCCGTGCGCCAGCCGTGTCAGGGATTGAAAGCCGGTCGCGGCATAGCCGGTGCCCTGCGGGTTGCCGTCCGGCAGGCGCAGGAAATAGGCCGCCGTGTTGCGATAGCGCAGGCAACGGATCGGGTGACCGTTGAACGCGGTTATTGCGACCGTCGGTTCGGCCGGCGGCCGCTCATTGGCGTCGGCCATGAAGCGGATCGCGGCCTCCGCGCCGTTCTCGCGCGCGAGATACAGCGGGTGCTTGCGGCCGCCATGGCCGAGCCCGAGCCCGGCGTCGCCGGCGGTCATGTGCACGAAGACGCAGCGGCAGGTGTCGTCGAGCACGTCCTGGAACGCCGGCGGATTCATGAACAGCTGCCAGTCGTCCTGGTGCGCCGAGAAGTAGAACGACACGCGTTCGGCGGTGGCTGTCATGGCCGCTCGAATCTCACAGGCAGGGACGGATGTAAGGCTTGTTCAATTCCCACAGTTCGTCGAGCAGTTTGACGGCGGCGTCGGCCGAATTCACCACCGGGTCGATCAGCAAAGCCTGCAAGGCGATTTCCTTGGAGCCGCGCACCGCCGCCTCGACGGCAAGCTCATGCACCTGCACCGGCGGGACCAGCAACTTGGCGACGGCGTCGGGCAGCGGGCCGAGCGAGATCGGGTGAATGCCGGTGGCGTCCGCCAGCACCGGCACCTCCACCGCCGCATCATAGGGCAGATTGGGGATGGCCCCGTGGTTCGGCACGACGCCGGATTCGAGCACGCGTTTCTTGTTGTGCAGGATGGCGCCGATGGCGGCGCCGCCGCGCTCGCCCGACGGCGTGAGCCAGTCGGCCGGCGGCGGCGCGCCGGCCAGCACCGCGTCCAGCGTGTTGCCGAATTCGACGCGGCCGCGTTCGTCGGCGGCGAAATCATAGCCGTGCTCGCCGCCTTCCCAGCCATAGGCGAGGTATTCGCCGAGATGGTCGTCGCTGCAGGTAAACCAGTAGCCGAAGGTGTGGAAGAGCCGCCGCGTCAGCGGCGCAAAGGCCGGATCGTGGTCCTTCTCCTTCTCGCGCAGCAGCGGGTAGAGGTCCTCGCCGGTGGCGCGGTCGCGGATGTGCAGCAGGCATTGAAAGTGATTGATGCCGGCGCCCCAGACATCGATCTGCTCGCGCGGCCGGTCGAGAATCCAGCCGATGGCGTCCTGGCCCATGAAGATGCCGTGGCACAGGCCGAGCGTCGCGATCGGGCTGTATTTGCCGAGTGCCAGGACGATGCGGCTTTCCGGATTGGAGAAGTTGATGAACGTCGCCTTCGGGCACAGCTCCTGCATCTCGCGCGCGATGTCGAACACCAGCGGCAGCGTGCGCAGCGTGAAAAACAGCCCGCCCGGCCCGCCGTTCTCGCCGAGGGTGTGACGGATGCCGTATTTGCGCGGCACCTCGAAATCCTGCCTCCACAGCCGGTTGCGGTCGATGGCCGCGGCATTGACGACGAAGCCCGCGCCGTCGAGCGCGGCGCGGCGGTCGGTGGTCTGCTCGACGATCAGGCCGGCGCCGGACTTGGCATTGAGCAGGCGGGCGAGGCCCGCTGCCTTCTCGAGCGTCGCCGGATCGCGGCCGACCAGCGTGAGCGTGCTGCCGCGCAACTCGTCGCTGCTGAACACGTCGCGAAACATGCTCAGCCCGAACGACATGCTGGTCGCGCCGATGAAAACGATCTTGGTGCGATTGGTCATCGTGTGCCCTCGATCAACTTGAAACCGCCGTGGCGTGCAGGTCGTCGGCCGTTGCATTCATTGCGGTCATCGCGGCGGTGAGCGTGTCGTAGACGTCGTCCGCGATGGTCACCGTGCCGAAATTGGAGTTCTCGCCGTCGAACCGGCCTTCCGCCGGCTGGTCGGCGTGTTCGAACCAATGATAGCCGACGAGCAGCGGGTGGCGCAGCGCCTTGCCGACGTAGCGGCGGAAGCTTTCGGCGCGCTCGGCCTGCGTCGCCACCACCGGTCCCGCGCCGTTGGTATTGGGCAGGCCTGAATCGGCGCCGCGGAACGAGAACTCGCCGAGCAGGCAAGGCTTGCCGGTCGGCGCATAGGCGGCGAGCGCGCCGTCGGC
>CAYJPU010000308.1:0-2982 GCA_964372105.1 uncultured Undibacter sp.
TGGGCGCGCTCACCAGCTTCATCTTCGGCATGGGGATGACGGTGACCGCCTGCTACATCTTCCTCGCCATCGTGCTGGCGCCGCCGCTGGTCAAAGCCGGGCTCGATCCGCTCGCGGTGCATCTGTTCGTGATGTACTGGGGCATGGTGTCGTTCATCACGCCGCCGGTGGCGCTGGCGACCTTCGCGGCCGCGCCGCTGGCCGGCGTTTCCGCCATGCGCATCGGCTGGCAGTCGATGCGGCTCGGCACCGCGATCTACATCGTGCCGTTCTGCTTCGTGCTCAATCCGGCGCTGCTGCTCAAGGGTGACGCCGCCACCGTCGCGTTGAGCGTGAGCCTCGCCTTCGCCGGCATTGTCGTGCTCGGCGCCGCGCTGCAGGGCTACGTGCTCGGCATCGGCCGCGTCCCCAACCATGTCTTCGGCATGGCCGCACGGACGCTGCTGGTCGCAGGCGGGCTGATGCTGACGATGCCGTCGCCGCGGCTGACGGGTCTGCCGTTCGCCGCCAACGCCACGATCGGCGCCGCCATGGCGGTGCTGGGGCTGCTGACGATCTTTGCTCTGGTCAGAAAAACAGAAAAAGGGAGGATCCTGCCATGACGCGTTCGATGAACTCTGTGCTGCTCGCGGCCGCGCTGCTCGCGCTGACGGCGCCCGCCTCGGCGCAGTCCAAATTGCCGGAAACCTTGACCTGGACCGCCTACGACGTCGGCTCCGGCGGCTACAATCAGGCGGTCGCCATCGGCAATGCGCTCAAGAACAAATACCAGGTGAACCTGCGCGTGCTGCCCGGCAAGAACGACGTGTCGCGCAATATTCCGTTGCGCGACGGCAAGGTGCCGTTTTCGGCCAACGGCGTCGGCGGCAGCTATCTGGCGCAGGAAGGCGTGTTCGAGTTCGGCGCGCGCGACTGGGGTCCGCAGCCGGTGCGCGCGCTACTCCTGAACAACTCCGACGCGCTTTTGACCATCGTCACCGCCAAGGACGCCGGCATCAAGACGGCCGCCGACTTCAAGGGCAAGCGCGTGGCCTGGGTGGTGGGCGCGCCGTCGCTGAACCAGAACATCACCGCGCTCCTCGGCTTCGCCAACCTGACCTGGAACGACGTGAAGAAGGTCGAGTTCGGCGGCTTCGGGCAGGCGATGGAAGCGATCATCAACAACCAGGTCGACGCGGCCTTCTCCTCGACGATTTCCGGCCAAGCCTACAAGATCGCGTCGTCGCCGCGCGGCATCCAGTATCCGGTGTTCGCGCACAGCGACAAGGAAGGCTGGGCGCGGGTGAAGAAGCGCGCGCCGTTCTTCGTGCCGGCTTTCGGCACCGAGGGCGCCGGGCTGTCGAAGGAGAACAAAGCGGAAGCGGCCACCTATCCCTATCCGGTGCTCATGACCTTGAAAGCGACCGACACGGCGCTGGTCTACGCCATGACCAAGGCCATGGTGGACTTGTTCGACGATTACAAGGACGGCGCGCCGGGCAACAACGGCTGGGACGTCAAGCGGCAGATTTTCGCCTGGGCGATCCCCATGCACGACGGCGCGATCGCCTATTTCAAGGAGCGCGGGCTGTGGACGGCCGAGCACCAGGCGCACAACGACGCGCTGGTGAAGCGGCAGGACACGCTCGCCGCCGCCTGGGCCGCCTACAAGGCCAAGGCGCCGGCCGACGACAACGAGTTCAAACAGGGCTGGGCGAAGGCGCGCGCCGAAACGCTGACCAGAGCCGGGATGGAGCCAGTGCTGACCGAATGGTGATGCAGACCTCGCCTGTCGAGGCGCCTAAAGCGCCTCGACCGTGACCACGCCCGGCACCGCCTTGATGGCGCCGGCGATTTGCGGCGAGACCTTGAAGCGGCCGGGCAGCTTGACCTCGACCTCGGTGCCCTGCGCCAGCATCAGCACCATGCTGACCTCACCGTCGCTATTGGCGGCGCGCGGCGTATTTCCATGCGCAGACCGGGCAGACCCGGCCTGCGACGGCTCCAGCCGCTTGGCGACCGCCTCGATCGGCGCGCCGTCGCGCAGGAACACACGCAGACCTTTGTGCAGATTGGCGGCTGCGGCATCGAGCGGCTCGGCCGACTGGATGCGGGCGCGGATCTCGTCGCCCTGGACCTCGGCCGACAGGAACATCAGCACGGCCGCGCCGGGCTCCAGCAGGTCGCGGTATTCGGCCAGGCCTTCCGAGAACACCACGGCCTCGTAATGGCCGGTCGGGTCCGACAGGCCGATGATGCCCATCTTGTTGCCGGTCTTGGTGCGCCGCTCCTGCCGCGACACGACCGTGCCGGCGACGCGGCCGGCGGTCGCGCCGTTCTTGACCGCGCGCGCGAACTCGGCCCACGGCTGCACCCGCAGCTTCCTGAGCACGGCGGCGTAGTCGTCGAGCGGATGGCCGGACAAGAAGAAGCCGACCGCCTCGTATTCGCGGCGCAACCGCTCGGCCGGCAGCCACGGTTCGACATTGGGCAGCACGATCGGCTCGCGTTGACCGCCGCCGCCGAACAACTCGCTCTGGCCGATGCTCGCGCCCTCATGCGCCCGTTGCGCACGGCCGAGCACGATGTCCATGCCGGCGAACACCCGGGCGCGGTTGCGCTCGAACGCGTCGAAGGCGCCGGCGGCGGCGAGGCTTTCCAGCACGCGCTTGTTGACGGCGCGCGGATTGATGCGATCGGCGAAGTCCGCCAAATCCGCGAAGGCGCGTTCCTTGCGCGTCTCGATGATGGTCTCGACCGCCTGCTTGCCGACGCCCTTGAGCGCCGCGAGCGCGTAGATGATGGTGTTGCCCTCGACCTCGAAGGCGACGTTGGAGCGGTTGACCGACGGCGGATCGACCTTGATGCCGAGGCGCTCGGCCTCGGCGCGGAATTCCGACAGCTTGTCGGTGTTGCCCATGTCGAGCGTCATGGTGGCGGCGAGGAACTCGACCGGGTAGTTCGCCTTCATGTAGGCGGTCTGGTAGGCGACCAGCGCGTAAG
>CAYJPU010000309.1:0-2956 GCA_964372105.1 uncultured Undibacter sp.
GGCCGCGGCGTGTTCGTGCGGCCGGGCATCCCGGAGTTCATGCGCGAGAAGGCGGTGCCGGCCGCCGACATCATCACGCCCAACCAGTTCGAACTGGACTATCTCAGCGGCCGCGACAGCCGGACGCTTCAAGAGGCGCGCGACGCGATCAAGGCGGTGCACGACCTCGGGCCGCGCACCATTCTGGTGACCTCGCTGCACACCGACGCGACGCCGGACGATGCCATCGACCTCTTGGCCTCGGACGACAGCGGAGTCTTCCTGGTGCGCACGCCCAGACTGGCGATCTCGATCAACGGCGCCGGCGACGCCATCGCGGCCTTGTTCTTCGCGCACTATCTGCGCACCGGCAGGATCGACGAGGCGCTGGCGCGCGCGGCCTCGGCCGTCTTCGGCGTGCTGGCGAAGACCGTGGCAGCGGGCGCGCGCGAAATCCAGATCGTCGCCGCGCAGAACGAGATCGTGAACCCGAGCCGCGTGTTCGACGTACAAGAGCTCGGCGCATGAAGAAGGCGCCCACGCTGTTTGCGGTCGAGCGGCTCGACCTGACCTTTGCGCCCAAGCCCTGGGCCTATGCCGACGCGCAGCGGGCCGAGATCGACGCCTATTTCGCCGAGCTGCAGCGCGAGCGACCGGCGATCTGGAACGGCCGCGTCCTGCTGCTGCACCATCAGGTGGTGAGCGGCGGCGTGTTCCGCGGCCAATATCTGGAAACCGATTATGCGAGCTTCATCGCCTGGCGGCATTGGGGCTCGCCGCCGGCCGGCGTGCACGACTGCTTCGGCGCGGCGGCGGTGGTCGCGGCCGACGGCGGCGTCCTGCTCGGCGTCATGGGTGCGCACACCGCCAATGCCGGGGCGGTCTACTTTCCGGCCGGCACGCCCGATCCGAGCGACGTCGTCGACGGCAAGGTCGACCTCGCCGCCAGCGTCGCGCGCGAGCTGACGGAAGAGACCGGCTGCGGCATCGGCGAATTTGCCGCCGAGCCCGGGTGGACGACGGTGGTCGAGGGCGGGCTTATCGTCCAGGTCAAGGTACTGCGCAGCACCGAGAGCGCCGAGGCCTTACGCGCGCGCATGCTCGCGCATCTCGCGAAGGACAAGGAGCCGGAGCTGGCGGACATCCGCATCGTGCGGGCCCCGCGTGACTTTACCGCCGCGATGCCGGATTTCGTCACTGCGTTCCTGGAACGGCTGTTCGATCAGGGCTAGGCTCTCCGCGGGAGAAACCCGTATGAAACTCGAACGCATCGCCACGCGCTTTCGCGTCGACAAGCCGCGCAAGTTCCGTCTCAAAGACCACGATCCGGCCGAATGCTGCGGCCTCACCATCGACAAGACCGAAGCCAGGACGCTGCTCGCGGAGGGCATCGCGCGGCTGAGCGAATTGCAGGAGCGGCTGTACGCCAGCAATCGGTGGTCGGTGCTGATCGTGCTGCAGGCGATGGACGCCGCCGGCAAGGACAGCCTGATCAAGCACGTCATGAGCGGCCTGAACCCGCAGGGCGTCGAGGTGACGTCGTTCAAACAGCCGAGCGCGGAGGAGTTGGATCATGACTTTCTCTGGCGCATCAACCGGCGCCTGCCGCAGCGAGGCCGCATCGGCATCTTCAATCGTTCGCACTACGAGGAGGTGCTGGCCGTCCGGGTGCATCCGGAACTGCTGGCGCGCCAGGGCTTGCCGCGCGAACTGGACGGCAAGAAGATCTGGCAGCATCGCTTCGACGATATCCGCGAGTTCGAGCGGCATCTGGCGCGCAACGGCACGCTGATCCTCAAGTTCTTCCTCAACGTGTCGCAAGACGAGCAGCGCAAGCGCTTTCTCGAGCGTATCGCCGAGCCGGCCAAGCGCTGGAAGTTCTCCTTGGGCGACGTCGCCGAGCGCAGGCTGTGGCCGAAATACATGGATGCCTATGAGGACGTGATCCGCGAGACCAGCCTGGACGTGGCGCCCTGGTACGTGGTGCCGGCCGACAACAAGTGGTTCACGCGCATGGTGGTGGCGGCGGCGCTGGTCGATGCGCTGGACCGGCTGAAGCTCGAATACCCGAAGGTCGAGGGCGCGGCGCTCAACGAGCTGCAACAGGTGCGTAAGGCGATCGAGGCGGAGAAACCGTGAGCGCTGCCACGGCCACGGAACGGGCCGGTGGCTGCCGTCGCGGGGCAGGGACAGCCGGCCGAGCCGCAAATCAGACAGTAATACTGACCTATTGCCGCGCTTGATTCCGCCGACCCGTTTCCGCTAGAAGCAGGGCTTCCGGCCCGGGGTTAACGGCGGCTTTACCGAATCCCGCGATCCTGACGGCTGAAGACGAGGGTTATTCGAGCCAATGTCGACGCGGCAGACCAACTGCGCGATCGAGCGGGCGGCCGCCAAATCCATGGCATTGGCCGGTCCCGCGGCTTCCCTCATTCTGGGCACGCTCCTTCTCCTTACCCGCCCCTGAGGGCCGGCTGGGCATTGACGCCTGGGCACTCGGGGGATCGGCGGAAACAGACAGCACCCTGAAGCGCCTTCAAGGCGCAAGCGACGAGAAGGAATATCCCGATGACCACCCAGACCAAGTCCGCCAAGGACCGCGTCGTCATATTCGACACCACCTTGCGCGACGGCGAGCAGTGCCCCGGCGCGACCATGACGCACGAAGAGAAGCTCGAGGTGGCCGAGCTTTTGGACACCATGGGCGTCGACATCATCGAAGCCGGCTTCCCGATCGCCTCGGAAGGCGACTTCACCGCCGTGCACGAGATCGCGCAGCGCTCCAAGAACGCGGTGATCTGCGGCCTGTCGCGCGCCGCCTTCAAGGACATCGACCGCTGCGCCGAGGCGATCAAGCCGGCCAAGCGCAAGCGCATCCACACCTTCCTGTCGACCTCGCCGGTGCACATGAAATACAAGCTCCAGAAGGAGCCGCACGAGGTCTACGAGATGGTGATCGCGCAGGTCACCCGCGCGC
>CAYJPU010000310.1:0-2944 GCA_964372105.1 uncultured Undibacter sp.
GGCCTCACCGGCATCGTGCTCACCCGCGTCGACGGCGATGGCCGCGGCGGTGCGGCGCTGTCGATGCGCGCGGTGACCAACAAGCCGATCAAGCTGATCGGCACCGGCGAAAAGCTCGACGCGCTGGAAGAGTTCGATCCCGCGCGCATCGCCGGCCGCATCCTCGGCATGGGCGACATCGTCGCGCTGGTCGAGAAAGCCGCCGCCAACATCGACGCCGAAAAGGCGATGCGCGCCGCGGAGAAAATGCGCAAAGGCCAGTTCGATCTGGCCGACATGCGTGAACAGCTCCAGCAGATGCAGTCCATGGGCGGCATCGGCGGCCTGATGGGCATGATGCCCGGCGTGGCGAAGATGAAGAACCAGATCGCCAACGCCGGCCTCGACGACAAGATGCTCAAGCGTCAGATGGCGATCATCGATTCCATGACGCCGAAGGAACGGCGCAATCCCGATCTGCTCAAGGCCAGCCGCAAGAAGCGCATCGCCGCCGGCTCCGGCACCACACCGGAAGCGATCAACAAGCTCTTGAAAATGCATCGCGGCATGGCCGACATGATGAAGATGATGGGCTCCGGCAAGCGCGGTCCGCTCGCCGGCCTCGGCCAGATGATGGGCTTTGGCGGCGGCGCGCCGTCACCCGAACAGATGGCCGAGCTCGCCAAGAAGATGCCGGGTGGTGTGCCGCCCGCCGGCGCCTTGCCGCCGGGCATGCCCAGCATGCCGAAAGGCCTGCCGCCGAATTTCCCCGGCCTGCCCGGTGCAGGCGGAAAGTTTGCCGGACTGCCGGGCTTGCCCGGCTTCGGAAAGAAGAAGTGAAAACGTATCTCTCAACCGTCATTCCGGGGCGCCGTGCAGCGGCGAATCCGGAATCCATACTCCGCAGCACTGCGGGTTATGGATTCCGGCTCTCGCTCGCTGCGCTCGCTCGGCCGGAATGATAGCTTTTTGTTAGAAAGGAAAACTACAATGTCTCTCGTCATCCGCCTGGCCCGTGCCGGCACCAAGAAGCGTCCCGTCTATCACATCGTCGTCGCCGACTCGCGTAGCCCACGCGACGGCCGTTTCATCGAGCGGCTCGGCTATTTTAATCCGCTGATGCCGAAGGAAAAGACCGAGCGTCTGAAGTTCGACATCGAGAAGGCGCAGGCCTGGATGAAGAAGGGCGCGCAGCCGTCCGACCGCGTGTCGCGCTTCCTCGATGCCGCCGGCGTGTTGAAGCGCGAGAAGCGCAACAACCCCGAGAAGGCAGTGCCGCGCAAGGAACGCAAGGCGAAGGCCGAGGAAGCCGCCAAGGCTCCGGCCGCCGCGCCCGCGGCGTGATCGGCCTCTGCACCATGTGAGGGTCTATGGTAGCCTCGTCCTGAGGAGGCCGGCGAAGCCGGCCGTCTCGAAGGACGAGGCGTGTCCATGGGCGCGTGGCTCTACATTCTTCGATGTGCGGACGGCGCATATTACACTGGCACCACACGCGCCGACCTTGACCAGCGTGTTGCCGAGCACCAGTTCGGACGATTTCCTGGCTTCACCGAGAAGCGGCGACCCGTTGTGCTCGTTCACAGTGAGTACTTCGACCGGATCGTGGACGCGATCACCGCCGAACGGCAGGTGAAAGGCTGGTCACGCGCGAAGAAGGAAGCTCTCATGGCCGGAGATTTCCAACGGATAGCGCAGTTGTCGCGACGGCGTACTCCGTTCCGACCTCATGGTTCGAGACGCGTCGCTTCGCGACGCTCCTCACCATGAGGTCTCCCAAAGTACGCGTCGCCCGCATCGGGGCGGCGCATGGCGTGCGCGGCGAGGTCAAGCTGTGGTCCTTCACCGAGGACTCGATGGCCATCGCCGACTACGCGCCGCTCGAAACCGCGGACGGCACGCGGACGTTCGAATTCGAAAGCCTGCGCCCGGCCAAGGATCATCTGGTCGCGCGGCTCAAAGGCGTCGCCGACCGCGATGCTGCGGAATTGCTGCGCAACATCGACCTCTATGTGCCGCGCGATCGGCTGCCGCCGATCGACGAAGACGACACCTATTATTTTGCCGACCTGGTCGGCCTCGCGGCGGTCAACCCCGACGGGACCGCGTTCGGCACCGTGCTCGCGGTGCATAATTTCGGCGCCGGCGATCTGATCGAGATCCAACCCACAGCCGGCGGCAATACGCTCTTGTTCCCGTTCAGCGAAGCCGTCGTGCCGGAAGTGAACCTGAAGGCGGGCCGGATCGTGGTCGTGCCGCCCACGGAAATCATCGCCGACCCGGACCGCGACGGCTCAGAGACCTGACCATGTGGCGCGCATCGGTCCTGACGATCTTTCCCGAGATGTTTCCAGGATCTCTCGGCGTGAGCCTCGCCGGCAAGGCGCAGGCCGCCGGCATCTGGTCGCTGGAAGCGCGCGACATCCGTGACGCCGCGACCGACAAGCATCGCACCGTCGACGACACACCGGCCGGCGGCGGCCCGGGCATGGTGATGAAGGCGGACGTGCTCGCCGCCGCGCTCGACGCCATCCCGCAGGACGGCCGCCCGCGCCTCATCATGAGCCCGCGCGGCGCACCGCTCCGCCAAGCCCGCGTACAACAGCTCGCCCAGGGCCCCGGCGTCGTCATCCTGTGCGCCCGCTTTGAAGGCGTCGACGAGCGGCTGATCAAGGCCCGCCAGCTGGAAGAGGTCTCACTCGGCGATTTCGTGCTCTCTGGCGGCGAGCCGGCGGCGCTGGCGCTGCTGGACGCCTGCGTGCGGCTGATCCCAGGGGTCATGGGCAAGGAGGCCTCAGGGGTCGAGGAGAGCTTCTCAGACGGCCTCCTGGAGTACCCGCAATACACCCGGCCACCGCTGTTCGAGGGCGAGCCGATCCCGGAGGTGCTGACCTCCGGCGACCACGCCAAGGTGGCCGCCTGGCGGCGCGCGGAGGCCGAGCGGATCACCCGCGAGCGGCGGCCGGAC
>CAYJPU010000311.1:0-2893 GCA_964372105.1 uncultured Undibacter sp.
CGCTGCAAAAGATCGGCATCGACCTCGGCATGCTGTCGAGCGAAGCCGGCCACGCCTGACCCTCCGTCATTCCGGGGCGCACCGAAAGTGCAGACCCGGAATCCAGAAACTCCATTTTGCCGATGCGGTTGGTTTCCGGGTTCGCGCAACCGCGCGCCCCGGAATGACGGCGTGAAGAGGCCGATTACTTCGCCGTCGGTCCCGTGCACATCGCCGCCGGTGGATTGACCGGGTAATTCGGGTGGTTCTTCTTCATGTAAGCGTAGAAGTAATCGTTGGCGAACTTGTTGTTCGCCGGCGTGGCCGCCGACCATAGCTCGGTGCAGCCGCCGCTGTTGGACAGGCACTTGCCGCCCAGCGTTTGCATCGTGCCGGTCGAGACGGGGCAGGTGCACGTCGTCTTTTTCGGGTCCAGCGGATCCACGACACACGGCGCGCCGTAGCACCACGCCCATATCTGGGTCGCGAACGAGCAGGTCAGCGTCTTTTCCTGAGTATTGAAATAGTTGGAGTAGGTGGACATCATGAAGGTCCGGCCGTTTTTAACGACCGGTTTGCGCGCGTCGCACGCGGCCGGGCCCATCGAATAGCCGAGCTCCACGACGCAAGAGCACACGGCCGATACGGTCTCGCCGCTTTCATTGATGACCGGCAGGCACGGCGCCTTGATGCAGAGCGCGTAGGGGCCTTCGCAGAAGACGGCCTGGTCCTGGATTGGCCCCGAGGCCGGCGGCGCGGCCGCCTCCGCCAGTACGGGCACCAGGGCGAACGCGGCAAGCGCCAGTAATTTCAGGGCATTCATGATGTCCTCCCCCAACGTTGGATTCGAGGAGGTCAGGATGCGCGAAATCGCAATACAACACAAGGTTGTATTTTATTCTGATGCAATCGCCTTGAGCGGACGCTGGCGCGGCGGGTGGTCGACCAGGAGATCGCGCGCCGCCTCGGCGCTCATCGGCTCGCCGAAGGCAAAGCCCTGCGCGTATTCGCAGCCGAGCTGGTACAGCTCGACCGCGTCGGAATCGGTCTCGGCGCCTTCCGCCACCACTTCCATGCCGAGGTCGTGCGCCAGCGAGATGATCGAGCGCAGGATCACCGGCCGCGTGCCGCGCGGCGTGGTGCGCACGAACGACTGGTCGATCTTGATGGTGTCGAACGGGAAGCGCTGCAGGTAGGCGAGCGACGAATGACCGGTGCCGAAGTCGTCGAGCGACAGGCCGGCCCCCAGCTCCTTGATGCGGGTCAGCATCTGCGCCGCGTGTTCGGGGTTCTCCATCACCAGCGACTCGGTGATCTCGAGCTTGAGCGTACCGCGCGCCAGCGCGGTGCGGCCGAGCACGCCGCGCAGGTCCTGGATAAGATCGTGCCGCAGCAACTGCCGCGACGAGACGTTGACGCTGGCGAAGATCGGCTCGCGCGTGCGGGGCATGCCAGCCTGCCATTGCGCAAGCTGCTTGGCGGTGCGGTCGAGCACGAACAGGCCGAGGTCGACGATCAGGCCGATCTCTTCGGCGATCGAGATGAATTCCGACGGCGACAGCCGGCCGAGCTTGGGGTGGTCCCAGCGCGCTAAGGCCTCGAAGCCGGCGATGGCGCGATCCTCCAGCCGCACGATCGGCTGGTACAGCACCTTGATCTCTTCGCGCTCGATGGCACGGCGCAATTCGGATTCGATGGTCAGGCGGTCGGTCTTGCGCGAGCGCATCGCCGGCTTGAAGATCTCGATGCGGTCGCCGCCGATGCGCTTGGCGTGATACATCGCGAGCTCGGCGTCCTTGAGCACTTCCTCCGGCCGGTGCGCTTGGTTTTCCGCCAGCGCCATGCCGATCGAGGCGGTAAGGAAGATTTCGCGGTCGTTGAAGGCGATCGGCGCGCGCAGCGTGCGGCGCATGGTTTCGGCGAAGGCCACGATGCGCGCCGGCTCGCGCTCCGACATCAGGATCAGCGCGAACTGGTCGCCCGACAGTCTCGCCAGCGTGTCCTGCGGCTTGAGCAGGCGCGACAGGCGGCGGGCGAGCGTCAGCAGGATGGAGTCGCCGACGGCGATGCCGACGGAGTCGTTGACCTGCTTGAAGCGGTCGATGTCGATCACCAGCACCGACGGCCGCAGGTGCGCATCCGAGCGGGCGAAGGCGAAGGCCGCCTCCATGCGGTCGATGAACAGCTCGCGGTTCGGCAGGCCGGTGAGGTTGTCATGCACCGCGTCGAACAGCAGGCGTTCTTCCGAGTTCTTGAAGTCGGTCACGTCGGTCAGCGTGCCGACGAGCCGCACCACCTCGCCGTCGGAGCCGACCACCGGCCGCGCCTTCAGCGACAGCCAGACGAAATGGCCGTCGGCGGCGCGTAAGCGGAAATCCTGCGTCAGGCGGCCGCGCCGCTGCTCGACGGCGTTGTCGAGCGAGGCGCGAAAGCGGTCGCGGTCGAGCGGGTGCAGCACGTCGAGCCACACGGCGGCCGGCCCTTCCAGCGCGCCGCGCTTCATGCCGAGCAGGTGCTCGGTCTCGGGGCTGGTGTAGACCTTGTCGGCGGAGACGTCCCAGTCCCAGATCATGTCGCCGGCGCCGGTCAGCGCCAGCGCGCGCCGCTCGACGTCCGACACGATGCCGTGGGTGATGCCGCCGGCGAAGGCGTGCTGCATGACCGTGAAGCCGATCAGCATCACGATCAGCACCAGGCCGCCGAGCAGCGCCGGGCCGATGATGTCGTTGGTGACCGTGCCGATCACCGCCATGCCGGCGGCCAGCGTCCACACCACCAGCAGAAGCCAGGTCGGGATCAGCAGCACGGCGCGATCGAAGCCGTGGGTGGATAGATAGATCACCAGCGCCAGCCCGCACACCGCGATGAGGGCGAGCGACAGGCGCGCGATGCCGGCGGCGACGGCGGGATCGAA
>CAYJPU010000312.1:0-2886 GCA_964372105.1 uncultured Undibacter sp.
GCGCGGCCATCGCCTGCGGCAGGCACACCGCCTTGAACGGCACGTAGCGCGCCGAACGCGTCACGGCCCAGCCGATCTCCTGTGCCAGTTGCGCCTGCTGCGCCGATTGCGCCGTTTGCGCCGCCTGCACGCGGGCGTCGCCCGGCGGCACGAGAGTGCCGAGCCGGCGCGCCAGCCGTGGGAACGGCACGAAGATCAAAGCCAGCCGCGCTACCAGCAGGCAGGCCACGGCCTCGACCACCAAAGCGCGCCGCTGGCCGCTGACTTGCCCGAACCTACGGAGCGGGCGCCGGATCGAGCGCAATCGCGCCATGCTTCACCAGTTCGTTGAGGAAGCTTTCAACTTCGGCCCGGCAAGTTTCGGCAGTGACGTCGTATTCCTCCAGCAGCTGCGCGCAGACGGCGTCGAGGTCGCGCGGCGTGTCGAGCAGTTCCCAGATGCGCGCGCCGACCTCGCTCAGGCCGATGTAGTGGCCTTGCTCGGCGCTCATCATCACCAGTTCGTCGCCCACTTTGGCGGCCAGCCAGTCGCCCCGCTTGCGCACCATCATGCTGTCCCTCGTCGCGCCGTGCCAGCCAGGTGTGCCTGCCCAGACAATGGATAGCCCAGCCGCTGCATCATCGGCGCGTGTGCCGCTTCGATGCGGGCCACCTGCGCCTCGGTGAGTTCGTCGCGCCAGGCGCCAACCTCGCCGCGGCGAAAGAAGCGTGCCTGCGCGCGCGGCGGCGCCTCGCGAAAGCCCTTGTCGATCTCCTGGCTCTTCAGTTCGGCGAAGTCGGCAAACCGGACGGCGCGCTCGATTTCCTCGTCGCTGGCGGCACGTCCGGCAAACGCCAGGGCGCGGCGCAAGGTTCCGGCGGTGTCGGCCGTCATGTCTTCGTAGCGGATCAGGAGGACGGGAACGTCGGTCTGGTCGAGCCAGGTCGCAATATGCCCGCTCCAGCCGGGCAACTGCTGGCGGAGTTGGTTCGGCTGCTGGTCGGTCGTGCCGCAAAAGGCGGCGGCCTTGTCGTTCATGAAGGCAATGGCGTCGTCGATGCTGCTGCGGTTGTGATTGGCGAGCGACGGCGCGACATCGCGCGGATCGCGCACGACGACGATCGCGCCTTGCGCGCCGCGCCGGCCGGCGAGCAGCGGCTCGCCCTTGGGCGTCAGCGTATAGGCGTCGTGCGTCTTGACGAAGCGGACCGGCGGCGCGGCGGCCGGCGTGTCGTATTCGTCGTCGGGCGCGCCGCGCGCCAGCGCCTCGTAGACGCGCGGCCGCAGACAATCGATTTCGTCGTGCGTGAGCAGGCCGGAATCGATCAGCAGCAGGTGGTCGAACGGCTCGCGCGCGCTGGCGATGCCGCCGCGTTCCGGCAGATCGTTGATGTCCACCGGCCTATCGGTGGCCGACAGGTTCGCCACCAACATGCGGAACCAGGTGTTGCCGGACTTCGGATAAGAGACGAGCCAGATGGAGCGGTTCATGCCGCCTGCTCCAGCATGCCGATGTCGCGCCAGTGCTGCTCCAGTCCGCCGAGCGTGTCCGCCATCGCGGCGAAATTGAGCGGCCGTGTCAGCTGATAAATGCCGGCGTGGTTGGCAATCGCCGCGGCGTGGAAGTAAAGCGTCGTCTGGTTCAGGCTGCGCACCAGCAGCGGGCGGTAGGCGCTGCGGCGCAGCAACAGCGCGGCGTCGACGATGTTGGGGCGGCTGATACCGGCTTTGTGCGGCGGCCGCGCCTCGCGCAAGGCATAGAGGGCGCCGAGCGGCAGCGCGCCGTGGCTGAGCGCGGGCGGCTCGACGTAATATTTTTCGAGGCCGGCGCGCAGGCGTGCGCCGCGCCGCGCCGTCAGCCCGAGTGAGGCGACGGTCCGGGCCCACAGCTGCAACAGGCCGCCGTCGGAATGCACGACCGCGCGGCCGTCGGCGGCCAGCGTGAGGGCGCAGATGTCGTCGGCGAGCACCGGATAGCCGCGTTGCGACAGCGCCGCCGCGAGCGTGGACTTGCCCGCGCCCGACTGGCCGCAGAACAGCACGGCCTTGCCGTTCACGCGCACCGCGCTGGCGTGCAGCACGATCTGTTCGCGCTGATGCAGCAGGATGCCGAACGCCGTGCCGGCGGTGAACACGGCGATGTCGGCGGCGTCCGCTTGCGGTTCGGGTTCGACGGCGATGTCGCGCCCGCCCGTAAGCAGAAAGCGCGCGATGCCGGGAACGCCCAGCAGGAAGCGCTCGCCGGCGCGCTGCCAGGTCGCGCCCGTGCTCGCGGCGTCGTCCAGCGACGGCGGCACCGGCGCGCGCCGGATCGTCACGTCGGGCGCCGGCGCGGGCGCCGCGGCGATCATGCCCGGCAACGCGATCTCGCTCGCCATCGACAAACCTGAAGCGGCGTAGAAATGCACGCGTGTTCCCGTCTTGGCGGGGCGCCGGTGGGCAAAGCCCCTGCGGGCGCCATCATAGAAAACGGCGGCGCCAATTCAAGAAAAGGTTGTGGAAACGGCCGGAGCCCGTGGAGGTTGCCGCGGCATGTGCATGGTCGATACGGCAATAACGCTGAAAATCAGCGCGTCTGCTGGTCCGGCGCCGGATCGAGCAGGCTCTGACCCGGCCGCACGCGGGTGAAGGCGACCTTGCCGGCCGTGACCTGCGCCGCGCCGCCGTTAAGCCGCACCGAGGTATAGGTCGACGCCGCGAGATCGGAGACCTGCGGGAAGTCCTCGCGGAAATGCGCGCCGCGGCTGTCGTCGGCGACGCCGCAGGCTGGCGATGTCACGCGTCGCGCGTTTGCCGCGCTTGTCGTAGCCGAACATGAAGCGTTTGTGTTCGCTATCGGTGAGCCAGCCGACGGAGCCGCGCAGGCCTTCTTCCAGCACGGTGCCGGTCATGCGCGTGCCTTCGCC
>CAYJPU010000313.1:0-2847 GCA_964372105.1 uncultured Undibacter sp.
GCCGGCGGAGTAGCGCATGGCCGCGATACGGTCGAGCTCGGCCTGCTCGCGCGCGTTCTGCTCGGCCTTCTCGCGTTGCTGGTCGCGTTCGTCCAGCATCTCGACCTTCTTGAGTTCCTCGAAGGCTTCGCCGAGCATCGCCTTGGCGTCGTCGAGCTGGGCCTTGAGTTCGCCGGTCGAGCGCTTGAGGTTCTCGCGCCGCGTCATGGCGGCCTTGGCGTAGGTCGGATAGGCGAAATGCCCGGGATCGTGGATTCCGGCGCGGTCCTGCTCGACCTTGATCTCGCGCTCGAGCTCGGCTGCGATGCGGTCGAACTCCGCGATCATGGCTTCAATCTGCGCAACCTTGCGCCGCTTCTCGTCGACCTGAAACTTTTTCAGGCGGATGAGGGTTTCGCGTGACTTCATCGACTGGATACTCCCCCGAAGCCCCGAATTACCACCGGCGCAGGCCAAGACTCGGCCCGCCGCAGACAGCCCGGACGTTCAGTGGGCCGATCCTGGCGCAATAACGTTAGTTTTCTGTTTCCAGACCATTCAGAATCCGTTCAAGCCGCTGGTACCCCTCCGCCAGGGTTGTGGCCTCGTCCTTGGCCTGGCCCAGGAAGGCCTCGATCGGCTTGTGCAGGGTAATGGCCTCGTCGACGTCCGGGCTGGAACCGGGGCGGTAGGCCCCTAACCGGATCAGCTCCTCCATATCCGAGTAGGTCGCCATCACCTGGCGGGCGCGCGACAGCACCGGCAGGAAGGCCGGGTCGGCCGCCTTCGGCATGGTGCGGGAGATCGACTTGAGGATGTTGATGGCCGGATAGCGTCCGCGCTCGGCGATCGCCCGCTCCATTACAATATGACCATCGAGGATGCCACGCACCGCATCGGCCACCGGCTCATTGTGGTCGTCGCCGTCGACCAGGACCGTGAAAATGCCGGTGATCGTGCCCTCGTCGGTGCCGGGGCCGGCGCGCTCCAGGAGGCGCGGCAGCTCGGTGAACACGGTCGGCGTATAGCCCTTGGCTGTCGGCGGCTCGCCGGCGGACAGGCCGATCTCGCGCTGGGCCATGGCGAAGCGCGTGACCGAGTCCATCAGCACCAGCACGTCCTTGTGCATGTCGCGGAAGAACTCGGCGATGGCGAGCGTCAGATAAGCCGCCTGCCGGCGCATCAGCGCCGGCTCGTCCGAGGTCGACACCACCACCACCGAGCGCGCCAGGCCGGCCGGGCCGAGGTCGTCCTGCAAGAACTCCTGCACCTCACGGCCGCGTTCGCCGACCAGGCCGATGACCGAGACGTCGGCATTGACGTTGCGGGCCATCATCGACAGCAGCACCGACTTGCCGACGCCGGAGCCAGCGAAAATGCCCATGCGCTGGCCGCGGCAGCAGGTGATGAAGGTGTTGAGCGCGCGCACGCCCAGATCGAGCGGTTCGCCCACCCGGCGGCGGGTATGGGCCGGCGGCGGCGACGACCGGAAGGAGTAAGGCGCCGGGCCGGCCGGCAGCGGCCCCAAGCCGTCGATAGGCTCGCCCATGGCGTTGAGGACCCGGCCGAGCCATGCCTCGGACGGCCGCACCGCCCCGGCGGCGCTCGCCACTACCGCGCGGCAGCCCCGGCGGACGCCGTCGAGCGCCGCGAACGGCATGGCCAGGGCGTGTCCGCCGGAAAACCCGACCACCTCGCAGGGGATGTTCCGCCCGAGCCCGGTCTCGACGTTGAGCCGGGCGCCGACCGACATGGCGTGGATCGGGCCGGCGATCTCGACCATCAGGCCGCGCACGCCGACGACCCGGCCGAAGATCTCGACGCCGTCGATATCGCCGATCTGCTCCGCCAGAGCCTTCATCTTGAGAGGTATCCCGTTGCATCCGCAGGGCGAAACTGTTGTTTATTTGCCGCAAGCCCTACAACTTGCCGTAAACTCGCCCTTAGGCTTACCGCCTCACCCGCGCCTTTAACCCGTTGTTTACCCGGGTCGTTAATCATTGGGTCATCGTCCAGGGGACAGACGGCCAACGAATCGCCCGGCCAGGACGGAAGCGGCGAAGCCTGAAGCGAGGAGAGTCGGTTAGACACGGCTCTTAACGTGGAGAATGAACCGGTCCGTGGCTAAAAAACCACTTCCCGGCAAGAGTTTAAGCCGATTCGGGGCCCAGTGCCTACGGCGTGCTTGCTTGTCGGAATCAGGTTTTGTTAACCATGTCGGAATAGTGTCGAATCGGTTTGTCCCACCGCGTAATTTTAACGCTCGCCGCCATCTGCGGCGCTGACCTTAAGGCCCGGCTGCGGCGAGAAGGGGACTGGCATGCGCGTTCTACTCATTGAAGACGACAGCGCGACCGCGCAATCCATCGAGCTGATGCTCAAATCCGAGAGCTTCAACGTCTATACGACGGACCTCGGTGAAGAGGGCGTCGATCTCGGCAAGCTCTATGACTACGACATCATCCTCCTGGACCTGAACCTCCCCGACATGTCGGGCTTCGAGGTTCTCCGGTCGTTGCGGGTGTCGAAGGTCAAGACGCCGATCCTGATCCTCTCCGGCCTCGCCGGCATCGAGGACAAGGTTAAAGGTCTCGGCTTCGGCGCCGACGACTACATGACCAAGCCGTTCCACAAGGACGAACTGATCGCGCGCATCCACGCGATCGTCCGCCGCTCCAAGGGCCACGCCCAGTCGGTCATCAACACCGGCGATCTGGTGGTCAACCTCGACACCAAGACGGTCGAGGTCACCGGCCAGCGCGTGCACCTCACGGGCAAGGAATATCAGATGCTCGAGCTGCTCTCCCTGCGCAAAGGGACGACGCTCACCAAGGAGATGTTCCTCAACCATCTCTACGGCGGCATGGA
>CAYJPU010000314.1:0-2829 GCA_964372105.1 uncultured Undibacter sp.
CCGAGCGCGACCGCGGCGTTGTAGGTGATGAAGGCGGCGATGTAGGCGAGCGCCAGCATGTAGCCGAATGTGATCGCCATCCATTTCCAGCCGCCGGTCTCGCGCTTGATCACCGCCAGCGTCGAGGCGCATTGCGGCGCGAACACGTACCAGGCCAGCATCGCCAGCGCGGTCGCGAGGCTCCACTTGTTCGCCAAAGCCTGGCCGATCTGTTCGGCCGCTTCCTTGCCGCCTTCGATCGAATAGACGGTGCCGAGCGCCGCGACCGCGACTTCGCGTGCTGCCATGCCGGGGATCAGCGCGACGGCGATCTGCCAGTTGAAGCCGACCGGCGCCAACAGTGGCTCGATGGCGTGTCCGATGATCGAGGCCAGGCTGTAATCGATCGCTGAACCGGTGGCGCCTTCCGGCGGCCGCGGAAACGACGCCAGGAACCAGATCAGCACCATCATCGAGAAGATCGTGGTGCCGGCGCGCGTCAGGAACATCTTGGCGCGCATGTAGAGGCCCATCAGCACGCTGCGCGGCCGCGGCAGCTTGTAGTCCGGCAGCTCCAGCATGAAAGGCGGCGTCGGCGTATCGCGCCAGAACACGTATTTGGTGACCGCCGACACGGCGAGCGCGCTGAAGATGCCGGCGGCATAGAGCCCGAACATCACCAGCCCTTGCAGGCCGAGATAGCCGAACACGTCCCGGTCGGGGATGAAGGCCGAGATGATCAGCGTGTAGACCGGAATGCGCGCCGAGCAGGTCATCAGCGGCGCGACCAGGATGGTCGTCAGCCGGTCGCGCGGATTGTCGATCACCCGCGTCGCCATGATGCCGGGGATGGCGCAGGCAAAGCTCGACAGCAGCGGGATGAAGGCGCGGCCGTGCAGCCCCGCGCCGCCCATGATGCGGTCCATCAGGAAGGCCGCGCGCGCCATGTAGCCGAGGTCTTCCAGCAGCAGGATGAACAGAAACAGGATCAGAATTTGCGGCAGGAACACCAGCACGCTGCCGACACCCGAGATGACGCCGTCCTTGAGGAAACTCTGCAGTAGACCTTCAGGGACCCAGGCCTGCACCATCAGGCCGAGGCTTTCGAAACTGGCCGCGATCAGATCCATCAAGGGCTTGGCCCAGGTGAACACCGCCTGGAACATCACGAACAGCAACACGAGCAGGATGATCAGCCCGAACACCGGATGCAGCAGCACCGCGTCGAGCTTGGTCGTCAGGGTGTCGGGCTTCGGCGGCATGCGTACCGTCAGCCCAATGATGCGGTCGGCTTCGCGCTGGCCGGCGCGCAACTCCGCGGTCGCCGGCGCCTGCCAGTCCGGCGGCGGCGCCGCCGGCAGCATCTCGTGGACGGCAAGCTCGTCGAGCCGGCGCAGCAGGTCGTCGGTGCCGCCGCGCCGCACCGCGGCCGAGGTGATCACCGGCACGCCGAGTTCGGCCGACATCGTGTCGAGATCGATCTCGACGCCACGCCGTTTGGCGATATCGATCATGTTGAGCACGAGCAGCAGCGGCCGCCCCACCCGCTTGAGCTCCAGCACCAGCCGCAGCGCCAGCCGTAAGTTGGTGGCGTCGGCGACGCAGACCAGCAGGTCCGGCGCCGCTTCCGCCGCAAAGCGGCCGAGCACGACGTCGCGGGTGACTTCCTCGTCCGGCGAGCGCGCACGCAGCGAATAGGTGCCCGGCAGATCGACCAGCTGGACGGTGCGGCCCGACGGCGTCTTCAGCGCGCCGCTTTTGCGCTCGACCGTGACGCCGGGATAATTGGCGACCTTTTGCCGGCTGCCCGTCAGCGCATTGAAGAGCGCGGTTTTTCCACTATTCGGCGTCCCGATCAGGGCGAAACGTCGTATGCCCGTGTCGGCTACCGCAGTCATTCTGTCGGGTTCCGGTCAGACCACGCGCTGTTGGGTTCCGGTCAGACGACGCGGATCGCCATCGCCTCACGGCGGCGCAGCGCCACGGTGGCATCGTTGACACGCACCGCGATGGGGTCGCGTCCGAACGCGCCCTCGTGCAGGATTTCGATATGCGCGCCTTCGGTGAAACCAAGCTCGATCAGGCGGCGCTCGAGTTCCCCCTCGACCAGATCGGAATGGCCGTCGTGCACGCGGATCGCTTCGATATGGCCGCGGAACCCGCGCCGTGCATGGCCGAGGAGCTGGCCATCCCACTGTTTCGTCGCGTGCTGACCGTTGTTGCAAGCCATGGCTCGTGTTCCGCTGTCGTACCGCCGCAGAAGTTTCGTATGCTGAAGAATGCCGTGTGTCTTTGCGGCAAGTCATCTCCCACCGTCAAGCAAAATGCAAACATTTCAATACCTTAGAATTATTATAAGGAGGTAGTTTAACACCTGCCCGGTTTTGCAATTCGGGTTCGTGTGACTATCTGCGCCGTTGTCCCCAGGGCATGGCGCCCAGCGCAAGTTCGCACTGGCGCCAGGCTGTCGTTCTCACTACGTTCTCATTTCGGCTTGGCGTGTTTTGCGCGCCGGTCTGCCCTTTACCCAGTCGCTTTGATCCAGACGGACGTCATGAACGACCTGTTCGACAAGAACCGTGCTGCCCGCGCCCGTGAAGCCCGCGACAGCCGCACCATCACCATCCGCGGCGCCCGCGAGCACAATCTCAAGAACGTCGACGTCACCATCCCGCGCGACCAACTGGTGGTGTTCACCGGCCTGTCCGGCTCGGGCAAGTCGTCGCTCGCCTTCGACACCATCTACGCCGAGGGCCAGCGCCGCTACGTCGAGAGCCTGTCGGCCTACGCCCGCCAGTTCCTCGAGATGATGCAGAAGCCGGACGTCGACCAGATCGACGGCCTGTCGCC
>CAYJPU010000315.1:0-2820 GCA_964372105.1 uncultured Undibacter sp.
CACCAGCGTGATCGGATCGGCGGTTTCCGGCAGGCGGCGCCAGGTGGTGCCGTCGATTTCCTCGAACCGCCACGGGCTGCCGCGCGCAGGCACCAGCATCAGTTCGTCGCGGTCGAGCCGCCACTGCGTGAAGCCGAGTTGTGCGATCGAAGCGGCACAGCCTGGCTTCACCGCGAGCGCCAGCGCGTCGCCCGACGGCGCCGCCGACAGCGTGAACGCGCACAGCAAAGCGTTGCCGCGGCGCATGGTCCAGTCTCCGGCAAGGTCCGTGGACGGCTTCGGCGGCGGCTCGGCGGCCGCGGCGTTCTGCAGGAACAGAACGCCCACGCCCGGCGTCGGCGCTTCGTAGATGCCTGCTTCCACTTCGCTGAATTCGACCAGCGATTTGCCTTCGGCATCGACCAGACGCAGCAGCTCGTTTTCCGGGAAGGTCCAGCCGGCGATGCTGGCCACCAGCGGGAACAGGCTGGCGCAATTGGCGTCGAACTCGACCTTGAAGCCGACGGCGGTGCGGTCGGTCTTGAACGTCGCGGTGCAGGTCTTGTCGCGGTCGGCATTGGAGAACTCCCAACTGCCGAGCATGCCCTTGGCCGATTCGCCGAGCGCCGCCGGCGTCTGCGCCACGGCGGGGCCGGCCGACGCGAGAGCAAGAGCCAAGGCGGCGATGCGGACGCGCTTCATCTATTGTCTCCCCGCGCCGGGCTTGTCCTGACTCTTGATCAGTTCATGCATGCCGGCGATATCCTTGCCGTCGCCGAACGGCACATAACGATTGTCGGGCGTCGCGAAGCGCACGCGCGTCTTGCGCAACGGATCGACCAGATCGATGGTCCAGCCTTCCATGAGACGCCAAGCGGAGATATCGGCCGTCACCGGGAACGCCTTGTCGCAGCCCGGCGCCACCTCGAGCTGATAGCCGCCGATGCCAAACTCCTTCATCAGCGTCAGGCGGCAGCGCTTCTTGCCGCTCTTGTCGCGGATCTCCCAGGCGCCGAACACGTCGTTCATCATCGCCGGATCGACGCTTTTAACGTCGAGCGGCTTTACCGGCTCGAAATCATAGGCGAAAGCAGCGCCGGCGGAGAGCAGACTGAGCGCAGCGACGGTGGTCCAACGCGTGCGCATGATCGACTCATCTCTTCTTGGGAGGATAAGGCGTTTCCGGTACCGGCGTCAGCGGCGGTTTGCCGGCGGCCCAGGCCAGGATGTTGTCGACGACGAGCTGGTCCATGGCCCTGCGCGTCGCTTCGCTGGCCGAGCCGAGATGCGGCAACAGCACGACGTGGTCCATCTCGACGAGCTCTTTCGGCACCACCGGCTCATTCACGAACACGTCGAGGCCGGCGGAATAGATGGTGCGATTTTTCAGCGCCTCGATCAGCGCCGGCTCGTCGACCACGGAGCCGCGCGCCATGTTGATGAGGATGCCGCGGGCCCCAAGCGCCTTGAGCACCTCGGCGTTGATCATGTTCTGGGTCGAGGCGCCGCCCGGCACGATCACCATCAGCGTGTCGACGTCGCGCGCCATGTCGACGAGCTTGGGATAGTACTTGTAGCTGACGCCGGTCTGCGGGTTACGGCTGTGATAGACCACCGGCACGCCGAAGGCTTCCAGCCGGCGCGCGATCGCCTTGCCGATGCGGCCCATGCCGACCATGCCGACGGTGCGGTCGCGCAGCGTCGCTTTCGACAGCGGAAAGGCCTTGTCCACCCACTTGCCGGCGCGAACGTAGCGGTCGGCCTGCGGGAATTCGCGCACCGTGCAGAGCAGCAAACCGAGCGCGGTGTCGGCCACTTCCTCGTTCAGCACGTCGGGCGTGTTGGTGACGATGATGCCGTGCTCGCCGGCCCACTTGGCGTCGATATGGTCATAGCCGACGCCGAAACTCGAAATCTGCTCCAGCTTGGGAAAGCGCTGCATGAAGGCGGCGTCGATCTTGTTCGCCGTATAGGCGACGGCGATGGCGCGGACCTTGTCGGCGACCGACTTGATGAGCGCCTCCTGATCCTTGGCCCCGAGCAGGTCGTGCAGCGCGACCTTCGGCTCCAGACCGTCGATCAGAACCGGCTTGCGGCTTCCGACCAGCAGGACGTCCGGCTTCTCGCCAGCCATGAACTCTCTCCGTTAGACCAGGAAGGTGACCGGCGCTTCGACCAGGCCCTTGAACGCCGCCAAAAGCTCGGCGCCGAGCGCGCCGTCCACCACGCGATGGTCGCAGGACAACGTGACCGTCATCTGGCTGACGAACTTGACGCCGCCGTCAGGCGTCTCCACCGGCGCGCGGCGCGACGCGCCGACCGCCAGGATGGTGGCGTGCGGCGGATTGATGATCGCCGCGAATTCACGCACGCCATACATGCCGAGATTGGAAATGGCGCTTGATCCCCCCTGGTACTCGTTGGGCTTGAGCTTCTTGGCGCGGGCGCGTTCGGCGAGGTCGCGCATCTCCGACGAAATGGCGGTGATCGACTTGGCATCGGCGTTGCGGACGACCGGCGTGATCAGCCCGCCGTCGAGCGCGACCGCGATGCCGATGTCGGCATGGGCAAAGCGCAAGGTGCGGTCTTCGGCCCACACCGCATTGGCCGCCGGCACGCGCATCAGCGCCGCCGCCCAGGCCTTGATGATGAAGTCGTTGAGCGACAGCTTGAACGCCGGCGCGACCCCCACCCTTCCCTCCCCCGCTTGGTTAGGGAGGGGGGGCGCGGCGGCGTTGGCTTCCTCGCGCATCGCCAGCAGCCGGCCGATCTCGATGTCGGACGTGAGATAGAAATGCGGGATGGTCTGCTTGGCCTCGACCAGCCGCTTGGCGATGGTCG
>CAYJPU010000316.1:0-2816 GCA_964372105.1 uncultured Undibacter sp.
ACAAGGCGCCGGACGCATTTCGCACCATCAGTGAAGTCGCTGACGAACTCGATCTGCCGCAGCACGTGCTGCGCTTCTGGGAAAGCCGCTTCCGCGACATCAAGCCGATGAAGCGCGGCGGCGGCCGCCGCTATTACCGGCCGGACGACATTGATCTGCTGCGCGGCATCCGCCATCTGCTGTACGGCGAGGGCTACACCATCCGCGGCGTGCAACGCATCCTGAAAGAGCAGGGCGTCAAGTTCGTGCAGGCGGTCTGGCAAGAAGGCGCGCCGCAGCCGCCGCACGGCGCGACCGAAGAAGAGGACCTCGCCGAGGAGGCCGCCTCCGCCACCGACATGCTGGAAGACGAAACCGGTTTGCGCGGCCGTATCTCGTCTTTCATCGGGCGCGATCTCGGCGGCCGTCAAAGCGAGGCGGGTGAACGGCGCGAGCCGCCGATGCAGAGCGCGCCGATGCCGCGCATCGCGCCGGAAGACCGCCTGATGCACGACGCGACCGAGTCGGGGCCGTCGGTCTCGGTTCCGCCGCCCGAGCCGCCGTCCGTCGTGCATGCGCCGGCCGCGCCCGTGCCGCAGGCGTCGACAGCGGCCGGCGGATTGATGCGCGAGGATCTGCGCAAGCTGCACGCCGCGCTGCACGAACTCGCCGAATGCCGCAAGCTGATCGACGCCGCCGTGGCCCGGCCGGACGCCGACTAGCGGCGTCGTCAATTCTCGCGCGCCGGGGGCTGTCGGGCGCGGTCGCCATCCACCACAATTGAACCGATGGCGCGTGGCGCCCGACCGAGGCTTTGGGTAAGTTACCGTTGCCGCTGTCGGGCGGGGGTAAAGGGTGGATCATGCGGCGGATCGCAGCAGCGGCGATTCTGGGGTGGGCTATCGGTGTTGGCGCCTTGGCGCCGGCCCTGGCGCAAACCGGCGGTGGTGGCGGCGGCCCCACGCCCACCCGCACCGTCCCGACGACGACGGCCAGCGTTCCCCCGCTCGGCATCTACGTCATGGGCGGCATCGCCTGCTCGGCCGCTTCGCCCATCATCGGCACGATGCTGCTCGGCCGCGAGATGACGGCCGCCGAAGTCGGCCGCTCGACGCTCGGCTGCTTCCTCGGGCCGGTCGGCTGGGTCATCGGACCGATGCTGTTTCCCGACGTGGTGGTGACGACGCCGCCCCGCGGGCCGGCGCCGCCGCGCGGCACGCAGCAGTCTGGCGGCCGCAACAATGTCAGCATCCCGCCGGCGGGCGAGATCCGCTTCGTGCGCAACGAAGTCTTGCTGCAGGTCGACGGCGGCGTCTCGGACGCTGCGCTCGCGGCGATTGCCCGCCGCCTGCAATTGACGCGGCTGGAGACGCAGAGCTTCACGCTCACCGACCGCACGCTGCAGCGCTGGCGGATCGACGGCAACCGTTCGGTCGCTGCGACCTTGCGCGCGCTGGCGCGCTACCGGGCGATCGCGGCGGCGCAGCCGAACTGGCTCTATGGCCTGGCGCAGGCCGCGCCAAGCGCGCCCGATACGAGCGCGCAATACGTCGTCGACAAGCTGCACCTCACCGAAGCGCACCGCATCACCGGCGGCGACAACGTGCTGGTGGCGGTGGTCGACTCCCGCGTCGACACGCAGCATCCCGATCTGGCCGGCGTGATCGCCGGTGAATTCGACGCGCTCGGCGGCGCCTCCAAACCGCACGCCCATGGCACCGCGATGGCGGGCGCCATCGCCGCCAACAGCAAGCTGATCGGCGTCGCGCCCAAGGTGCGGCTGCTGGCGATCCGCACCTTCGCCGGCGAGGGCGAGAGCGCGCAGGGCACCACCTTCAACATTCTCAAAGGCATCGACTGGGCGGCCAGCCGGAACGCCCGCATCGTCAACATGAGCTTCGCGGGGCCGGCCGACGCCATGCTGCGCGATCTGCTGGCCAAGGCGCACGCGCGCGGCATGGTGCTGATCGCCGCGGTCGGCAATGCCGGCCCGCGCTCGCCGCCGCTCTTTCCGGGGGCCGACGCCCATGTCATCGGCGTCACCGCCACCGATGCCGACGACAAATTGCTGCCGCAGGCCAATCGCGGCCCGCAGGTGGCGTTCGCGGCGCCCGGCGTCGACATTCTGGCGGTCGCGCCCGGCGGCCAGTACACGATGACGTCCGGCACCTCGGTCGCAGCGGCGCACGCCAGCGGCGTCGCGGCGCTGTTGCTGGCGCGCAAACCCGACCTCACGCCGGACGCGTTGCGTCAAAGTCTGGTGCGTTCCGCGCAGTCGGTGCCCGGCAAGCCGCGCGAGGTCGGGGCCGGGGTGATCGACGCGCTCAAGGCCGTCAATTCGCTCGACCGCTAGCCGCGTGCTAGTCAGGGCGTCCATTCTCCGCCGGGGTTAAAGCCACATGACCGCATCTGACGTTGTGCTTGTCGAGCGTCCGTCGAACGACATCGTCGTCTTCAAGATCAACCGCCCGCAGGTGCGCAACGCGCTCAACCTGGCCGTGCGCACGCGGTTGTCGGAGGAGGTCGGCCGCCATGCCGCCGACCCCGCCATCCGCTGCCTGATCATCACCGGCAACGAGGCGGCCTTCGCCGCCGGCGCCGACATCGCCGAAATGGCGGACGCCGGTCCGGTCGAGGTCATGGCCCGCAATCTGCAAAAATACTGGCGCACCATCACCGACTGCCCGAAGCCGGTGATCGCCGCGGTCGAAGGCTTCGCGCTCGGCGGCGGCCTTGAGCTCGCTTTGTGCGCCGACATCATCGTGGCGGGCGAGGGCGCCAAGCTCGGCCTGCCGGAGGTGAAGGTCGGCATCCTGCCCGGCGGCGGCGGCACGCAG
>CAYJPU010000317.1:0-2751 GCA_964372105.1 uncultured Undibacter sp.
CGGCAGGCACGCCCTCATCGCCTATGACGACCTCTCCAAGCAGGCCGTCGCCTACCGTCAGATGTCGCTCTTGCTGCGCCGCCCGCCGGGCCGCGAAGCTTACCCGGGCGACGTGTTCTATCTCCACTCGCGCCTCTTGGAGCGCGCCGCGAAGATGAACGACAGCAAGGGCGCCGGCTCGCTGACCGCGCTGCCGGTCATCGAAACGCAGGCCAACGACGTGTCGGCCTACATTCCGACCAACGTGATCTCGATCACCGACGGTCAGATCTTCTTGGAAACCGACCTGTTCTATCAGGGCATCCGTCCGGCGGTGAACGTCGGTCTGTCGGTGTCGCGCGTCGGCTCGGCCGCGCAGACCAAGGCGATGAAGAAAGTCGCCGGCAAGATCAAGGGCGAACTCGCGCAGTACCGCGAAATGGCCGCCTTCGCGCAGTTCGGCTCCGACCTCGACGCCACCACCCAGCGCATGCTGGCGCGCGGCGCGCGTCTGACCGAGCTCTTGAAGCAGCCGCAGTTCTCGCCGCTGAAGATGGAAGAGCAAGTCGGCGTGATCTACGCCGGCGTCAACGGCTATCTCGACAAGTTCGAAGTGTCGCGCGTGCGCGCCTTCGAAAACGGCCTGCTGTCGCTGCTGCGCACCAAGCATGCCGATCTGCTCGACAGCATCCGCAAGAGCGGCGACTTGTCCAAGGACGACGAAGCCAAGCTCAAGGACGCGGTCGAGAACTACGCCAAGAGCTTTACCTAACCTCTTCCGTCCTGGCCGGGCTCGGCCCGGCCATCCACGCCTCGCGGGCGGGGAAACGGAAGGAAGACGTGGATACCCGGCACAAGGCCGGGCATGACAAAGATAGAGACGAGCGTTTCGGCTAAGGGCGACTGAGAAAAGATGGCCTCTCTCAAAGACATGCGGGTCCGCATCGCCTCCACCAAGGCGACGCAGAAGATCACCAAGGCCATGCAGATGGTCGCGGCATCCAAGCTGCGCCGTGCGCAGGTGGCGGCGGAAGCCGCGCGTCCGTTCGCCGAGCGCATGGATCGCGTGCTCGGCAACATCGCCGCCGGTGTCGCCGGTAGCGATTCCGCGCCGCGTTTGCTGGCCGGAACCGGCGCCGACAAGGTTCACCTGCTTGTGGTCTGCACGGCCGAACGCGGCCTGTGCGGCGCCTTCAACTCCTCGATCGTGCGTCTGGCGCGCGAGCGGATCAACGCGCTGATCGCGCAGGGCAAAGAGGTCAAGATCCTTTGCGTCGGCCGCAAAGGCGCCGATCAGCTCCGTCGGGTCTTTGGCAAATACATCATCGAGGTCGTCGAACTGCGTGGCGTCAAGCAGATGGGCTTTGCCCAGGCGCAGATGGTCTCCGACAAGATCATCGCGCGCTTCGACAACAACGAATTCGACATCTGCACGGTGTTCTTCTCGCGCTTCAAGTCGGTGATCGCGCAGATCCCAACCGCGCAGCAAGTGATCCCACCGGTGTTCGAGCCGGCGGTGAAAGAGGCGGGCACGTCGGCGGCCTATGAATACGAGCCGGAGGAAGAAGAAATCCTCGGCGACCTGTTGCCGCGCAATCTGTCGATCCAGGTGTTTCGCGCGCTCCTGGAAAACGCCGCTTCCGAGCAGGGCGCGCGCATGAGCGCGATGGACAACGCCACCCGCAACGCGGGCGAAATGATCCGCAAGCAGACACTCACTTATAACCGCACGCGTCAGGCGATGATCACCAAGGAACTGATCGAGATCATCTCCGGCGCCGAGGCGCTTTAATTCTGTAACGAGGACGATATGGCCACGCAGAACGCAACCGGTAAGATCACCCAAGTCATCGGCGCCGTCGTCGACGTGCAGTTCGAAGGCGACCTGCCGGCGATCTTGAACGCGCTCGAGACCAACAACGGTGGCAACCGCCTGGTTCTCGAAGTCGCGCAGCATCTCGGCGAATCGACGGTGCGCACGATCTCGATGGACATCACCGAAGGTCTGGTGCGCGGCCAGTCGGTCACCGACACCGGCATCCCGATCGCGGTGCCGGTCGGTCCCGGCCTGTTGGGTCGTATCATCAACGTCATCGGCGAGCCGATCGACGAAGCCGGTCCGGTGAAGTCCGACGAGCGCCGTCCGATTCACGCCGAAGCGCCGGCCTATACCGAGCAGTCGACCGAAGCGCAGATTCTGGTCACCGGCATCAAGGTGGTCGATCTGCTGGCGCCTTACGCCAAGGGCGGCAAGATCGGCCTGTTCGGCGGCGCCGGCGTCGGCAAGACCGTGCTCATCCAGGAACTGATCAACAACGTCGCCAAGGCCCACGGCGGCTTCTCGGTGTTCGCCGGCGTCGGCGAGCGCACCCGCGAGGGCAACGACCTCTACCACGAGTTCATCGAGTCGGGCGTCAACAAGAAGGGCGGCGGCGAAGGCTCGAAGTGCGCGCTGGTGTTCGGTCAGATGAACGAACCGCCGGGCGCCCGCGCCCGCGTCGGCCTCACCGGTCTGACGCTGTCGGAATATTTCCGCGACCAGGGCCAGGACGTGCTGTTCTTCGTCGACAACATCTTCCGCTTCACGCAAGCGGGCTCGGAAGTGTCGGCGCTTCTCGGCCGTATTCCGAGCGCCGTGGGTTACCAGCCGACGCTCGCGACCGACATGGGCGCGCTGCAGGAACGCATCACCACCACCACCAAGGGCTCGATCACTTCGGTGCAGGCGATTTACGTGCCGGCCGACGACTTGACCGACCCGGCGCCGGCGAC
>CAYJPU010000318.1:0-2750 GCA_964372105.1 uncultured Undibacter sp.
GATATCGGATCACCGCGATGCCGTCCTCCATGTGGATGACGTCGAGCGGGCAATAAAGAGCGCAGAGTTCGCAGCCGTTGCACTTGCCCTTGTCGATGACGGCGGTCATGCCCTTCGCCCCTTCTCAGGCGTCGTAGTGCAGGCGTTCGAAACGGGTGGCGACGCCGTCGTCGCCGTTTTTGCGCACGGCCACCAGCCCGCACCACTCCTCGTCGGTCTCCGGATGGTCGGAGCGAATATGGTAAGGGATGAAGCGGGACTCCTTTCGCGCCAGCGCCGCATGGGCGACGATCTTCGCCATCGACTGGATGTTCATGGCTTCGTGGCAGCGCATCAGTTCGTGCAAATTATCGGCTTTCAAATCGTCGCGATAGCGGTCGAGCCCGTCGAGCTTGGCGATCGCCGACGTCAGGCTGACTTCGCTCTTGTACGGCCCGAAATGGTCGGTGGCGACAATGCGCACGATGTTCTCGAATTCGCCCGGCGCCACGCCGGCCTTGCGCATGAGCGGTGCGAACACGCGTTTGCGCTCGTCCTCCATCTGTCTGGCCTTGAGCGGGCGAAGATGCGCGGCCTTGATTGCATAGCGTGCGGCGTGCTTGCCGGCGGTATAGCCGCCGGCCATGCACATGTGCAGACAGCCCATCTGGTCGGACGCGTCGCCGGCGGCGAAAATCCCCGGAATGTTGGAGGCGCAGGTTTCGTCGATCTTGATGCCGCTGCCGCAGAGCTCGGACGGTCGCGCCTGCATCGGCTCCGACACCGTCAACTCGATCAACGTGCCCTCGCGGTCGTAGCCTTTCGCTCTGAGGAATTCCGGCAACGTGTCCTTGTCGATGCCGAGCGTCGAAAACAGATGCGCGAGGTCGGCGGCCTTGAGGTGCCGGACGTCGACGTAGATCGGGCCGCGGCCGGCGCGCACTTCTTGCAGCGCCCCCCACACCATCATGTTGCGCGGGGCCTTGTCGGCCATGGGGTGGTAGTTGCCCATGAACGGCTGCCCGAGGCCGTTGACGAACTTTCCGCCCATGCCGAAGAAGGCGTTGAAGCCGGGCGCGCTAAAACCCTTCGGCACGATGGTCATGCGCACGTATTCGACATTGGCGAGCTCGACGCCGACGTCGAACGCGGCCCGGTGCAGATCGCCGGTGTTGGCGGGGCAATACCAGAGATTGAACGGGTTGCCGGTCTGGGTCTTGAACATGCGGTTGGTGTTGCCGGTGGCGATAACGGCCGCTTTGGCCTGGATCTCGTAGAAATCGCCATTGCGGATGTCGTAGCCGGCCAGGCCCGCCAGCTCGCCGTTGTGCAGATAGAGGTTGCTGACCTGCACGCGGTTGATCACCCGGATGTGCTTCTTCTTGATCTGAAAAGCCATCTTCGGCTTCAGCAACTTGCCGTCGAAGTTGATCGCGTAGGGCCCCGGTTGGCCGAGCGCCTGGGTGCGCAAGATGGTCCCGTCCGACTGACGCAGCGAGACGCCCATGCGCTCGATGCGCTCCATGGCCGGAACGAGCTCGTCGCAGAACACCTTCTCGTGAATTTTCAGATTGGCGGCGCCGCGTGCGACCTTGCTCACGTAAGCCAGATAGGCGTCGCGGGTGTCCCACGCCTCGCCGGTGTCGAGATAGGCGAAGAAGTGGTCGATGCCTCCGGCGATGGCGCCACTGCGCTGGATGTGCGCCTTGTCGACCACCAGCACGTCGGCGCCCATTTCGGCAGCAGCGAGGGCGCTGTTGAGGCCGGCGGTGCCGCCGCCAATGACGACGACGTCGGCTTTGACGCGATGCACCTCGCTGCCAAGGATTGACGCCATCTTGCAGCCCCCGCGGCGGACGTCTTCGGCCAACTAAAATTTGTTAAACCTTAGTGCTGCGCCGCCGGGGCGGGATTACCCAAAATCAAGCCGGCCGTGTGGCGGACGTGGTGCGGACACGGCGGAAGCGTTCACACGAAACACCTTGCGTGCGTGTGGTGAGTGCGCTCAGGCGACGTGGAATTCCACGTTGACCTGGCCTGAGCCGCTCGACGGGAAATAGTCGCACAACTGCTCGGCCTCGCCGTCGTAGTTCTCCCAGCCGAGCAGGCCGAACAGCATCGCCGTGTCGGCCATCAGCGCTTCGCCCGAGCATTTGGTGGTGTAGTCCGGCAGCATGCGCACGAACTCGGCGTAGCGACGGGTCTTCCACAATTCGAGCACGCGCAGGTCCATCTGGCGGTTGAACTCGTTCGACATGACGTCCCACTGGCCTTCGCCGACGTCCTTGTTGCTGACCAGCTTGTGCGACAGCGAGCCGGACGCCAGCACCGCGACCTTGGCGTCGCTGCGCGCGATGGCGCGGCGCGCGGCCTCGCCGAAGCGCCGGTTGTCGTCGACCGTGGCGAAGATAGGCGAGGCGGCCGCCAGCACCCGCACGGCGCCGTCCTCGTTCATGTAATGCATCGGAACGATGGTGCCGTATTCGAGCGGCAGCGTCGCCACTTTGTGCGACAGCACGTCGAGATCGGCCTTGCGCGCCTCGGCGGCGACCAAGTCGCTCAGATCGGGATCGCCGCGATAGTCGTAAGCCATGTCCTGGATCAAATGCGGCGCTTCGTGGCTGGTGTAGACGCCTTTGTGGCGCGCGTTGGCGTTGAGGTGAAAGCCGAAGTTGGAAATCCAGTGGATGTCGAACACCAGGAAGGTGTCGGCGCCACGCGCCCGCGCGCGGCGCCCGATCTCGCGCAGCGAGGCGATGGCGGGGGCGCGC
>CAYJPU010000319.1:0-2748 GCA_964372105.1 uncultured Undibacter sp.
GAGCAGCGCGCCGAAGATTTCTTCCACCGCCTCCAGCGACGCGTCGATGTTGTCGACCAGCCGCCGGTCCTCGCGGCCGCCGCGTTCGATCAGGCTCGTCACGTAGAGCCGCGCGGCGTTGAGCGGCTGCAGGATGTCGTGGCTCGCCGCCGCCAGGAATTTTGTTTTCGAAATGTTGGCGGCGTCGGCCTCGCCCTTGGCGCGGGCGAGCGCCTCGTTCAGCAGCGTCAGTTCCTCGGTGCGCTCGCGCACACGCCGCTCGAGCGTTTCGTTGGAGCGTTCGAGCGCCTCGGCGGCCTCGACGCTCGCGGTGATGTCGGTGAACGTTGTCGCGATGCCGCCGTCGGGCATGCGGTTGGCGCGCACCTCGATCACGGTGCCGGGCTCGGCGAAGCGTTCCAGGAACGGCTCGCTGCCGGAATAGCGCCCGATCTGCGCGTGCACGTAGTCCTCGATGCGTTCGGGCGCGACGCCGCCGCGTCTGCCGTTGAAGCGCAGGATGTCGTCGAGTCCGATTCCGGAGCGGATCAGGCTCGGCGGCAGGTCGAGGATTTCGCCGAACTGCCGGTTCCAGCAGATGAGCTGGAAGTCCTTGTCGAACACCGCGATGCCCTGGCGCACGTGGTCGAGCGCGGTCTGCAGGATTTCGCGGTTGTATTGGATCGCGGCGTTGGCGTCGTCGAGCAGTTTCAGCGCCGCCTTGGTCGAGACCGTGCGCTTGCGCAGCACCAGCGACAGCACCAGGCGCGAGGACGCCGCGCCGATCGCCGAGGCGAGCATGTGCTCGGCGTAGCGGATCAGGCGGAAGTCGGCCTCGTCCTTGGGGTCGAGGCTGATGCGGTGGGTCGCGGCATAGCTCTCGAAGGCGGACTTCGTGCGCTCCTCGCCGAGATAGCGCGCCACCGTGGTGGTCAGTTCCTCGACCGTCACCGACGAGCGCCAGAGCCGGAAGCTCGGGCTGATCGGCGCCAGATCCGACGGCACGAAGGTGTTGGCTTGCAGGCGTTCGATCGGCGAGGGCTCGCGCCGCAGCGACATGCCGATGTAGAGCAGCAGATTGAGCGTGAGGCTCCAGACCACGCCGTGCACCAGCGGCGACAGTTCGAGCCCGAGCAAATGCTGCGGCCGCAGCATCGCGATGCCAAAAGGCCCTTCGATCAGGAAGCGCTGGCCGACGACGCCGATGTCGGCGAAGCTCGGCAGCAGCAGCGTATAGCCCCAGACCAGGATGCCGACGCTCATGCCGGCAATGGCGCCGCCGGCGGTGGCGCGCCGCCAGACCAGGCCGCCGAAGAAGGCGGGCGCGAGCTGCGCCACGGCCGCGAACGCCAAGAGGCCGATGGAGGAGAGCTGCGCCTCGCCGGCCGAGCGGTAATACATGTAGGCGAGCAGCAGGATCGCGAAGATCGCCACCCGCCGCACCATCAGCAGCAGCGAGCCGACATTGCCGCGGCCCGCCAGCAGCGATTCACGGCGCTGCAGCACCAGCGGCATGACGATGTCGTTCGACACCATGATGGAGAGCGCCACCGATTCCACGATCACCATGGCGGTCGCCGCCGACAGCCCGCCGACGAAGGCGGCGATGGTGAGCACGTTGGAGCCGGACTGGAGCGGCAGCGCCAGCACGTACATGTCGCTGTCGACGGTGCCGGCCGGGAACGTGAGCACGCCGGCGAGCGCGATCGGCACCACGAACAGGTTGATCAGCACCAGGTAGAGCGGGAACAGCCAGGCGGCGCGTTTGATCTCGCCTTCGTTGTTGTTCTCGACCACCGCGACATGGAATTGCCGCGGCAGCAGGATGATGGCGACGAAGGACAAGAGCGTGGTGGCGATCAAAGCGTCGACATGGGTCTCGCGTTCGAAGATCGCGGCGGTTCTCGGATGCTGCATGGCCGCCTCGAACAGGGCGCCCGGACCGCCGAACATCCAGAAGGTCACGAAGGTGCCGACCGCCAGGAATGCGAACAGCTTGACCAGCGACTCGGTCGCGATGGCGAGCATCAATCCGTCTTGGTGCTCGGTGGCGTCGATGTGGCGGGTGCCGAACAGCACCGCGAAGGTTGCCATCGACAGCGCCACGAACAGCGCGATGTCGCCCAGCAGCGGGCCTGCGGGATTGGCGCCGGGACTGACGTGCGCCAGGATGGTTTCGAGCGAGGACGACACCGCTTTGAGCTGCAGCGCGATGTAGGGGATGGTGCCGACGATTGATATCAGCGCGACGACGGCGGCGACCGCCTGGCCCTTGCCGTAGCGCGCGGCGATGAAGTCGGCGATCGAGGTGATGTTCTGCGCCTTGGCGAGCCGCACCACGCGCACGAGCAGCGGCGAGAACAGCCCGATCATCAGCACTGGGCCGATATAGATCGTCAGGAATTCAAAGCCGGTGCGCGAGACCGAGCCGACCGAGCCGAAGAAGGTCCAGGACGTGCAGTAGATCGCCAGCGACAGCGGATAGATCAGCAGCCGCGCCCGGCCCACGCGGCCGAGTTTCCGCATCCGGTCGCCATAGCTCGCGACGAGGAACAGCAAGCCGATATAGGCAAGCGCCACCGCAATGACGACCCAGCCTTGCATAGAAACTCCAGATCCGGGCTAAGCTCCGGCTTCGGCAAGGGTTTATGTTTCAAATCATCACATAACTAGGGTGACGTCACCAGGGCGACGTCCATTCCGGTGAAAACGGGTGCCGCGCTGAAACGCCCCCTGTCGCGGGCCCCGGTCTGGGTTAAGATAAGCTAC
>CAYJPU010000320.1:0-2743 GCA_964372105.1 uncultured Undibacter sp.
GCGCTCGTCGTGCTGTTCGTGCTGTGCATGTTGAGCGCCCTGTTCTTGCCGATGCGCGCCGCGCACGGCTGGGTGACGCTGCTGTCGGACGCGCCGCTCGGCTCGACGCGCATCTGGGTCGACGGGTTGATCTGGAGCGTGGTCGCCGGCTGGCTGATCGCGCTGGTGTTCGGCACGGTCTACAATTGGATCGTCGCCCGCCGCGCGGTTGAACAGATCCACCGCTGACGGCGCGACATGTCAATGACAAGTCGAACGATGTGCTAACACGCAACAACGTTTAAATGCCCCTGCCCACCGTAAGCGAGCAGCGCGCGGTCGCGCGTGACCAGCGTGGCGCCGAGGTCGCGCGCGGTCGCCGCGATGATGCGATCGGCGGGATCGCGCGGCGGAACGCCCGGCAGGAACGAGGACGCGATCAATACCTCCGGCGGCATGTCGGCGAGCAATACGCCGGGCACCTCGAACAGCCGGGCGAACCAACGGTCGGGCGCGGCCGTGATCTGCATGCGCCCGCGCGAGACCAAGAGCCCGATCTCCCAGGCTGTGATCGGAGAGATATAGGTTCTGCCCGCACCTTCGGCCGCAGCTTGAAGGAGTTTGACGGCGGGCTGAGAAAGCTGCGCTTCTTCGACCATCCAGATAACGGCGCAGGTATCCAGCAGGACGGGCTGCACCTTAATTGTTCCCGTCGTAGACCTTGCCCCAGTCGGGATCGGCCGGCGCGGTCAAATCAGTCTTGGGCATGATACGGATCATGCCTTTCAGCGCGCCGTAGAGCGGGTGAAACTTCTTCTCGGACCTGGAGGCCCCTTCCGGCAGCGGCGGCGTGCCGTGGATACGTCGGAACACCAGTTTGCGTTCCGCCATGTCGACCTGCTCGCTTGCGAAACCCGCATCGAGCCAGACCTTGGTCAGCACGCTGTTCTTCGGATTGTTGCTCCACCACGGCCGATGTTTGATGGCCGACGGCGGCAGCTTCGTCCCGGTGATCCGTTCGATTTCAGCGAAGGTCATCGGCACCCGTTCACGGCCTTGCCGTTTCAGGTAGTCCGCCAAGGGGGAATATTTGGACATCGGCCGCCTCCTCTGTCCAAATAGGTACTAACTATTTTTGGAACTGTCAATAACACTACTACCTTTTTGGCGCGTCACGCACCGGCACTGCCCCCCCCTCACGGCCGCTGACGGTCGTTGTTGATCGGCAGTACCTCGCCCGAGATCGCCTAGCCGGTGGCGCTGGCCGTCATCAGAACGCGTTGCGCCATTCGTTCCCCCTCCTGACGAGCCAGCCTACAGAGGGATTCCGCGCCCGGTCACGCCGGCTGGTTCTTTGCTGTCGCCGGTCTCGATCGTCACAGCCTCACGGCATTGCGTGCAGGCAAAGCTGCGCAGCTCGGGCTGGCCGAAGGCAGCATGCCACACGCGGGCGAGCCGCATCGGCGCGCCGCAGCGCGGACAGGTCATGACGGGTGCGATCTCGCTCATGCGCCATGAGATGGCGCGAATCGCGGCGCCAGCCATTCCGGGCAAACACGTAAGGGCCGCGCCGCGCGGGCTATCCAGGCACCGTGCCGCTGGCGATGACGATCGCACAACGCGCGCTGGTGCCGGAGGCGCCGAGGCGCACTATTCTTTTTCGGTGGTGAAATACAGCGGATAGCCGTTGGCGCGGCCGAGCTCGGTCGCTTCCTTGGCCTTGGTCTCGGCGACGTCGCGGGTATAGACCGCGATCACGCAGGCGCCCTTCTGGTGCGCCGTGATCATGACCTTGAAGGCCTGGCTTTCGTTCATCCGGAACACGGCCTTGAGCACCTGCACGACGAACTCGCGCGGCGTGTAGTCGTCGTTGAGCAGGATGACCTTCCACAGCGGCGGCCGCTGGGTCTTGGCCTGGGTCTTGGGTTTAGGGCGCGTCTTGACGTGGGGGTCGCTCATCGTGGCCCTCCGCTCCGGACGGCTTAGTTTTCACCCGTCAGGCCCGCGCCGGCAAGCCGGGGCGCGTCAGCCCGCCGGCTTGAAATTCATCGCCACACCGTTGATGCAATAGCGCAGCCCGGTCGGCGGCGGCCCGTCGGGGAACACGTGGCCGAGATGGCTGCCGCAGCGGCTGCAATGCACCTCGTCGCGCGACATGCCGTAGCTGTTGTCATGCGAGACCTCGACCGCGCCCGGCAGCGGCTCGTTGAAGCTCGGCCAGCCGGTGCCGCTCTCGAACTTCACGCCCGACTTGAACAGCGGCTGGCCGCAGCCGGCGCACTCGAACTGGCCGGCGCGCTTCTCGAAGTTGAGCGCGCAGCTTCCCGGCCGCTCGGTGCCGTGGCCGCGCATGACGTCGTACTGCTCGGGCGTGAGCATGCGGCGCCATTCGGCGTCGGTCCGGGTGACGGGAAAGGTTTTGGTCGCTGTGGTCATGGCGGGCCCGGTGAGACTGTGCCGCGGCAGCTTGGCATAGAGGCGCTGCCCCGCGCTAGCGCCGGCCGCGCAGCGCGTCGATGCTCAACGGCCCAGGGCCGGCGAACGCGATGTAGAGGAAGATGAAGCAGTACAGGATCGCGGCATCGCCGCGGTTGAGGATCGGGTAGAGACTGTTCGGCGCGTGGCTGAGAAAATAGGCGAACGCCATCTCGCCGGAGGCGATGAAGGCGGCCGCGCGCGAGAACAGGCCGACGACAAGCAGCGCGCCGGCGACGAGTTCGATGGCGCCCGCCCACCAGTACATCGACAGCAGCGCCGGCGTCTT
>CAYJPU010000321.1:0-2742 GCA_964372105.1 uncultured Undibacter sp.
GCTTCCACCACCACCAGCGCGGCGCCGGAATGCGCCAGCATGCCGAGGTGCATCAGGTGCCAGTCATTGGCGCAGCCGTCGTCGCCGGAATACTGGCACATCGGCGAGACGACGATGCGGTTGGACAGGTCCAGCCCCGCCAGGTTGAAGGGCGAAAAAAGGGCGCTGCTCATGGACGATTCTCTCGGGCGATAGTCTCGGGGAGGGTGAACGATGGAAAGCGCCCGCCGGGACCGGTCAGCGCTGCTGGATGGATTTCAGGTAGGCAATGATGTCACCGACATCGTCGGCGTCAAAGCGCATTTCCGGCATATCGGGGTGGCCGGACATGATGCCCTCCCCCAGCGCCTCTTCCAGAGATTCGACCGGGTAGCGCTGGCCGAGGGTTCGGAACGCGGGAGCCGATTTGTGCGGGCTGTCGCCGGAGCGGCCGACGGCGTGGCAAGAGGCGCAGTTCTTCTGGAGGAGTTCCTCGCCGTGCTTGCCGTTGTCCTGCGCGGCGGCGGGAAAAGTGAACGCCGCCGACACGAGGGCGGCGGACAGACTGATACGGACCAGGGTCATGCTGCGGTACGAAAACTTTCTTGGCGCGGCGCGGCTTCGACCGGGCGCCCGGCCAGTTCGCGGAACGCCTTGGCGACCTTGATCACCTCCAGCATGCGCGCGGCGAATTCTTCCTGGCTGCGATAATAGTGCGTCCAGCGGCCGCTGCGATAGAGGTCCATGTAGGAAGCAAGCCGACGCTCCGCGAGATCGTGCCATTGGCATGCGATCTGCTCTATTCGACGTCGACTGTCAGGTGCCGGCATAGGGAGTCCGTGACGAACGCCGGCCTGTGGACCGTTTGATCGAACGGATCGCGCGGCAACCGGCAGATGCACTCAGACGCCACCGCAAAAATAAACTGATTCGCTTCTGTACAATGATTCGTAGGTTTTCCAAAGGAATCTGCGGCAGCCATCCCCGCAATCCCCCGGCCGGCCCGGCGCAGGATCCGGGCCTGGAGTCAAGCCCCCGGCGTCACCGCCCGACCGGCCGTCCCTCGCTGGCGCTGAGGCTCAGCGGCTTGCCCGCCGCGCCGGCCCGGCCGTTGACGCGGTAGAGCTGGAAGTTCGTGCCGTCCTGCATCAGGGTCAGATGCGCCGGATCGGGATTGTCGGCGTCGCTCTCGGTGAACAGCAGATAGACGTAGTCGTAGTGCTGCGGCCACAGGTCCCAGTATTTCGGGTCCTCGGGGTCGCTGCGCTCGGCCGCGACCAGAAGCCGCGCGATGGTCGGCGGCGTGCCGTCCTCGCTGTCGACGATGCTGCGATAGTCCGGCCGCACCTGCAGGACCTGCTTGCCTTTCACGCTGAACACCGTCGTCACCAGCGCCGAGCGCTCGATGATGGCGAGACAGGCGGCGTGCACCAGACCAAATTCGGCAACGTTATCGCCGCCGTCGGCCTTGGCGTAGGCCACGAGCACCTTCGATCCCGGCTTGATGCGCTTGACCGAGGCGCGGAATTCGCTGGTCGACGTCGACAGCTCCGCCCAGGACACATCGACCTCGATGACGCGCACCAGCAAGGTCACCACCAGGAAGGCCAGGAAGCCGCGGCGGACGATGCGGTGGCGCAGGTCGATGTCGGCGCAAGCGATCAGCATGAAGACGAAGGCGATCGGCAGGCGCTGGTCGGCCATGTAGGTGGCGAAGGCCACGCGCGGCATCGCCAGATAGACGATGCCCGTGACCGCCAGCATCACCCAGAACAGCGGATGGAAGCGCATCAAATTGTGGCGCACCGCCCACACCAGGCCGGCGATGGCGATGGCGAGCAGCACGAAGGCGGCGATGTCCGAGTAGACCTGGATGGCGTAGATCAGGCCGTCGATCTTGCCAAGGCGCTCCCAGTAGTTCTCGTCGGCCAGCCGCATGGTCGGGCTCAGCATCAACAGCGGCAACGCCGGCAGGAACGGGATGCCGGTCGCACAGAAATCGACCAGCCGGCGGACCAGCGGCAGCCGGCGCTGCTGCCAGAGCCGGTACAATTCCATCGCCAGCAGGCCGACGCCATACACGCCGAGCGCCGACAGATGGCAGAAGAACAATCCCACCACGAACAGGGTCGAGACCGCGAGCCGCAACGACCAGTGGCGTTCGCGCAGGAACGCCCAGCACGCCAGTCCCCACAACGACAGGCCGATGCCGAAGATGTAGTTGGTCAGGCCGACCAGGAAGACGTGGTTATACAAAAGCGGGAACGCGACCAGCGGGAACGCCGACCAGCGGCCGAACAGCGCGCGGTTGAGCGCGAGCGCGCCGGACATGATCAGCGCGAACATCGCGATCAGGAAGATCTGGCCGGCGTGATAGACCGTCACCGTCCGCGCGATCACCGGCACCAGGACGTCCATCATCAGATTGGGGATCGGCTGCCAGACGATCTCGTAGAACCGCGCCAGGTTGGCGTCCTTGCCGATGGCCGCGATCACCTGCATGCGCGCCAGGTGGTTGATGTAGTCCGACAGCGGCGGAACCGGGTTGGTCCAGATCGGGATCGACGCCACCACCAACATCAACAGCGTCACGACGGCGACCTGCCCGCCGGAAAAGGCCTGGGTGCGCTTGCGCGACTCCACGCCCGAGGCCGACAGCGCCATGGTCAGTCGGGAATCGTGAACGTTCATGGTGCAGGGCGTCCGGCGGCCGGTCGGAAAGGCGGCATGATTCGCGGCTACAATACCGAGGGAACCTGACCC
>CAYJPU010000322.1:0-2724 GCA_964372105.1 uncultured Undibacter sp.
CGCTTCGACGAGGAAGCCAATATCCGCTGGGCGCGCGATCTCGAACGCGCCGGCGTGCAGGTGGTCTACGGCTTCATCGAATTGAAGACGCACGCCAAGCTGTCGCTGGTGGTGCGGCGCGAGGGCACGGCGCTCGCGACCTACGTGCATGTCGGCACCGGCAACTATCACCCGGTGACGGCGCGCATCTACACCGATCTGTCCTACTTCACGTCCGATCCGGTGATCGCCCGCGATACCGCGCGCGTCTTCAACTACATCACCGGCTACGCCGAGCCGGCCGAGCTGGAGAAGATGGCGATCTCGCCGATCAGTTTGCGCAAGCGCATCTTGGACCACGTCGCGCAGGAGGCCGCCAACGCCAGGGCCGGCAAGCCGGCGGCGATCTGGATGAAGATGAATGCGCTGGTCGACCCCGGCGTCATCGACGCGCTGTACGACGCCTCCAGCGCCGGCGTGTCGATCGATCTGGTGGTGCGCGGTATCTGCTGCCTGCGGCCGGGCGTGCCCGGCCTGTCCGACAACATCCGCGTCAAGTCGATCGTCGGCCGCTTCCTGGAGCATGGCCGCATCTATTGCTTCGGCAACGGCAATCCGCTGCCGCATCCGAAGGCCGCGATGTATATTTCCTCGGCCGACATGATGCCGCGCAACCTCGACCGGAGGGTCGAGGTGCTGTGCCCGATCCTCAACGCCACCGTGCACGAGCAGGTGCTCGGCCAGATCATGGTGGCCAATTTCAAGGACAACGAGCAGAGCTGGAAGCTCTTGCCGGACGGGAGTTCGACGCGCATAAAGGCCGCGCCGGGCGAAGAACCCTTCAACGCCCACAAGTACTTCATGACCAATCCGAGCCTCTCCGGACGTGGCAAGTCGCTCAAAGAGTCGTCGCCCCGCAGCCTCATCCGCCGCCTCGCCGACGGCGCGTAAGCGCGCGCTCGGGCAATCCGCCAAGGAATCGGCAAAGGGCCGGCTCGACCACGGGCCGCCGGTCGCGGTCATCGACATCGGGTCGAACTCGATCCGCCTGGTGATCTACGAGGGCCTGACGCGCTCGCCGACGCCGATCTTCAACGAGAAGGTCTTGGCCGGCCTCGGCCGCCACGTGCAGACCACCGGCCTGATGGCGCCGGAAGCCATCGCTGCCGCGCTCGCCGCGCTGCGCCGGTTCCGCGCGCTGTGCGACATCCTGCACGTCCGCAAGGTGTGGGCGATCGCCACCGCCGCCTGCCGCGACGCGCGCAATGGCCAGGCCTTCATCGATCAGGCCGAGCGCATCTGCCGCACCCATATCAGCATCCTGTCCGGCAAGCGTGAGGCGCACCTCACCGCGCTCGGCATCGTCTCCGGTATCCACAAACCGGACGGCATCGTCGGCGACCTCGGCGGCGGCTCGCTCGAACTGGTCAACGTGCACGGCGCGCGCGTGCATAGCGGCGTGACGCTGCCGCTCGGCGGGCTGGCGCTGCAGGACATCGCCGGCAGGTCGATCAAGAAAGCCGAGAAGGTGGTCGAGAGCGCCTTCCGCGGCCTCGACATGCTGCACGTCGGGGAGGGGCGCACCTTTTACGCCGTCGGCGGCACCTGGCGCGCGCTGGCGCGGTTGCATATGTGGCAGACCGGCTACCCGTTCCACGTCATGCACAACTACTGCATCCCGGCGCGCGACGCGCTCGAGTTCTCGCGGCTGGTGCATCGCGTCGATACCGAGACGCTGTCGAAGATCGAAGTCGTCAACGCCGCGCGCCGGCCGCTGCTCGCCTATGCCGCGCTGGTGCTGGAAAGCCTGGTGCGCGTCATCAAGCCGAAGGACGTGGTGTTCTCGGTGCTCGGCGTGCGCGAGGGCCTGCTGTACGAACTGCTCAATACGCGCGAGCGCGCCCGCGATCCGCTGATCTCGGCCGCCGCCGACCTCAACATGCTGCGCTCGCGTTCGCCGCGCCACGGCGAGGAACTGATCGCCTGGACCGACGCCTTCATCGAATCGTCAGGCCTGGACGAGACCGCCGACGAGCGCCGGCTGCGCCACGCCGCGTGCCTGTTAGGCGACATCGGCTGGCGCGCGCATCCGGACTACCGCGGCGAGCAGTCGATGAACATCATCGCGCACGGCGCGTTCGTGTCGATCGACCATCCCGGCCGCGCCTATCTGGCGCTTGCCGTCTATTTCCGGCACGCCGGCTTGAGCGAAACCGAACTGTCACCGCGCCTGCGCGAACTGGCGACGCCGCGCGTGCTCGATCGCGCGCGCGTGCTGGGCGCCGCCATGCGGGTGGCCTATATCCTCACCGCCGGCCAGAGCGGCGTGCTCGCGAAGACGCCGATGAAGGTGAAGCGCGGCAAGCTGACGCTCACGCTGCCGGGCGTCTACGGCAGGCTCGCCAGCGACCGGCTGGCGTCGCGCCTGCGCCAGCTGGCGCGGCTCGTTGGCCGCGATCCCGCGATCGAGACGTGAGGGCGCGGCCAATCCGCACGGAAGGCGTCTGATGCCGGTAGCGGGGGTAACGCAGACGTTGCGCGTAGAGCGCGTCACGTCGGCTTTTGACCGGTTGTTCGGACCTTCACCGAATGGTCCGCTCAAATTCCCAGCATGGCCGCCGAGAACCGGAATGTAATGGCGTCGTGCGCGCAGTCCTGGCGGCAGGCGCCGCAGTGCCAGCATTCGTCGGGATATCGGATCACCGCGATGCCGTCCTCCATGTGGATGACGTCGAGCGGGCAATA
>CAYJPU010000323.1:0-2719 GCA_964372105.1 uncultured Undibacter sp.
CGGGCTTGCGGCCACTGCCGCCGGCGCGCAGGACATGCCCGCCGCGCCGCCGCTTTCCGACCGCGGCGGCGTGAACGGCACGCTTCCCGCCGAGGACATCGCCGTGCCGCCGGGCCTGCCCGCGATCGGCAAGTGGATGATCGACCGCAACGGTCTCGTCGCCCACTGGCTGGACGAAACTGTCCGCGGCAAGCGGCTGCGCGAGCCGATCAACGTGGTCGTTGTCGACGCCGCGGCGGCCGGCGCCGACGAGGCCAAGCGCCGGCTCGTCGCGGCGGCCAAGAAAGCCGGCTATCCGGCGCGCTTCGGCCATTCGACCGGCTATCGCGGCTTCATCGGCAACCAGCTCTATGCGCAACTGCCGGCCGGGCGCGACGACGCCTTCTCCAACGACGTCTTCGAGGTGAGCAACAACCACGGCCGCCTGTTCGGGCCGTACACCATGGACGGCGTCTACGTCTTCATCGGCGCGTTCAGCCGCGAGGAGGTGCGGCCGTTTCGCCGGCCCGCCCACCGCTACGCGTCGTTCAACCGCGCGCGCGACGACTTCTCGCAGCGGCTCGACCGCAAGACGCCGTTCAAGCTGAGCGGCTTCGTCAAGCTGGACAACGCGATCGTCGGCGATGCGGGCGTCACCACCGGCGACCATGACGGTCTCGCGGTGCTGCTGCGGGCCGAACGATAGAACGTCGGCCCCGGCGCCGATTGCATTTCTCACCGTGCGGACTACGCTTCGCGCGGGTGGAAAGACAACGGGAGACCGGTCATGGCGTTCAGCGTCAGCAGCAACAGCTTCAAGGACGGCGATTACCTGCCGAAGGATCACATCCTGTCGGCCGACTTCGGCTTCGGTTGCGCCGGCGGCAACAGGTCGCCGCATTTGAAGTGGTCGGGCGCTCCGAGCGGCACCAAGAGCTTCGCCGTCACCTGCTTCGACCCCGACGCCCCGACCGGTTCCGGCTTCTGGCACTGGCTGGTGGTGAACATTCCCGCCGACGTGACCGAGCTTCCGCTTGGCGCCGGCAGCGCCGGCGGCGCGCTGCCGAAGGGCGCGCTGATGACGCGCACCGACTTCGGCGCGCCCGGCTATGGCGGCCCGTGCCCGCCGGAGGGCGACCATCCGCACCGCTATCTGTTCACGGTGTTCGCCGTCGCCGACACGCTGGACGTGAAGGCCGACACTTCCGCCGCGGTGGTCGGCTTCAACCTGCATTTCAAGACGCTGGCGAAGGCCGCGATCATGGGGCTGTTCAAGCGCTGAGGCGGCACGTCTGTCATGGCCTGTTCGCGGCCATCCATTCTCCGCTGATGCCCGCGCGAGCGGGCATCCAGCTCTTGCATCCAGTTGTTGGCGCGCTGACATCAGGCGCCGGATTTCCGCTGGCGCGGGAATCCGCTGGCGCGGGAACGAGCGGGCTCACGCGGGCTCGCCTAGTCCGCGCCGCACACCCTGCAAATCGGCCGCCCACCGGCGGATTGGCTGCGGCACGCCGGGCAGAATTTCTTGCCGCACTGGCTGCACGTTTGCATCGCTTCGTTCTTGTGACAAATCTCGCATTTCATGGGCATCGCCTCCTTGCGGTTTGCACCTTGATCAACCGGCCCGATGTCGAATGAAGAAGCGCCGTCGCCCGAGCGAATTTGATCATCATAACCTAAGGTTGCAAACGTGTAAATAAGCACGCGATTATTGCGCCGCCGGGCGACGCTCTTGGGAGCGCTCTTGGGGTTGTTCAGGCGTTGAGAGGCGGCCAGCGGCGGCTATCCTTTATTTACTTGCGATTCACCCCCGCGCGGATGGAACTTCGGCTCCGTCACCGGATTGTCGGTGGCAGACATCCGGGGGGCCCGGCTGCCGGCGCTTGACGTTCACCGTCGCCGGCCTGATCCGCCGCACTGCCCCAAACAGAGGACTTTACCATGCGCATTTCATCGGGATTTCGTGCGGGGCTGGTCGCGCTGATGGCTCTGGCCGGCGTGAGCCTTTCATCCGTGGCCAAGGCCGACAGCGGCACCATCAGCATCCGGATCGTGAAGGCGGGTTTCGTCATCGGCGGCTCGGCCGGCAGCGGCGTGCTGACGTTTCACGGCAAGCGCTATCCGCTGTCGGTCGGCGGCCTGAGCTACGGCTTCACCTTCGGCGCGTCGGAGACGCGTTTCCACGGCCGGGTCACGAACATCCGCCGGCCGTCCGACGTCGCGGGCGTCTATGGCCAGGCCGGCGCCGGCGCGGCCGTCATTCGCGGCGCGCAGGCGGTCGTGCTGACCAACCAGAGCGGCGCGGTGCTCACGCTCTCGGGCGCCCAGAAGGGCCTCATCGTCAGCGCCGACCTCAGCGGCCTCGCGCTGTCGCTGCGACGGTAGGCGCGCGGTTTCTGTTGCCGGCTTCGGTTGTCTAACAGCGTTTCTTCTTAATCCCTCCCCTGAAAGGGGAGGGTGGCGCGCGTTGCGCGCCGGGTGGGGTTACTTCGCAAGTTGCATGCGCCCCCACCCGGTTCGCCATAGCGCGTCGAAGACGCGCGTAAACGCGCTAATGACTCGCCACCCTCCCCCGCAAGCGGGGGAGGGATAAGAAAGCACCATAGCTCCGCCGCTCGTATTGTTGGCGGCGCCGGGTCGCCGTCGTCTGAAAATCGCCGCGCCTGAAAAACGAGGGCGCGCAGGACGCCAAAGGTCCAGGCGCACACAAGTTTACGCGGTGTGCGCAAACCAGGTGCTC
>CAYJPU010000324.1:0-2666 GCA_964372105.1 uncultured Undibacter sp.
AATATTCCCCACTGCTGCCTCCCGTAGGAGTCTGGGCCGTGTCTCAGTCCCAGTGAGGCTGGTCATCCTCTCAGACCAGCTACGGATCGTCGCCTTGGTGAGCCATTACCTCACCAACTAGCTAATCCGACGCGGGCCGTTCCTTCGGCGATAAATCTTTCCCCGTTAGGGCGTATCCGGTATTAGCTCAAGTTTCCCTGAGTTATTCCGAACCGAAGGGCGCGTTCCCACGTGTTACTCTCCCGTCTGCCGCTGACGTATTGCTACGCCCGCTCGACTTGCATGTGTTAAGCCTGCCGCCAGCGTTCGCTCTGAGCCAGGATCAAACTCTCAAGTTGAACGAGATTTTGTTCCGGCTTTAGTCACAACGTTTGACGAGGTCCACCCACTGATCAATTGCCCCTTCGGGCGCGAGCCCGAAAAAGCAAAAAACCAGCGATGTACCTTGAAACGTCAGACCGCCGAAGTCTCATCCAAGACCGCCCCTGCCGAAGAATTGCTTCTTCGCCGAGGAAACGGTCCGCAAGGACTCCGCCGCCTGCGTTTCTCTTTCTTCCTATTCACTTGTCAAACAACCGGAAACCGTGAAGGTTTCCCACCCTTTGGTGACCCAAAGAGCCGTCGAAGCCCGCCATCCGAGAACTGTCGGATGCCGTTTCACTGTTCCAGTGAGGAGCTTCAGAGGCGCGTCATCGCGGCGAAACGCGGTGCAGCGCGCCGATGGGCCGTATATAGGCTAGGGCTTCTCAGCTTGTCAACCGAGAAAAGCCGGAATTTTTGCTCCCGTCATCACCGTGTAATGACGGCCCCAGGCCGGCAGCTTTTAGCCGGCGAATCAAAGGTTAACACAGGTAGCGTGCCGCACTGAGGCCATATTCCTGGGTCCCCTTTAGCCACCTAACCGTGGGATGGAATCGCAACGGGGGGCACCCGCCGCCCGTCCTTTAAGGCCAATCAGAACCGGTGCAGGCGCCGTCATTGACGCGTCGTGGACCAACCGGCATCGTGCCGGCGTGATTCAGCGGCCTAGCGAGGGCAACTGGGGCTTTTTTCAGTTGCGGCGGTCTATCCCGATCGCAGGCCATCTCGATCGCAAGCGCAGGGGCAGTGAGCTTGGAGCAAACACGGTCGCGCAGCGCTTACCGATCGCGGCAGGCCGAGGCCATCGAGCTCGGCAATGAGCCGCCGCTGTCGGTCGATGGCGGCACCGGCGGCTTTGTCGACCGCCGCCGCGTCTCCGTGCAGTGGTTTGCCGGCACCATTTTGACCGCTTTGTGCGGCGCAGCCCTCATGGGCGGCGCCGTTTTCACGTCGCTCGACGGCGAGACCAACTTCGCCTCGCTGCCGGAGCGGGTGGAAGTGGCGTTGCGCGGCGCGCTCGGCGGCAGCGGCGACCGGCTGGGCGCCCGCAAGAGCGACCGCCTGCCCGCGGCCGAAGAACCAAATTTCGCCCGCCAGGTGATCCGCGTCTCGACCATCACGCGCGCGGGCAACCATGAGGTCGTGCGGGTCCGGCCCTTCGTGCGCATCGCCGGCAACCTGTCGCTGACCTCCTCGGATCTCTCCGCCAACATCCCGCCGTTCAATCCGCAGCGCCTGCTCGCCGAGACCACGGCCGGCGGTTCCGGCACGGCCGACGACTCGCCGGCGGCCGAGCCGGACGCCGAAGTCGCCTTCGTCATGCGCGATCTCGCGCCGATGATGCCCAAGCTCAAGGTCGCGCTGCTGACGCCGAACGACGAAGTGATGGCGCGCGTGCGCGAAGCCTCGGCCTGGAGCGAAAAAGCCGCCAATCACGCGGCGGTTGCGCCCGACATCACCGGCATCAAGCTCGCTTATGCCGGTAACGCCGCGCCAGACCCTTACGCCGGCTTCGAAGCCCGCATCGTGCCTGAGAACATCACGCTGCTGCCAAAGACCACCTCCGAAACCACCGGCGGCAATGCCTTCAACGAAAAGCTCGTGATCGCCAAGAAGGGCGACACCGTCCCGACCATGCTGCGCGACCTCGGCGCGACGCCGGACGACATCAGTGCCGTGATACGCGTCCTCAACCGCGGCCGCGACGGCGGCATTCGGGAGGGCCAGAAGCTGCGCGTCCTGATGTCGCCGGTGACGGGCACCCCACGGGTGCAGCCGATCCGGGTGATCATCGCCGGCGATTCCTCGATCGACGCCGTGGTGGCGCTGGCCGATACCGGCAAATACGTCTCGGTAGACGTCCGCAACGTCGATACCGAAGTCGCTCAGAACGGCGACGGCAGCGACGACGAGAACGACACCTCCGGCGTCCGACTTTATCAAAGCGTCTACGAAACGGCGCTGCGCAATCAGATCCCGAAGCCGATCATCGAAGACCTGATCCGCATCTATTCGTACGACGTCGACTTCCAACGCAAAGTACAACCGGGCGACTCGTTCGAAGTGCTCTACGCCGGCGAGGATGAGACGCCGATCGCCGACAATCGCAACGAGGTGCTGTTCGCTGCGCTGACGGTCGGCGGCGAAACCAAGAAATTCTACCGCTTCCAGTCGCCCGACGACGGCCTCGTCGATTATTACGACGACACCGGCAAAAGCGCGAAAAAGTTCCTGGTGCGCAAACCGCTGATCGCCGGCATCATGCGCTCGGCCTTCGGCATCCGCCGCCACCCGATCCTCGGCTA
>CAYJPU010000325.1:0-2589 GCA_964372105.1 uncultured Undibacter sp.
GGCTGGGCGAGATCGTACGCGGCCAGATCGGCGCCCGCGTTCTCGTCGTTACCGATCCCGGAATGATGTCGACCGGCATCGTCGAGCGCGCGCTGGCTATCCTTTCCGAGTCCGGCGTCGTGGCGGCCCTGTTCGCCGACGTCCAAGCCGATCCGCCGGAAGCGGTGATCCACGCCGCGACGGAGGTTGCCCGCAATGCCGGCGCCGAAGGCGTCGTCGGGCTTGGCGGCGGCTCCTCGCTCGACGTCGCCAAGCTCGTGGCATTGCTCGCGCCGGGGCGCGAGGCGTTGAAGGACGTCTACGGCGTCGGCAGGGCGAGCGGGCCGCGGCTGCCGCTGATCCTGGTACCGACGACGGCGGGCACCGGCTCGGAGGTGACGCCGATCTCGATCGTCACCACCGGCACAGCGGAGAAGATGGGCGTCGTCTCGCCACTGCTCGTCCCCGACGTCGCGCTGCTCGATCCGGAGCTGACGCTCGGCCTGCCGCCGCACGTCACCGCCGCAACCGGCGTCGACGCGATGGTTCATGCGATCGAGGCCTACGCGTCGGCCAGCGCCAACAACAACCCGATCTCGCGCATGCTGGCCCTGCAGGCGCTCTCCCTGATGGGCGGCGCCATCCTGACGGCGGTGCATGACGGCAGGAATGCCGCGGCGCGCGCCGACATGCTGCTCGGCTCGATGCTGGCCGGGCAGGCCTTCGCCAACTCGCCGGTGGCGGCCGTCCATGCGCTTGCCTATCCGCTCGGTGGCCACTACCACATCCCGCACGGGCTCTCGAACGCGCTGGTGCTGCCGCACGTGCTGCGCTTCAACGCGGTGACGGCGCCCGGCGCCTATGCCGAGATGGCGCCGCACGCCTTTCCCGAACTCGCCGCGCTGGAAGGCCAGGAGCGCGCCGCGGCCTTCGCCGAGAGGCTCGCGGCGCTGTCGCGCGACTGCGGCCTGCCGCAGCGGCTGCGTGACATGAAGATCGAAGCGGATGCATTGCCGATGCTCGCCCGCGACGCGATGAACCAGACGCGGCTTCTGGTCAACAATCCGCGGCCGGTGACGGAGAGCGACGCGCTCGCCATCTACCAGGCCGCCTACTGATCCCACATACCCGCCCAAAGGAGCCGACATGGCACTGCAGCTGAACGACCCGACCCTTCTCGAATCCCGCGCTTTCGTCGCCGGGCACTGGGAGCCCGGCGCGCGCCGGTTCACGGTGACAAACCCTGCCACCGGCGAGGAGATCGCCAAGGTCGCCGACATGGGCGTCGACGACATGCGTGCGGCCATTGACGCGGCCTACTCGGCGCAGAAGGCGTGGGCGCGGCGTACGGCAAAGGACCGCTGCGCCATCCTGCTGCGCTGGCAGGCGCTGATGCTGGAGAACGCCGACGACCTGGCAAAGATCCTCACCGCCGAGATGGGCAAGCCCCTCGCCGAGGCGAAGGGCGAGATCGCCTATGGAGCGAGCTTCATCCAGTGGTTCGCCGAGGAGGCGCGCCGCGTCTATGGCGACGTCATCCCCGGCCACCAGGATGACAAGCGCATTGTCGTCCTCAAGCAGCCGATCGGCGTCGTCGGCTCGATCACGCCGTGGAACTTCCCCAACGCCATGATCGCCCGCAAGGTCGGCCCGGCGCTCGCCGCCGGCTGCGCATTCGTCGGCCGTCCGGCGGAGAAGACGCCGCTGTCGGCACTGGCCATGGCGGTGCTCGCCGAACGGGCGGGCGTGCCAGCGGGCGTGCTCTCCATCGTCACCGGGTCGGACGCCAAGGGCCTCGGGCTCGAACTTTGCACCAATCCCAAGGTGCGCAAGCTGACCTTCACGGGCTCGACCGAGGTCGGCCGTATCCTGATGCGGCAGTGCGCCCACGACATCAAGAAGCTGTCTCTGGAGCTTGGCGGCAATGCCCCGTTCATCGTCTTCGACGACGCCGACCTGGATAAAGCCGTCGAGGGCGCGCTGATCGCGAAGTACCGCAACTCGGGCCAGACGTGCGTATGCGCCAACCGCATCTACGTACAGCGCAGCGTACTGGAATCCTTCGCGGCGAAACTCGCCGCAGCGACCGCGGCCTTGCGCGTCGGTGACGGCGCCGAGGCCGGCGTCAACATCGGGCCGCTGATCGACAAGGCGGGCCTCGCCAAGGTCGAGGAACACGTCGCCGACGCACTCGCCAAGGGCGCCCGCGTCCTGACCGGGGGCGGCCGCTCGGACCTGGGCGGCACCTTCTACCAGCCGACCGTACTCGCCGACGTCAAGCCCGGCATGAAGATCCTCACCGAGGAAACTTTTGGCCCGGTGGCGCCGATCATCGCCTTCGACACGGTGGACGAGGCCATCGAGATGGCCAATGACACCGAGTTCGGCCTCGCCTCCTATTTCTACGCGCGGGATCTCAGCCGCGTCTGGAAGGTCTCGGAGGCGCTTGAATACGGCATGGTCGGCATCAACACGGGCCTGATCTCGACGGCGGAGGTTCCCTTCGGCGGCATCAAGTCTTCGGGCCTCGGTCGCGAGGGCTCGAAGTACGGCATCGACGAGTATCTCGAGATCAAATACCTGTGCATGAGCGTCGACGCGTGAGGCGGG
>CAYJPU010000326.1:0-2581 GCA_964372105.1 uncultured Undibacter sp.
ATGGCCGACCTGATGATGGTCGCCGGCAAGGACATCGAAGGCGCGGTGCAGCGTCTGGCGCAGATGGCGCGCGCCGCCGGCCTGCACGTCGTGCTCGCGACGCAGCGCCCGTCGGTCGACGTCATTACCGGCACCATCAAGGCGAATTTCCCGACCCGTATCTCCTTCCAGGTCACTTCGAAGATCGACAGCCGCACCATTCTCGGCGAGCAAGGCGCGGAACAGCTTCTGGGCCAGGGCGACATGCTCTACATGGCGGGCGGCGGCCGCATCAGCCGCGTGCACGGCCCGTTCGTGTCGGACGACGAAGTCGAAAAGGTCGTGCGCCATCTCAAGGCGCAGGGCATGCCGGAGTACCTCGAAGAGGTCGTGGCCGGCGACCTCGAAGAGGGCGAGGACGGTGCGGTGTTCGACGCCACCGGCATGGGGCTCGCCGAGGGCGGCGATCTCTACAGCCAGGCCGTCGCGGTCGTGAAGCGCGACCGCAAGGCCTCGACCTCCTACATCCAGCGCCGGCTGCAGATCGGCTACAACCGCGCCGCCACGCTGATGGAGCGCATGGAGCAGGAAGGCATCGTCGGCCAGCCCAACCATGCCGGAAAGCGCGAAATCCTGATCCCCGAAGAAGGAGATCTCGGGCGATGAACGCCGTCATGCCGGGGCGCGCCGAAGGTGCGGCGCCCCGGAATGACGAAGAGAGAGAATCACCCCATGATTCGCGGGGCCGCGAAATAGCCACAGCGAGCCCCTATCAGCGGCAGGCCGTGAACGGGTAAGGCGGAGACAGAGATGGCGGATTTGAGCAAGGCGCGAATCGGGCGGAAAGCGGTGCTTGCCGTCGTGGTCGCCGGCTTGTTCGCCGCGCCGGCTGTCGCCCAGAGCGTGCCGCTCCCGAAGCCGCGCCCGGCGCAGCATCAGGCCGCCGCGACGCCGCGCCCGCTCACCACCGGCTCGATTGCCGCCAAGCCCGCGGTCCCGCCGCAGGCGCTGGTGGCGCGCGCCCAGGCGACGCCGAACCCGGTCAACAATCCCTTCGCCGTCTTGCTCGGCAAATCCGGCGGCACCTCGTCCGCCACGCTGACGCCGGCGCAGCGCGCCATCATCGACAAGGTCAACGCCTACCTGTCGAACGTGCAGGTGCTGAACGGCAACTTCGTGCAGGTCGGCCCCGACGGCGGCCGCACCAAAGGCGAGTTCACCATCTACAAGCCGGGCCGCGTGCGTTTCGAATACGACGACCCGAGCCCGATCGAGCTGATCGCCGACGGCCAGTCGGTGGTGGTGCGCGACCGCAAGCTGGCGACGCAGGACGTCTATCCGCTGTCGCAGACGCCGCTGCGCTTTCTGCTGTCCGACCGCGTCGACCTGATGAAGGACACCAGCCTGGTCGCGGTCTATGCCGACGACGTGTTCATCACGGTGGTGGTCGAGGAAAAGAACGGCCTGGTCGGCACCAGCCGGCTGATGATCATGTTCAGCGCCAAGGACATGCAGCTCAAGCAGTGGACCGTCACCGATCCGCAGGGCTACGACACCACGGTCGCGGTGTTCAATCTCGACACCAGCAAGAAGCCCGACCCCGCCATGTTCCGGATCCACTCCACGCGGTATCGGAACTAATTCGGCCGTCATCGCCCGCGAAGGCGGGCGATCCAGTAATCACTGGACAATCGGTGGGTTACTGGATGACCCGCTTTCGCGGGGCATGACAGATGATTATGTTGCAGCCATGCCGCTGAAAATCTCCACCTGGAACATCAATTCCGTCCGCCTGCGCATCGATCTGGTCGCGAAGTTCATCAAGAGCGCGCGGCCGGACGTGCTGTGCCTGCAAGAGACCAAATGCCCGGACGACGCCTTTCCGGTGAAGCGCTTCAACCGGCTCGGCTACGAGCACGTCGCGCTCAACGGCCAGAAGGGCTATCACGGCGTCGCGATCGTCTCGCGCCTGCCGTTCGAGCATTCCAGCTTCGAGAACTTCTGCGGCAAGACCGACTGCCGGCATTTGTCGGTGGTGTTGGGTGAGCGCGCCGGTCTCACAGACCCGGTCAAGCTGCATAACTTCTACGTGCCGGCCGGCGGCGACGAGCCCGATCCGGTCGCCAATCCGAAGTTCGAACACAAGCTGTCGTTCCTCGACGAGATGCGCGCGCATAGAGGGCTGAAGCCCGCGCGCAAGGAGCGCGCCATCCTGGTCGGCGATCTCAACGTCGCTCCGCTCGAGCACGACGTCTGGAGCCACAAGCAGATGCTCAAGGTGGTGTCGCACACGCCGATCGAGTGCGAGAAGCTCAACGCCGCGCGCGCGGCGGGCGACTGGATCGACGCCATGCGCGTGCACACGCCGGAGCCGGAGAAGCTCTATACGTGGTGGAGCTACCGCGCGATGGACAACTGGCGCGCCGCCGACCGCGGCCGCAGGCTCGACCACGTCTGGACCTCGGACGCGCTCGCCGGCCAGGTGTCGAAGATCAAGATCTTCAAGGACTACCGCGGCGCCGAGAAGCCGTCCGACCACGTCCCGGTGACGGCGACGGTCGAGGTCTGAGGCGGCACCACACACTCCGCTCATTCCCGCGCA
>CAYJPU010000327.1:0-2571 GCA_964372105.1 uncultured Undibacter sp.
CCGCGCTTGGCCGGAACGGCGGTTCCGACGACGAGGTCGCCTCCCTCATCGATCTGACCAGTCCGGCGCTTCAACTGCGCCCGAGGAAAACCGCCATGGCCGCCCGTCTTTTTGCTTTTGTCGCCTTTATGTTCGCTTTCGCCGCCGTCCCGCAGCCATCCGTGGCGCAGGACACGCTCACGATCTTCGCCGCCGCGTCGCTGAAGAACGCGCTCGACGACGCCAACGCCGCCTTCACCAAGGCCACCGGCGTCAAGGTGACGGCGAGCTATGCCGCCAGCTCCGCGCTCGCCAAGCAGATCGAGCAAGGCGCGCCGGCTGATGTCTTCGTCTCCGCCGACCTGAAGTGGATGGACTATCTCGGCGAGCGCAAGCTCATCAAAGCCGGCACGCGCCTCAATCTACTCGGCAATAGACTAGTGTTGATCGCGTCGAAGGATTCCAAGCTCGGCACGGTCGCGATCGGGCCCGGCTTCGACCTCGCCAAGCTCGCGGGCGACGGCCGCATCGCGGTCGCCGACGTGCGCGCGGTGCCGGCCGGGCTTTATGCCAAGGCAGTGCTGGAAAAGCTCGGCGCCTGGAAAGCGGCCGAGCCGAAGCTGGCGATGGCCGAGAACGTGCGCGCCACGCTCGCCTTCGTCGCGCGCGGCGAAACGCCGGTCGGCATCGTCTACGAGACCGACGCCAGGATTGAGCCGGAGGTGAAGATCGTCGGTACCTTCCCTGATGGCTCTTATCCGCCAGTCACCTATCCGGTGGCGGTGACGGCGGAGAGCAAAAAAGCGGCGGCCGAGCGCTATGTCGCGTTCCTGCGCACGACCGCGGTTAAGACGATCTTCGAGAGATACGGCTTCAGCTTTCTCGCGAAGCCGGTATCGTGACGCACGCCGTGAACATGAGCGTCGTGTCCCGGGCGCGGCGCAGCATGCAATGCTGCGACGCAGACCCGCCTGCGGGCCGTAGCCCTTCGGCGGGCGAAGGCCCGGGATCCCGCTCTTTTACAAAGCAACCGGGGCCCCGGATCTGCGGTGCAACGTTGCACGTTGCACCGCGTCCGGGGCACGAGTCCTTGCATGCTTGACCTCACCCCCGAAGAGTGGACCGCGGTCGCGCTGTCGCTGCGCATCGCGCTGGTGGCGACGGTGGTGGCGCTGCCGTTCGGCATCGCTATCGCCTATGCGCTGGCGCGCAAGAATTTCTGGGGCAAGGCGCTGGTCGACGCGCTCGTGCACCTGCCGCTGGTGCTGCCGCCGGTCGTCACCGGCTATCTGCTGCTCATTACCTTCGGCCGCAAGGCGCCGGTCGGCGCCTGGCTCGCCGACCATCTCGGCATCGTGTTCTCGTTCCGCTGGACCGGCGCCGCCTTGGCCTGCGGCGTGATGGCGTTTCCGCTGCTGGTGCGCGCCATTCGCTTGTCGATCGAGGCGGTCGACAAGCGGCTGGAGCAGGCCGCAGCGACCTTGGGCGCGCGGCCGATCTGGGTGTTCCTGACGGTGACGCTGCCGCTGACGCTGCCCGGCATTATTGTAGGAATGATGCTGGCCTTCGCGCGCGCACTCGGCGAGTTCGGCGCCACCATCACGTTCGTGTCGAACATCCCCGGCGAGACCCAGACCATCTCGGCCGCGATCTACACGCTGACGCAGGTGCCCGGGGGAGATGCCGCCGCTCTGCGGCTGGTGATCGTGTCGATCGTCATCTCGGTCGCCGCGCTGATGGCGTCGGAATGGTTCGCCCGCCGCGCCACAACCCGGCTGCATGGGGAGTGAGGACAACGTGATGGACGTGTGCGACCTCTTCTCCGCTCGTCCCCGCGAAAGCGGGGACCCAGCTCTTTGCTTGTGTCTCTGGATTCCCGCTTGCGCGGGAATGAGCGGGGAGGAACGGTGTCACCGAATGGGAATCGCCCTTCGATGCTGACGGTCACCATCGAAAAACAACTGGGCGACTTCGCGCTGAACGCATCGTTCGTGAGCGAAAGCGGCGTGACGGCGCTGTTCGGCGCCTCCGGCACCGGCAAGACCAGCATCATCAGCATGATCGCCGGCCTGTTGAAGCCCGACCGCGGGCGCATCGCGCTCGACGGCGAGACACTGTTCGACTCGACGGCGCGCATCAACGTGCCGGCCTGGCAGCGGCGCATCGGCACGGTGTTTCAGGAAGGCCGGCTGTTCCCGCACCTCACGGTGAAGCACAACCTCGACTACGGCCGCTGGATGAGCGGGCTTAGCCCCGATCGACAAGCCTTCGCGCACGTGGTGGAGCTCTTGGACATCGGCACGCTGCTGGCGCGGCGGCCGGGCAAATTGTCGGGTGGCGAGCGCCAGCGCGTCGCGTTCGGGCGCGCGCTGCTGATGCGGCCGCGGCTCTTGCTGCTCGACGAGCCGCTGGCCTCGCTCGATGCCGCGCGCAAAGAAGAGATTTTGCCGTATCTGGAGCGGCTGCGCGACGACGCGCGCGTGCCGATGATCTATGTCAGCCACGACGACTGGGAAGTGAAACGCATCGCCAACCGCGTGGTGCGGCTGGAAGCCGGCAAGGTCGCGGGCGCCGGCGGCGTGGAGTTGTTAT
>CAYJPU010000328.1:0-2560 GCA_964372105.1 uncultured Undibacter sp.
CTTCCCCAGCGCCGCCTTGATCAGCTTGACCGCGTCGTCGCCGGCCCATTCGGCCGGCCCGGCGATGGTGCCGATCTCGCAGCCGGCGGGATCGATCAGCAGCGTGGTGGGCATGCCGAAGGCGCGGCCCACGGCCTTGAGGTCCTGGAACGACTTGGCGTTGCCGTCGGCGAAATAAGCCAGCTTCTTGACGCCGATCTCGTTCAGAAACGCTTTGGGTTTGTCGAGGTCGCGGGTGTCGATATTGATCGCCACCACCTGGAAGTCCGGCCCGCCGAGCTTGCCCTCCAGCGCGTCGAGCGACGGCATCTCCTTGCGGCAGGGCACGCACCAGGTCGCCCACAGGTTCAGCAGCACGGTGCGGCCGCGGAACTGCTCGAGCGTGACCGGCTTGCCGCCGGCGTCGTGGAAGGTCAGCGCCGGGATCTTGAGCGGGGCCTTGGCCAGGTTCACCGCCGCCACCTCGCCGCGCACGAACGGCGCGATTTTTTGGGCCAGCGCCACCGCCGGGCGGCAGGCGCCCCCGTCCCCCCCTGCATTGCGTGTCAGGGTGGCAATCCCGTATACCGCCCCCAGCCCGACGATCACGCCGGCGACGCCGCCTGCCAGGACCATGGCAAGCCGCTTTTTGGCATAGCTGGGGGTGGGTGGTGTCGGCATGTTCGGCGAAACCTCGGTAGCAAGATCACAAGAGCGGTTCAGATGAGCAACAAGATGTGGGGCGGGCGGTTTGCCTCCGGCCCGGACGCCATCATGGAGGAAATCAACGCCTCCATCGACTTCGACCGGCATCTTTACCGCCAGGACATTGCCGCGTCCAAGGCCCACGCCGAGATGCTGGCCAAGCAAGGCATCATTGGGGCGGACGATGCGAAATCGATCGCTCACGGTCTAGACACGATCCTGTCAGAGATCGACGGCGGCACGTTCTCGTTCCAGCGCGCGCTCGAAGACATCCACATGAACGTGGAGAGCCGGCTCACCGACCTGATCGGCGCGGCCGCCGGCCGCCTGCACACCGCGCGCTCGCGCAACGACCAGGTCGCGACCGACTTCCGGCTGTGGATGCGCGACACCATCGATACGCTCGACCTGGCGCTTGCCGGCTATCAGAAGGCGCTTGTCCAGAAGGCGCTCGAACACGCCGACACGGTGATGCCCGGCTTCACGCATTTGCAGACCGCGCAGCCGGTCACCTTCGGCCACCACCTGCTGGCCTACGTCGAGATGGCGGCGCGCGACCGCGGCCGCTTTGCCGACGCGCGCAAGCGGCTGAATGAATCGCCGCTCGGCTCCGGCGCGCTCGCCGGCACCTCGTTCGATCTCGACCGCGACATGACGGCGAAGGCGCTCGGCTTCGACCGGCCGACCGCCAATTCGCTCGACGGCGTGTCCGACCGCGACTTCGTGATGGAGACGCTGTCTGCGGCCTCGATCGCCGCCGTGCATCTGTCGCGCTTCGCCGAGGAGATCGTGATCTGGACCTCGCCGGTGGTCGGCCTGGTCCGGCTGTCCGACAAGTTCACCACCGGCTCCTCGATCATGCCGCAGAAGCGCAACCCGGACGCCGCCGAGCTGGTGCGCGCCAAGACCGGCCGCATCATCGGCGCGCTCACCGGCATTCTGGTCGTCATGAAGGGCCTGCCGCTCGCCTATGCCAAGGACATGCAGGAGGACAAGGAAGGCGCCATGGACGCGCTCTCGGCGCTCTCGCTGTCGACCGCGGCCATGGCCGGCATGGTGACCGATCTGGTGCCCGACGAAGCGCGCATGAAGAAGGCGGCCGGCGAGGGCTACGCCACCGCGACCGATCTCGCCGACTGGCTGGTGCGCACGCTCAACATCCCGTTCCGCGAGGCCCATCACATCACCGGCCGCATCGTCGGCCAGGCGGCGGAGCAGGGCGTGGCCCTGCACCGGCTGGCGCTGGCCGCCATGCAGGCGATCGAGCCGCGAATCACCGACGACGTATTCTCGGTCCTCTCGGTCACGAACTCGGTGAAAAGCCGCGTCAGCTATGGCGGCACGGCGCCGAAAAACGTGCGCGCGCAGGCGAAGAAGTGGCTGCGCAACCTGGAAAAGCCGAAATCCTGAATTCGCCTCCGCGCTCCGTCTTTGCTAAGGTAGCCGCCATGCAAACCGTGTCCTCCCGCCCTTTTCTGCGTCTCGCCGTGATCGGCGCCCTTATCGCCACCCTCGGCTTGGCCGCCTGCGGGCGTAAAGGGCCGCTCGATCCGCCGCCCGGCGCCGCGCTGGACAACCAGCCGCAGCCCGAAGCGCCGTCGATGCGCAGCCCGATCGGCGGCTCGCCGATCGGCGGGGGTTCGGGCGGGAGCGGCGACAGCGTCATGAATGCCGACGGCCGGGCGCAGGCGCCGAAGGGTCCGAAGAAGCGCATCCCGCTCGACGTCTTGCTCAACTGAGTAAGCCATGCATCACTTTGCCTACCGCAACGGCGTGCTGCACGCCGAGGGCGTGAACCTGGATGCGCTGGCCGCCCAGGTGGGCACGCCGTTCTATTGCTATTCGACGGCGACGCTGACGCGGCACTACCAGGTGT
>CAYJPU010000329.1:0-2552 GCA_964372105.1 uncultured Undibacter sp.
CGATATGCTGCTGGATGACCTCGCGCGTCGCGGCCGTCACCGGCATCGGCACGTCCCATTCACGGCCGAGTTCGAGGCCGAGATCGAGGTCCTTGCGCAGCAGTTCCGGCGTGAACGTCGTGGTCCAGTCGAGATTGACCAGCGCCGGCGTCTTGTAAGTGGTGAACATCGACCCCATCACGCCGTTGTTCATGAAGGCCAGGAAGGCTTCGCGCGGCACGCCCATCTTGTTGGCGAGCAGCGTGATCTCGATCAGGTTCTCGATGACGACGCCGAGCATGACGTTGTGCGCGATCTTGCAGATACGCGCCAGCTCACCCTCGCCGACGTAAGACACGCCGCGCGGCGCGAACACTTCGATGACCGGCATGGCGGCCTTCGCCGAAGCTTCCGGACCGGACACCACCGAGGACAGCTTGCCGGCCTTGATGACGTGGGCGTTGCCCGACACCGGCGCGCACACGAAGTCGACGCCGTGTTCCTTCAGGCGGCCGCGGATACGCGTCGAGTCGTCCACCGAGATCGACGAGCAATCGACGAAAGTCTTCGGCAGCTTACCCTTCGCATTGGTGACAATGCCGTCCTTGCCGAAATAGACTTCCTCGAGGTCTTTGCCTTCCGACACGATGGCGAACAGCATGTCGACGCCGGCGAGGTCGGCCAGCTTGTCGACCACTTTGGCGCCGACCTTGGTCAGCGGTTCCGCCTTCGACTTGGTGCGGTTCCAGATGGAGATGTCGTAGTTCGCCTTCGCGAGGCGTTCCGCCATCTGGTAGCCCATGCGGCCGACGCCGATCCAGCCGATTTTCTGCGAATTCTTCGACATCCCGAAACTCTCCGATTGAAATGTGGCGCGGCGTTTGTGGCCGGCGCGGGAAGCGCTTTAGCCGGTCTGCGCGAAAACCGCCAGAGGCCGCGTGCTTCGCAGGTGCAGCGCCGACTTTGCTTGTGGTCCGCGGTCAAAGGACTATCCTATGTCCGCAGGCAGCCGCACGGCCGCCCATGCAACGGCCCACCGCTCACGAGGCCGGCGAAATAAACGGGAGAACGCGGGCACCGATGCAGGATGCCGTCAGCACCATTGCCGTGACCGGCGCGGAAAACCGGTTCGCGCGCCGCGGCGGTGAACGTCTGCGCGTCGTGCTGCGCAACGTTTTTCCCTTCGCCGTGGTCGGCGCGATCTGGGAGGTCGTGGCGCGCGCCGGCGTTTTTCCGCAGAAACTGTTTCCCACCCTTGAGACGGTCGCCGGCACGTTCGTGAATCTGACGGTGTCGGGCATCTTGCCGCACCACGCGATCGAAACCGTGATCCGGCTGCTGCTGGGCTTCACGCTGGCGGCCGTCTTCGGCGTGCTGATCGGTGTCGCGATGGGCCGCTCGCGGCGTGCCGAGGACGTCTTCCTGCCGCTGGTCAGCATCTGCGCGCCGATCCCGGGGCTCGCTTATGCGCCGCTGTTTCTGCTGTGGTTCGGGCTCGGCAATTTCTCGGCGGTGCTGCTGGTCGGCTTCGTGTCGGCGTTCCCGATCATCTTCAACAGCTGGACCGGCGTCAAAGCCGTGAAGGAAATCTGGGTGCGCTCGGCGCAATCGATGGGCGCCGACGACCGCCGCATGTTCCGCCACGTCATCCTGCCCGGCGCGCTGCCTTTCATTCTCACCGGCATGCGGCTCGGCCTGGCGCAGGCCTGGCGCATTCTGGTGGCGGTCGAGATGCTGGCCGCCGTGCCGTGGGGCCTTGGCTGGCTGATCTTCGGGGCGCGCAAGTTCCTCAACACCGACGCGATGCTCGCCGGCATCGTGGTGATCGCCGTCATCGGCATCCTGCTGGAGAAGCTGGTCTTCCAGAAGATCGAGAACTTCACGGTGGTGCGCTGGGGCATGGTGACGGCATGACCGAGCAGGGCCAACGCACGCGCACGATCATCCGCGGCGCCGTCACGCTGGCGCTGGTGGCGGCGCTGTACGAAATCGTGGCGCGCAGCGGCTTTTTTCCAGCGGTGCTGTTGCCGACCATCCCGGCCGTGCTGGCGACGCTCTACGGCACGCTCGCCGACGGCAGCATGGTCGAGCACGCCGCCTTCACGCTGTACCGCGTGCTGTTCGGCTTCGGGCTCGCGGTGCTGGTGGGCGTGCCGCTCGGCATCATGATGGCGCGGTTCCGGCCGGTGGAAAGTTTCTTCCTGCCGCTGATCAGCGCGCTGATGCCGATCCCCTCGTTCGCGCTGGTGCCGCTGTTCATGCTGTGGTTCGGCATCGGCAACGTCACCACCATCCTGATCGTGTTCTACGCCGCGACCTTCCCGATGGTGTTCAACACCTGGTCGGGCGTGCGCTCGGTCAATCCGCTGTGGCTGCGCGCGGCCGGCGCCATGGGCGCCGACGAGCGCCGGCTGTTCTGGAAGGTGATCATCCCCAGCGCCTCGCCCTTCATCATCACCGGCATGCGGCAGTCGTTCTTGCGCGCCTGGATCGGCGTGATCGGCGCCGAGATGATCGCGGCCTCCGACTGGGGGCTCGGCTGGGTGATCTTCGACGCCAAGGAATTCCTCAAT
>CAYJPU010000330.1:0-2514 GCA_964372105.1 uncultured Undibacter sp.
TCTTCAACGAGACGCCGCTGGTGCTGCTGGCCTCCAAGCTCACCGGCCGGCCGGTGAAGTGGATCTCGACGCGCACCGAGGCGTTCTTGAGCGACGCGCAGGCGCGCGACAACGTCACCGAGGCCGAACTCGCGCTCGACAAAGACGGCGTATTCCTCGGCATGCGGGTGACGACCATTGCCGCCATCGGCGCCTATCTGCAGCAGGCGATGCCGGCTTTCGTGTTCAACGCCGGCTCGCTCGCCGGCTGCTACCGCACGCCGGCGATGTACGTCGACATCAGCGCGGTGTTCACCAACACCAACCCGGTGCGGCCTTATCGCGGCAACGGCCGCCCGGAGGCCGCCTTCGTGATCGAGCGCATGGTCGAATTGGCTGCGCGCCAACTGGGCATCGACCCGACCGAACTGCGCCGCCGCAACTACATCCCGGCGAGCGCGATGCCGTTCAAGACCGGCCTCACCTTCACCTATGACACCGGCGAGTTCGAGAAGAACATGGACCTCGCGCTGGCGCTGGCCGACGCCAAGGGCGTCAAGGCGCGCAAGGCCGACGCCCGCAAGCGCGGCAAGCTCTTGGGGTTCGGCCTGTCCAACACCATCGAGCGCGCCGGCGCGCCGAGCCTGGAAGGCGCCGAGGTGCGCGTCGACCGCACCGGCGCGGTGACGCTGTTGTCCGGCGCCAACAACCAGGGCCAGGGCCACGAGACCGTGTTCAAGCAGCTGGTGTGCGACCGGCTCGGCATCAATCCGAACGACGCCTATTACGTGCAGGGCGACACCGACCAGGTGTTCTTCGGCGAAGGCACCGGCGGCTCGCGCTCGTCGAGCATGGCGGGCTCGGCCTTCCATCTCGCGACCGAAAAGATCGTTGCCAAGGCGCGCACCATCGCCGCCCACATGCTCAAGGTCGCGGAAGCCGATCTCAAGTTCGACGAAGGCGTGTTCTCGTCCGGCACGACCAACCAGACGCTCTCCATCAAGGAGATCGCGGTCGCCTCGTTCGAGCCGAAGAACCTGCCGAAGGACGTGGAGCCCGGCCTGTTCGCCAACGCGGTGCACACCGCGCCGGTCGCGAACTATCCCAACGGCTGCCACGTCTGCGAGGTCGAGATCGACCGGGAGACCGGCCAGACCGCGATCACCCGCTACAGCGTGGTGGACGACGTCGGCACCGTGCTCAATCCGATGCTGCTGCACGGCCAGATCCACGGCGGCATCGCGCAAGGCGCGGGCCAGGCGCTGATGGAGGACATCCATTTCGACGCCTCGGGCCAGCTGGTGACGGCGTCGTTCCAGGACTACGCCATGCCGCGGGCGCATGATTTCGCGCCGATGAAGGTCGACAGCAACCCGGTGCCGACCAAGACCAACCCGCTCGGCGTCAAGGGCGCCGGCGAAGCCGGCTGCGTCGGCGCGCTGCCGGCGGTGGTCAACGCGGTGGTCGACGCGCTGGCCGAGTTCGGCGTCACCCATATCGAGATGCCGGCCACCCCCGAGCGCATCTGGCGGGCGATGCAGCGCTGACGGCGGGCCACCCGCTTGAATGCGGGTACACGCCCGGCGCCATTCGCACTAAGCTGAACGCAAATGATTCGCGTGCGGCGGCGCAGCGCGCCGCCCGTGTGTCGCCGTGCGTTTGTGCCCGCCGCGTTTACGCCTCCCCGCCGCCAAGGAGCGCTGCCCATGCGCAACATTGGACGCAAGCTCGCGTTCGTTCTCGCCTCGTCTAACCACGGGACGATGATCGTCAACCGCTTCGACTACCGCATGCAGGAAGGCGGCGGCGTCGGCGTCGGCTACCAGCTTCTGGAGCGCGGCTGCTTCGACCCGGTCGAGGTCGAGCTGGCGGTGCAGCTCCTCGAGCAGCGGCGGCGCTATCACGGCGACGGCGCGGTGGCGATCGACTGCGGTGCCAATATCGGCGTGCACACGGTCGAATGGGCGACCGCCATGACCGGCTGGGGCTCGGTGATCGCCATCGAGGCGCAGGAGCGCATCTACTACGCGCTCGCCGGCAACATCGCGGTTAACAACGCCTTCAACGCCATCTGCATGCACGCGGCGGTGTCGTCGGAATCCGGCGTGATGAAGATCCCGGAGCCGGACTACTGCACCGCCTCGAGCTTCGGCAGCCTGGAGCTGCGCCAGAGCGCGACCAACGAGTTCATCGGCCAGGCCGTCGACTACTCCGACGCCAAGACCGTGCCGGTGCAGAAGCTGGCGCTCGACGACATGCGGCTGACGCGGCTCGACCTGATCAAGATCGACATCGAGGGCATGGAGCTGGAGGCGCTGCAGGGCGCGCGCCAGACCATCGAGCGCTGCCGGCCGATCATGCTGATCGAACAGATCAAGACCGGCCGCGACCAGTTGCGGTCATGGCTCGTGGAGCGCGGCTATGAAGTGATCGACGCCGGCATCAACATCCTGGCGATCCACAAGGCCGACCCGACGCTGCAGGAAATCAAGCTGCCGCAGGTGCAGCAGACCCAGTCTTCGGCGGCCTGAGGGC
>CAYJPU010000331.1:0-2464 GCA_964372105.1 uncultured Undibacter sp.
GGCCGCGCCACCACACCGCCCGCCATCGGCTGCGCGACGCCGGTGGTGTGCGGAAAGGTGATCGGCAGATCGTTACGCGTGCGCACCGCCAAGTAGGCGAAGGCCTGCGCCTCGATTGCCTGCGACGACAGGCCGACCGCGTCGGCGGTCTCGACCGTGGCCGGCGCCAGCCGTTCAGCCAACATCCGCATCAAGGTCGGGTTGCGCGCGCCGCCGCCCGCGACGATCCAGGCCTTCGGCGCCACCGGCAGATGCCGCACCACCCGCCGCACCGCCGCGGCGGTGAGCGCCGACAGCGTCGCCGCGCCGTCGGCGACTGAGAAATCCGGCAACCCGATATTGGCGAACGCGAACGCGTTACGGTCGAGCGACTTCGGGCACGGCGCGTCGAAAAATGGATGCGCCAGCACGCGCTCGACGAAACCCTCGTCGACCTTGCCACGCGCCGCCTGGTCGCCGTCGCGATCAAGAGGGCTCCCAGTCCGTGCACGCATAAAATCGTCGATCAGCGCATTGCCGGGCCCGGTGTCGCAGGCGACCGGATCGCCGCCGTCGACCCAGGTGACGTTGGCGACGCCGCCGACATTCAACACGGCGATGGGGTGCGGATGCGGCAGCGACCGCGCCAGCGCCTGATGAAACACCGGCACCAGCGGGGCGCCCTGCCCGCCGGCGGCAACATCAGCCGCGCGGAAGTCGTAGGCGACCGGCAGCTTGAGGCTTTTCGCCAGCGCGGCGCCGTCACCGATCTGCACGGTCAGCCGCTTCTCGGGCCGGTGGATGACCGTCTGGCCGTGGAAACCGACGATGTCGATGCCGGCGCGGTCGATGCCATTGTCGCGGAGAAAGCTTTCCACCGCCTCGGCGTGCACGGCGGTGACGAAGGCGTCGGCCTCCTTCAGCACCCCCGGCCGCGCCCAGCGGTCGGTCAGCGCGGCGCCTTCGACCAGCGCCCGCCGCAGCAGGTCGCGCTCGGGGTCGGCATAAGGCCGGTAGCCCGCCGGGCCGAAGGCGGCGATGCGCTCGCCGTCGGTCTCGATCAACGCCACATCGACGCCGTCGAGCGAGGTCCCGCTCATCAGGCCGATCGCCCGCACCACCCCCAACGCCCTTACCTCATTTTCAGTAGCGCATGATCTTGACCGAAAACCGGCAGCCATCCCCGATCACGTCGAGGACAAGCTTTTCGGGATCATGCGCTGAGTTGAATCCAGCCCCGGACCTGTTACACCACCCGCCCAAGGGAAGCGACCCGCGAGCTAAGAGCACCGTCTATGAGCGCCTATAAGTCTGATTTCCTTAATATTCTCGCCGAGCGCGGCTTCATCCACCAGGTCTCCGAGCCGGACGCCCTGGACGCGCGCGCCAAAGACGGGACGCTCACCGCCTATATCGGATTCGACTGCACCGCCGCCTCGCTGCACATCGGCTCGCTCTTGCCGATCATGATGCTGTACTGGCTTCAGCAGACCGGCCACCGGCCGATCGCGCTGATGGGCGGCGGCACCACCCGGGTCGGCGACCCGTCCGGCAAGGACGAGAGCCGCCGCATCCTCACCGACGCGATGATCAACGAGAACCTCGCCGGCATCCGCAAGATCTTCGGCAAGTTCCTCAAGTTCGAAGGCCAAGGAGACGGTAACGGCGGCAACGCCGTCATGGCCAACAACGCCGACTGGCTGAACACGCTCAACTACATCGACTTCCTGCGCGACGTCGGCAAGCACTTCTCGGTCAACCGCATGCTGTCGTTCGACTCGGTGAAGATGCGGCTCGACCGCCAGCAGGAGCTGTCGTTCCTCGAATTCAACTACATGGTGCTGCAGGCCTACGACTTCGTCGAGCTCAACAAGCGCTACGATTGCGCGCTGCAGATGGGCGGCTCCGACCAGTGGGGCAACATCGTCAACGGCATCGATCTCGGCCGCCGCATGAACAACGCGCATCTGTTCGCGCTGACCGCGCCGCTGATCACCACCTCGTCGGGCGCCAAGATGGGTAAGACCGCCGCCGGCGCGGTGTGGCTCGACGCCGGCATGGTGAGCCCGTACGACTACTGGCAATACTGGCGCAACACCGAGGACGGCGACGTGGCGCGCTTCCTCAAGCTGTTCACGGTGCTGCCGCTTGCCGAGATCGCGCGGCTGTCGGCGCTCAAGGGCGCCGAGCTCAACGACGCCAAGAAGGTGCTGGCGACCGAAGCGACCGCGCTGGTGCACGGCCGCGCCGCCGCCGACCAGGCTGGCGACACCGCGCGCAAGACCTTCGAGGAAGGCGCGCACGCCGAGAATTTGCCGACCATCGAGATCGCGCGCGCCGAGCTTGAAAAAGGCCTCGGCGTATTGACCGCCTTCGCCGAGAAGACCTCGCTGGTGTCGTCGAACGGCGACGCCCGCCGCCAGATCAAGGCCGGCGGCCTCAAGATCAACGACGCCACCGTCAGCGACGACAAGATGTCGCTCAC
>CAYJPU010000332.1:0-2444 GCA_964372105.1 uncultured Undibacter sp.
CGTTGGCCTGCGTCGTGGTCAGGCCCTGCAGCTCGGTCGAGGTCAAGGCGCCGATTTCGGCGGCGGTCAGAACGCTGACCTGCGTGGTGGTTAGCGCCTCGACCTGGGTCGTGGTCAGATAGTCAAACTGCGCCGCCAGCAGGCCGCGCATGGTGGTGGAGGTTATCGCCTGGACCTGGGTCGCGACCAGGAACTGCAAATCGGTCGAATTCAGCGCATTGACCTGCGTTGCGCTTAACGCGGCCACCTGCGTGGTATTGAGTGCGGCAATATCGGTAGTGGTGAGACCGGAAATTGCTGTGGTCGATAGGCCCGCGATCTGACTGGCGGACAGCGACGAAATAATTGAAGTCATCTAGCAGCACTCCATCCCGACTTTACTGTCGCGCGGTCCCATCTGGGACGAATGAGTAAATTCGGGTGGAGCTTTACATTTAAGTGTTAATCGACTCTGACTTTTCGGCTTTGCTGGTCTGAAATTACCTCAATGAAGAATAAGAAACGCCGCTTCATAAGGCCTGACTGCGCGCAATGCCGTGGCCTCACGACGCAGACGCGTCGTCTGCGCCTCAAAAAAAATTGACCACTTGTTAATAGACATGAATTTTACAGAAACGGCGCGATCAGGCGTCGGCCTGCGCCCCCCCTTCCGCAAGGGTCCGCGCTCACATCAGTCTCGTCGACTCTCTATTACGAGTGGAGCAGACGAATGAAGAGTGGAGCGGGTGAAGGGAATCGAACCCTCGTATTCAGCTTGGAAGGCTGCTGCTCTACCATTGAGCTACACCCGCAGGCGCCCGAGTATACAGGCGGTCTCCATAATTTCGTCCAGCCCGGAAACGGTGCCCCCGGGCTGGCCCCTCGGGGGGCCACCGTCTCGACAAGGGAAATGGTGGGAGAGGTAGGACTCGAACCTACGAAGGCATAGCCAGCGGATTTACAGTCCGCCCCCTTTGCCACTCGGGACACTCTCCCCCAAAGCCACAGCACCGCGTTGATCTTGCATGGACAAACGGCGGCGGCCGGGATGGCCGGTCTTATGGGCAGCCCCTGCTCCGAAGTCAATGGAGGCTGTTCGGCTCCGGGTGGATCGGCTAAGGCACAGGGCCCACCCCCCCCTGTAATAGTGTGCAGCACGGGGCCGCTCCCCGTGCCGGAAGGAACAATGTCACGACCCCCGATCGGCCGGCCGCGCAGCGGCGCGAAACCCGGCGCCACCCGTGAGCAGGTCGAGCGCCGCGAACGCTTCGAGCGCGCCCGCCGCGAAAGCCTGCGGCCGGAGGGCGAAGGCCCCGTCGTGATGTATGGCTGGCACACCGTCACGGCCGCCTTGCGCAACCCGGCGCGCCAGCTCCGCAAGCTGCTCGCCACCGACAACGCCGCACGGCGGCTCTCCGATGAGGGCATCACGCCGTCGATCGCACCGGAGATCGTGCGCCCGTCGGCGATCGCGGAGCGGCTGCTGCCGGACGCCGTGCACCAGGGGCTCTATCTCGAAGCCGATGCGCTGCCCTCGCCGGCGATCGAGAAGCTGCCGGCGCAAGGCGTGGTGCTGGTGCTCGACCAGATCACCGATCCGCACAATGTCGGCGCCATCTTCAGGTCTGCCGCGGCCTTTGCGGTCACCGCCATCGTCACCACCGAGCGCCACAGCCCGGATGCCACCGGCGCGCTCGCCAAGGCCGCGTCCGGCGCGCTCGAGCACGTGCCGTTCGTGAGCGTGCAGAACCTGGCGCGCGGGCTCGCCGCGCTCAAGGAAAACGGCTTCACCGTGGTCGGGCTCGACAGCGAGGGCGACGGCGACCTGGCGGCGCTGCCACTGCGCCCGCCAGTTGCGCTGGTGCTCGGCGCCGAGGGCAAGGGCCTGCGGCAACTGACCAGGGAAACCTGCGACCATCTGGCGCGCATCGACGTGCCGGGCGCGATCAAGAGCCTGAACGTGTCGAACGCCGCGGCGCTGGCGCTCTATGTCGCGAGCCGCAAGCTCGCCGAAGGGTGAGTTTCTCGTTTTCGTCAATCCAAGCGTCAAAGATTCGTTTTTCAAACAGATGCCCAGCTTTGTCATTCCGGGGCGCGCTCGGCTGTCATCCCCGCGAAAGCGGGATGACAGCCAACCATAGCTCCGCCGCCCGTGTTCTTTGGCAGGCGCCGGGTACGCCCCACTTCACTCTTGCCCCTCCGACATAAGAGGGGGACGGCGCGCCGATTGACGCGACGTTTGGTCGTAATGCCGCATTCTCTTTTGAAGAATGCGGGCGCCTACCGGCGCGCCGTCACGGCGTTGGACGGCACCGGGCCGCGCTTCTGGCAACCATCGCCGGTGCGCCCGCGCGCTCTTTGACGCGACCCTTTGCGGGAAGCCGCATCTCGAAGCGGGGGCGAGCCGTATGGCCCGCCATCAGCGAGCTCCTCGCGGGGGGTCTTATTGCCCCCGGGCGGTGCCC
>CAYJPU010000333.1:0-2413 GCA_964372105.1 uncultured Undibacter sp.
TGTCCCGGGCGCAGCGCAGCGCGAAGCGGTGCGCTGCAGACCCGGGACCCCGGTTATCTTCAAGCTGGACCCCGGATCAGCGGCGCACCACTTCGCTTACGCTCGTGCTGCACCGCATCCGGGGCACGTCGCTCAAGCGCTTCTTGCCAGCGCGCCGTCGATCATGTCGATGGTGTTCTGCAGGCCGTAGACGGCGACGAAGGAGCCGAAGCGCGGGCCTTTCTCCTGGCCGAGCAGCACCTGATAGAGCAGGTTGAACCAGTCGAGCGCGACGCCCGGCTTGCCGTCCTTGGCTTTCTTCTTGTGATCGAGGAACGGCTCGCGGCGGCCGATCTCGTAGACCACGTCCTGGATAGCTTCTGCCGTCGCATCCGCCGGCAATTGCGACAGCGCATCGCGCAGGTCAAGCAGCGCGGCGCGCTCGCTGTCGGACGGCTCGCGGAATTTCTTTTCCGGCAGCACGAAGTCGCGGAAATAATGGATGGCGTAGCCGACGAGATCGTTGAGCTTGGGATGCGTCTGCGGCGTCACGCCCGGCTTGTAGCGGCCGATGAAGCCCCACAGCGTTTCAGCGTTCTCGGCGTTCGACGACGACACCAGCGTCAGCAGCATCTGGAACGAGACCGGCATGTCCGGCTTCGGCGGCTTGCCTTCGTGGATGTGCCAGACCGGGTTGGACAGGCGCTGCTTGCCGTCCTGGCGCTGATAGCCGTCGAGAAACTGGTGATAGTCGTCGACGTTGCGCGGGATGACGTCGAAGTACATGCGCTTGGCCGCCTTCGGCTCGCGATACATGAACAGCGAGAGACTCTCCGGGCTGGCGTAGCGCAGCCATTCCTCGATGGTGAGGCCGTTACCCTTCGACTTGGAGATCTTCTGGCCCTTCTCGTCGAGGAAGAGCTCGTAGTTGAAACCTTCCGGCGGCTGGCCGCCGAGCGCGCGGCAGATCTCGCCGGACAGCTTGACCGAGTCGATCAGGTCCTTGCCGGCCATCTCGTAGTCGACGCCGAGCGCGACCCAGCGCATCGCCCAATCCGGCTTCCATTGCAGCTTGCAGCGGCCGCCGGTGACCGGCACCGTGAAGCGCTCCTGCGTCTCCGGCTCTTCATAAGTGATGGTGCCGCGCTTGGCGTCGTGCGCGATGACCGGCACCTGCAGGACGACGCCGGTGCGCAGGTCGATCGGCAGGAACGGTGAATAGGTCGCCGCGCGCTCCTCGCGCAAGCTGGGCAGCATGATCGCCATCACCTTGTCGAAACGCTCCAGCAGCTTGAGCAGCGCCTCGTCGAAACGGCCGGACGTGTAGCAGTCCGTCGACGACATGAACTCGTAGTCGAAGCCGAAATGGTCGAGGAACGCGCGCAGCCGCGCGTTGTTGTGCTCGCCGAAGCTCGGATGGGTGCCGAACGGGTCCGGCACCTTGGTCAGCGGCTTGCCGAGATGCTTCTCCAGCAGGTCCTTGTTCGGCACGTTGTCCGGCACCTTGCGCAGGCCGTCCATGTCGTCCGAGAACGCGATCAGCCGCGTCTTGATCTTGTCGTCGGTCAGCACGCGGAAGGCGTGCCGCACCATGGTGGTGCGGGCGACCTCGCCGAAGGTGCCGATGTGCGGCAGGCCGGACGGGCCGTAGCCGGTCTCGAAGATCACCTCGTCCTTGGGCGTCTTCTTCAGCCGGGCGACGATCTTCTTCGCCTCCTCGAACGGCCAGGCGTTCGACTGCTCGGCGAGGGTCCGCAGTTCTTGCGCCGACACCTCTTGGTTCGGCTGGTTTTGCGCGCTTTCAGCGGTGGACATCGACATCTTGGCACTCCGGCGGGCAGACATAGGCAAGGGGCCGCTTGCCGTCAAATCAGGCCCTATCTTGGCGTCGCGCAGGCGGCTACATGCTGCCGGACGGCGCGCGCGTCCAGCGCAGCGCCCGATGAAAGAACGTGTCCCTTGGCTTTGACCCCTGCCCGCGCCGTCACCACGTCCAAAACGGCGGCCGTCATCGGCGGCGGCCCCGCCGGCCTGATGGCCGCGGAGGTGCTCGCCCGCGCCGGCGTCGCCGTGACCGTCTACGATCAGACGCCGTCCGTCGGCCGCAAGTTCCTGCTCGCCGGACGCGGCGGCCTCAACCTCACACACAGCGAAGAGCTGCCGCAGTTCCTGACGCGCTACGGCGCCATCGATCCGCTGCTGCGCGAGGCGATCGAGGCTTTTCCGCCGTCAGCCTTGCGCGCCTGGGCCGAAGACTTAGGCCAAGCCACCTTCGTCGGGTCGAGCGGGCGCGTGTTCCCGAAAGCGTTCAAGGCGTCGCCGTTGCTGCGCGCCTGGCTGCGCCAGCTGATCGGCCTCCATGTCGCGTTCGCGCCGCGTCACCGCTGGACCGGCTGGGACCAGCAAGGCCGGCTACGGTTCGTCCGCGGCGAGC
>CAYJPU010000334.1:0-2405 GCA_964372105.1 uncultured Undibacter sp.
TAGTGCTCGCGAATGATTTTGTTCATGACGCGCGCCTCCAATAATTAGCGGCAATATACCACATTCTCATCGGAACGTCTTCCTCGGATCGAAGGCGTCACGCACAGCTTCGCCGATGAAGATCAGCAGCGACAGCATGATCGCGATCGAGAAGAAGCCGGTGAGGCCGAGCCAGGGCGCCTGCACGTTGGCTTTGCCCTGGCTCAGCAGCTCGCCGAGCGAGGGCGAGCCGGGCGGCAGGCCGAAGCCGAGGAAGTCGAGCGCGGTCAGCGTCATCACCGACGACGACAGGACGAACGGCAGGAACGTCATGGTCGCGACCATCGCGTTCGGCAGCAGGTGCCGGAAGATGATCGTGCCGTTCGAGACGCCGAGCGCGCGCGCCGCCTGGATGTACTCGAAATTACGACCGCGCAGGAATTCGGCGCGCACCAGCCCCACCAGCGACACCCAAGAGAACAGCAGCAGGATGCCGAGCAGCACGAAGAAGCCCGGCACCAGCACCGAGGAGATGATGAGCAGCAGATAGAGCGAGGGGATCGAGGTCCAGATCTCGATGAAGCGTTGGAACAGCAGGTCGGTCCAGCCGCCGAAATAGCCTTGCACCGCGCCGGCGGCGACGCCCACCACCGACGACACGATGGTCAGCGCCAGCCCAAACAGCACCGAGATGCGGAAGCCGTAGATCAGCCGCGCCAGCACGTCGCGGCCGCCGTCATCGGTGCCAAGCCAGTTGTATTCGAGCGCGCCGCACTTGGCGAAGCCGTTCTTGGCGGCGAAGTCGCAGTCCTTCTGCGACAGCATCCAGGTCGGCTTCGACGGGAACGGCGACGGCGGCTTCGCCACCTGCGTGTTGTAGGCGAAGCGGATCGGCGGCCACACCACGACGCCGCCCTCCTTGTTGATCAGCTCCATCAGATAGTCGTCGCGGAAATCCGCGGCCGTGCCGAACAGATTCGGGTCCTTGTCCTTGGCGAACGCTGTGTCGGGATAGGTCATCACCGCCGGGAAGAACGACTTGCCGTTGACGTGGACGTAGATCGGCTTGTCGTTGGCGATGAACTCCGCGAACAGCGACAGCACGAACATCGCCAGGAACACCCACAACGACCAGTAGCCGCGGCGGTTGGCGCTGAAGTTTTCCCAGCGCCGGCGGTTGAGCGGCGAAATGGCGATCCAATGCCGCCGCGGCGGCACGTCCATGCCGCTGACGCCGGCCATGGCCGTATCGGGCGACTTGATGGAGGTCGGTGCGTCCACCGTCACATCTCCCCAAGCGCCGTCACCCCCGGGCTTGTCCCGGGGGTCCACGTCCTTCTTGCGTTTGAAAGAAAGGCGTGGATGGCCGGGTCAAGCCCGGCCATGACGCTGAAATGCTGGTGCGCGTCCACGGGTCACACCTCCCGCGACTCGAAATCGATGCGCGGATCGATCCACGTATAAGTGAGATCGGACAGCAGGTTCACCACCACGCCGATGAGCGAGAAGATGTAGAGCGTGGCGAACACTACCGGGTAATCGCGGTTCAGCACACTCTCGAAACCGAGCAGACCAAGGCCGTCGAGCGAGAAGATGGTCTCTATCAACAGCGCGCCGGTGAAGAAGGCGTGCACGAAGGCCGACGGGAAGCCGGCGATCACGATCAGCATGGCGTTGCGGAAGACGTGGCCGTAGAGCACCTGGTTGCGGCTGCAGCCCTTGGCGCGCGCGGTCAGCACGTATTGCTTGCGGATCTCTTCCAGGAACGAGTTCTTGGTCAAGAGCGTCATGGTGGCGAAGGCCGACAGCGCCATCGACAGGATCGGCAGCGTCAGGTGCCAGAAGTAATCGAGGATCTGCTGCCACCACGGCAGTTGGTGCCAGTTCTCCGACACCAGCCCGCGCAGCGGGAATATGTCGAAGAACGAGCCGCCGGCGAACAAAATGATCAGCAGGATCGCGAACAGAAAGCCGGGAATGGCGTAACCGACGATGATGACGCTCGACGTCCACATGTCGAAGCGCGAACCGTCGTCGACCGCCTTCTTGATGCCGAGCGGAATCGAGATGAGGTAGGTCAGCAGCGTCATCCAGATGCCGAGCGACATCGACACCGGCAGCTTCTCCTTGATGAGCTGCATGACGCTGACGTCGCGGAAATAGCTTTTGCCGAAGTCGAAGCGGATGTAGTTCCACAGCATCAGGCCGAAGCGTTCATAGGCCGGCTTGTCGAAGCCGAACTGCACTTCCAGCTTCTTGATGAATTCCGGGTCGAGCCCCTGCGCGCCGCGATACTTCGAGCTGGCGGCGTCGACGTTCGAGCCGCCTTGCGCCATGCCGCGGCTGCCGAAGTCGCCGCCCGCCCCGCCGGAGATGCGCGAGGTCGCGCCGGTGTCGGAACCGGTCAGCTTGGCGATCACCTGCTC
>CAYJPU010000335.1:0-2335 GCA_964372105.1 uncultured Undibacter sp.
CCTAACTCCCCCCCGTCACCCGGCCCCCCCCCCCGGGCCCGGACCCGGAATCCATACGCCGCAGCGCTGCGGGTTATGGATTCCGGGTTCGCTCGCTCTGCTCGCGCCCCGGAATGACGGAAGGTATGGCCGCCGCCGCTCAGTTCTTGGCTGACAATCCTATGCCCGTTTGCCGCTGGTAGACGATCAGGTCGAAGCTCGGCGTCTTGTCGTTGCCGATAATGGCGGTCAGCACGGCATGGGCCTGGCCGCGGTGGTGCGTCTGGTTGTTGAAGAAGTGGTCGAGCGCGGGCGCCAGCGGCTGCTCGATGTTCTGCGGATTGGTGAGGCTCCGGTAACGGATCGTGCCGGCCAAAGCCTGGTCATCGAGATTTTCTATGTAGCGATTGATAAGGACGTCCTGCGAGCGGCGCGCGGCCCGCAAGGCTACGAAATCGTCATGGAGGATGGCGTCTAAGCTCGGCGGCTGCTCGCCAACGCCGGTGAAGCGCTTCATCCAGATACGGTCGCCGACCAGCAGGTGGTTCAGGGTTCCGTGCAGCGACTTGAAGAAGACGCCCCGGTCGGCCCGGTAATCGGCGTCCGATACCGCCGCCGCGGCCTCGTACAGCCGCTCGTTGCACCAGGCGTTGTAGCCGGCGAACATCTGGTAGCGGGACTTCATGGTCGGTTCCTTAGTCGGTTCCTTAGTCGGTTTCTTGGTCGTTTTCCTGGCTGATTTTCCTGAAAAGCCCGGCGGGCGAGGGGCGCGGCATTTCGGCCGCCGATCTTGCCGCGCCGAATGGCCCCCGGTATAAGCCGCCCCGACGTCGACACTCCAATGAATGTCGGTAAGTAATCCAATCAAAATCAGTGAAGGATGATCCGATGGCGCTCGAGCGCACCTTTTCGATCCTCAAACCCGACGCGACCGAACGCAACATCACCGGCGCCATCAATGCCATGATCGAGCAGGCCGGCCTGCGCATCGTCGGTCAGAAGCGCGTGCGCATCACCCGCGAACAGGCGCAGCGGTTCTACGGCGTGCACAAGGACCGTCCGTTCTTCGGCGAGCTGGTCGACTTCATGACCTCGGGCCCGGTCGTGGTGCAGGTGCTGGAAGGCGAGAACGCGATCGCCAAGTATCGTCAGGTCATGGGCGCGACCGACCCGGCCAAGGCCGACGCAAACACCATCCGCAAGGTCCATGCCCGCTCGATTGGTGAGAATTCGGTGCACGGTTCGGATTCGGTCGAGAACGCCGCCGTCGAGATCGCGCAGTTCTTTTCCGAGAACGAAATCGTCGGTTGAGCGGGAATCCGCTCGGCGAGTTCCGCTGATACCGATTGCCACGGGTGGTTTACCGCCCGCGGCAAATTGGCGATGATGCAGACTTGAAATCGGGGCGACCAGGGCAACAGATCTTGGCGACCAAAGATCTTGGCGACCAAGGCAACGCTGACGTAGGAGAGGCTCCCGGTGGACTATCTCGCAGAAAGTTTCTCCCACGCGCCGTTTTGGGTCGCGCTCGGCCAGATCATCTGGATCAACATCCTGCTGTCCGGCGACAATGCCGTGGTCATCGCCTTGGCCTGCCGGACGCTGCCGCCCCGGCAGCGGTTCTGGGGCATCCTGCTCGGCGCCGGTGCGGCGGTGCTGCTGCGCGTCTTCTTCACCGTGATCATCGCCCAGATCATGATGGTGCCGTTCCTCAAGCTGGTCGGCGGCCTGCTGCTGCTGTGGATCGCGGTCAAGTTGATCGTTCCGAGCGACGACCACTCGGAAGGCAGCGTCAAGGCCGGCGATACCTTGCTGCGCGCGGTCTGGCTGGTCACGGTGGCCGATATCGTCATGAGCCTCGACAACGTGATCGCGATCGCGGCGGCGGCCGAGTCGGCGGCGGCGCGCATCGACATCGCTCACGCGCTGACGATCAAGACCGTTCTGATCGTCTTCGGCCTCGCCAGCAGCGTGCCCCTGATCATCGCGGGCAGCGCGCTGCTGATGAGCCTGCTCGAACGCTTCCCGATTTTGGTGTGGGCGGGCGCCGCCCTGCTTGGCTGGGTTGCGGGCGAGATCATCGTCAAGGACGCCGCCGTCGTCAGCTATCTGGGCGCCGAGCTCGTCGACAAGATTCACTTGTGGTCGGCGGCGGTAGGCGCGGCCTTCGTGGTCGCGCTCGGCTATCTGCTGGTGCGGCTGCGCCGGCCCGCGGTGGAGAGCGAAATCTAGCCTCCCAAGTCATTCCGGGGCGCTCGCGCAAGCGAGCGAACCCGGAATCCAGAAGCCCGGCCTTATGTCTGGGTTCCGGATCGCCGCTCCAGATCTCGGGCCTGCCCGCGATCAGCACTTTGAG
>CAYJPU010000336.1:0-2317 GCA_964372105.1 uncultured Undibacter sp.
GCTCTACCCTACCGGCCGCTCGTCGGCGATGACCTTGCCGTCGTTGGGCAAGGTGCCCGGCGCCACCAGTTTCACCACGCCTTTGAGCTTGGTGACCGATTGCAGCGTGGCGGCCACCGCCTGCTCCAGCGCGGCGGCGGGCGCGGCGCATTCGGCATGCAGTGTCATGCTGTCCTGCTCGGCCTCGCGGCCGACGACCAGACGCAGCCGCTTGAGGTCGGGATGGCGCGCCGCTACCTCGGCGATCTGCTTGGGGTGCACAAACATGCCCTTGACCTTGGCGGTCTGGTCGGCGCGGCCCATCCAGCCCTTGATGCGGATGTTGGTGCGGCCGCAGGACGACACGCCCGGCAGCAAGGCCGAGAGATCACCAGTCGCGAGCCGGATCATCGGATAGTCGGGATTGAACGAGGTGACCACCACCTCGCCCACTTCGCCTTCGGCGACCGGATCGCCGGTGCCGGGCCGCACGATCTCGACGATGAGCGACTCGTTGACGATCATGCCCTCTCGCGCGGGACTCTCATAAGCGATCACACCCAGCTCGGCGGTGGCATAGCATTGCAGCACCGCGACGCCGCGTTGGCCCAGTTCGTCGCGCAGCGAACCCGGCAAAGCGGCGCCCGACACCAGCGCGCGCTTGAAGGACGCGGCGTCCTTGGCCGTCTTCTCGGCGGAGTCGAGCAGGATCTTGAGGAAGTCCGGCGTGCCGACGTAGCCGGACGGCCTGTAATGCGCGATGGCCTCCAACTGCTGCTCGGTATTGCCGACGCCGCCGGGAATGATCGCGCAGCCGAGCGCATGCGCGCCTTCCTCGAGAATATAGGCGCCCGGGGTGAGGTGATAGGAGAACGAGTTATGCACGATGTCGCCAGCGCGAAAACCGGCGGCAAACAGCGCGCGGGCGCAGTTGGCAAAATCCTTGGTCTGCCCTTGCGGCTCGAACAGCGCGCCTGGCGACATCTGCAGCCGCTTGGCCTTGCCCGCGGGCGTGACATTGAAGCCGCCGAAGGGCGGATGCTCTTTCTGCAAGGCGGCCAGCGTGGACTTTCGCAGCACCGGCAATTTCGCCAGCGCCGCACGCGACGTCACCGCCTTGGCGTCGATGCCGGCAAGATGCTTGGCCCAGCCCGGCGCCGTCATCGCACGCGCGAAGACCTCAGGCAGCCGCGCACCCAGATCGCGCTCGCGCGCGGCGGGATCGCGGGTTTCGAGATTGTCGTAGTGATCGGCCATTGCCCTCTCCGTCGTCATTCCGGGACGGCCCGCAGGGCCGGGCCCGGAATCCATACGCCGCAGCCTTGAGGATTATGGATTCCGGGTTCGCGCCTTTGACGCGCCCCGGAATGACGGAAGTTCACGCCAGCCACCGCTTGCGGCGCCGGTAATGCTTGCCTTCGCGGAAGCTCTTGCGGCGGCCTTCGGAGATGCCGAGGTAGAACTCCTTGACGTCCTCGTTCTCGGCCAGTGATTTGGCTTCGCCGTCCATCACCACGCGGCCGTTCTCCAGGATGTAGCCGTAGGTGGCGTAGCGCAGCGCCATGTTGGTGTTCTGCTCGGCCAGCAGAAACGACACGCCTTCCTTGACGTTGAGGTCCTTCACGATCTCGAAAATCTCCTCAACGACCTGCGGCGCCAATCCCATGGACGGCTCGTCGAGCAGGATCATGGTCGGGCGCGACATCAGCGCACGGCCGATGGCGCACATCTGCTGTTCGCCGCCCGAGGTATAGCCGGCTGTCGATCCGCGGCGCTCCCTGAGGCGCGGGAAATACGAGTACACCTTCTCCAGGTCGGCGGCGATCGCGGCCTTGCCGTCGCGCCGCGTGAAGGCGCCGGTGAGCAGGTTCTCCTCGACCGTGAGATGGCCGAAGCAGCGCCGCCCCTCCATCACCTGGATGCAGCCGCGCCGCACCAGAGCGTTCGGCGTCAGCCGTTGCACTTCTTCGCCGTCGAGCAGGATGGAGCCCTTCGTCACCTCGCCGCGCTCGGCGTGCAGCAAATTCGAGATGGCCTTAAGCGTCGTGGTCTTGCCGGCGCCGTTGGCCCCGAGCAACGCGACGATGCCGCCCTTGCGCACCGAAAGCGAAACGCCTTTGAGCACCAGAATGACGTGGCTGTACACCACCTCGATGTTGTTGACCGAGAGGAAGCTTAATTCGGGTTCGGTCTTTGCCGCAGGGGCGATGGCCGACATCGGGCACCTTCCAATTCACAGGCTCGCTTCTCCCCTCCCCCCGCGAGCGAAGCGAGTGGCGGGGAGGGGTCGGGGGTGAGGGGCAATGTCAACAAGCCCCCCACCCCGACGCGCATCGCT
>CAYJPU010000337.1:0-2299 GCA_964372105.1 uncultured Undibacter sp.
GCAGGCGCGGCTGGACGGGGTGAGCCTGCCCGCCGTTGCCAAGCCCGTCGGTTTTGTCGCCGCGCGGCTGCCGGCGGCGTCAGCGGCCGGCTCGGTGCGAATCGAGCTGCACGCCGGCACGACCGCCGTGACCCTGCACTGGCCGACGGCCCAGGCGCGGGAGCTCGCCGTGCTGCTGCGCGAGCTCGGCCGATGATCCGCATCGACACCGTCTGGCTGGCGCTGGGCGCCAGCGACCTGCGCGGCGGCATCGACCGGCTGCTGGCGATGGTGGTGCACGGCTTCGCGCTGGGCGCGCAGCCTCACCACGCCTACGTCTTCGCCAACCGGCGCGCCGACCGGCTCAAGGTGCTCGTCTACGACGGCGCGGGCATGTGGCTGTGCACCCGGCGGCTGCAGGCCGGCAGCTTCGCCTGGCCGCGCGAGGACTCGGGGCAGATCCAGCTCAGCCGCGAGCAGTTCGACTGGCTCGTCGCCGGGCTGCCCTGGCAGCGGCTGAGCGCCCCGCCGCCGCGGGCGATCACGGCAGTCTGAGGGCGCCTCGATGCGCCGGCGTCGACCCCGTTATCTGGGCCGAGGATTGCTCATTTGTCCATTGGCGAATGTCCCGCTTCGCGCGCGCACGCGCGCGAGGGATACTGCCATCCATGCTCGAAGCCTGCGGCACACCGACCGATGCCCCGCACGACGCGGTGCCGGCAGCCGACCCGGTGCACGAACTTCGCGCTCTGGTCGAGCGCATGCAGGTCGAGCTCAGGTTCGAGAAGACCAGGAACGAGGCGCTGAACTTCGAGATCGCGCGCTTGAAGCGCTGGCGCTTCGGCAAGTCCAGCGAGAGCCTGGACAACACGGCGCAGGCCGTGCTGTTCGACGCCATCGTGGCCGACACCGCGCTCGAGGATCAGGCGGCCCGGGACGAGGTCACGCCGCCGGCCGCGCCGCGTGCCAAGCGCCAGGCCGTGCGCCAGGCGCTGCCCGCGAGCCTGCCGCGCATCGAGCGCCACCACGAGATCGAGGCCACCCACTGCGCCTGCGGCGAAGCGCTCGAGCGCATTGGTCAAGAGGTCAGCGAGCAACTCGACTGCGTGCCGGCGCAGTTCTTCGTGCTGCGCCACATTCGCGGCAAGTACGCCTGCGCGTGCTGCCAGACGGTCCAGGCCGCGCCGATGCCGGCACAGATCATCGACAAGGGCATCCCGGCGCCGGGGCTGCTGGCGCAGGTGGTGGTGGCCAAGCACGACGATCACCTGCCGCTGTATCGCCAGACCGAGATCTATGCCCGCTCGGGCGTGCACATCCCGCGCTCGAGCATGGCGCAGTGGATCGGCATCTGCGGCGTGCGCCTGACGCCGCTGGCCGAGGCGCTGAAGGACTTCATCGTCGGCCACGGCGTGGTCCATGCCGACGAGACACCGGTCAAGCTGCTGGCACCCGGCAAGGGCAAGACCAGCCGCGCGTATGTGTGGGTGTACCGCACGACGAACTTCGTGGCCGTCAATGGCAAGGGACGCGCGGTGCTGTACGACTTCAGCACGGGTCGCGGCGGCGAGAATGCGCGCCGGGTTCTCCAGGGCTTCGGCGGGACCTTGGTGACGGACGACTTCTCGGGCTACCACGCGCTGCGATCCCAGGGCGTGACCGCGGCGCTGTGCATGGCACATGCGCGCAGGAAGCTGTTCGAGGCGCACCAGTTCAACGGCAGCGAGATCGCGGGCCATGCGGTGGCGCTGATCGGCAAACTCTACGAGTTCGAGCGCGAGGCGCGCGAGCTGGAACCTCAGGCCAGATGGCTGCTGCGGCAACGGCATGCCAAACCCGTGGCCGAGACCTTGCACACCTGGCTGAGCGAGCAGCGCCCGAAGCTGGCCAAGGCCGACGTGACGGCCAAGGCCATCGACTATGCGTTGAGCAATTGGCGAGGACTGACGCGTTACCTCGACGACGGGCATGTACCGATCGACAACAACGCGGCGGAGAACGCGGTGCGTCCGCTCGCGGTCGGTCGCAAGAACTGGCTCTTCGTGGGATCGCAGCAGGCGGGCGAGCGTGCCGCGGTGGTGCTCAGCCTGATCGAGTCGGCCAAGCTCAACGGGCACGATCCCTGGGCGTACCTGAAGGACGTGTTCGAGCGGCTGCCGACGCTCAAGCAACGCGACCTGGCGCAGCTGCTGCCGCACAGCTGGCGGCCGCCCGGCGATGCCGCCGTGGCGAATTCGACGCCTGTCGCCGTGGTCGCGTAGCGCTGACGTCAGCACACCGCGCCGAGACGCGCAAGGGTGTCGTTCGCGGAACGCTTACT
>CAYJPU010000338.1:0-2250 GCA_964372105.1 uncultured Undibacter sp.
AGATGCGCGCGGTATTCGGGCGAGGCGTGGATGTCGGCGTTCATGCCGGTCGCGGGAATCGTCATGCCCTCGATCGACTTCGGCGAGAAGCGCTTCTTCAACGCCTCCTCGAACGACTTGACGCGGAACACGCCGTTCGAGCCCGCGCCCGTCACCGCGACGCGGATGTCGGGGCCGCGTTTCGACACGAACACGCCGACCAGCGCGAAGCCCGAGGCCGGGTGCTTGAACTTCTCGTAGGCGCACTTCTTGGCGATCGGGAAGCTGATCTTGGTGATGATCTCGCCGTCTTCGAGCGCGGTCGAGAACATGCCGGTGAAGAAGTCATCGGCCGCGATGCGGCGCTTGTTGGTGATGATGGTGGCGCCCAACCCCAGGCACGCCGCCGGATAGTCGGCGTTCGGATCGTTGTTGGCGATCGAGCCGCCGATGGTGCCGCGGTTGCGCACCTGCGGGTCGCCGATCGAGCCCGGCACCATGGCGAGGCCCGGCATCGCTTCCTGCAGCACCGTCGAGTTGGCGACGTCGGCGTGGCGCGTCATGGCGCCGATCACCACCGAGCGGCCTTTCAGCTCGACGCCGGTCATGCCTTCGACCAGCGCCAGGTCGACGAGCGCCGTCGGGCTCGCCAGCCGCTGCTTCATCACCGGCAGCAGCGAGTGGCCGCCGGCCAAGATCTTGCCCTCGGGGTTGCGCGCGAGCAGACCGGCCGCCTGGCGGACCGTGGTCGGGCGATGGAAAGTGAAATTGTACATTGCTCATTCTCCTTTGTTCGCTCCCGCCTCATCCTGAGGAGCGCATCGTCAGATGCGCGTCTCGAAGGATGAGCCGAGCCCTCGTCCTTCGAGACGCCGGCTTGGCCGGCTCCGCAGGGCGAGGGTGATTGAGTTTAGCCACCCCGCGCGGCGGGGCGCGTTGCAGCGCCGCCCAGACCGCGTTGGCGGTGGCCGGCATGGCGAGTTGTTCGGTGCCGACGGCATCGGTGATGGCGTTGATGACGGCGGCGGGTGCGGCGATCGCGCCGGCCTCGCCGCAGCCCTTGATGCCGAGCGGATTGGACGGCGCAGGGGTCTTGGTCGTGTCCACCTTGAACGACGGCAGGTCGTGCGCGTGCGGCATCGAATAGTCCATCAACGAGCCGGTCATGAGCTGGCCGTTCTTGTCGTAGACCACGCCTTCCAGCATGGCCTGGCCGACGCCCTGCGCGATGCCGCCGTGCACCTGGCCCTCGACGATCATCGGGTTGATGATGGTGCCGAAGTCGTCGACCGCGGTCCAGTTCACGATCACGGTCTTGCCGGTCTCGACGTCGACCTCGACCTCGGCGATGTGGCAGCCGGCCGGGAACGTGAAGTTGGTCGGATCGTAGAACGAGGTTTCCTTCAGGCCCGGTTCGAGCTCCTGGCCGGAGAACTTGTGCGCGATATAGGCATTGAGCGCGACGTCACCGAAGCCGGCCGACTTGTCGGTGCCGGCGACGGTGAACTTGCCGTCCTTGAACTCGATGTCGCCTTCGGCCGCTTCCAGCATGTGGGCCGCGACCTTCTTGGCCTTGGCCTCGATCTTGTCGAGCGCCTTGACGATCGCCGACATGCCGACCGCGCCGGAGCGCGAGCCGTAGGTGCCCATGCCGAACTGCACCTTGTCGGTGTCGCCGTGCACGATCGAGACGTTCTCGAACGGAATGCCGAGCCGTTCCGACACCAGTTGCGCGAACGTCGTCTCGTGGCCCTGCCCGTGGGCGTGGCTGCCGGTCAGCACCTCGACCGAGCCGGTCGGGTTGACGCGCACTTCGGCGCTTTCCCACAGGCCCACGCCGGCCCCTAGCGAGCCGACCGCCTGCGACGGCGCGATGCCGCAGGCCTCGATATAGGTCGAGTAGCCGAGGCCCCGCAGCTTGCCGTGGCGCGCCGCTTCGCGCTTGCGCTTGGCAAAGCCCTTCACGTCGGCGAGCTCCATCGCCTTCTTGAGCGAGGCGCCGTAGTCGCCGGCGTCATAGGCCATGATCACCGGCGTCTGGTGCGGGAACGTCTTGATGAAATTGCGCTTGCGCAACTCCGCCGGATCGAGCCCCAACTGACGCGCCGCGACCTCGACCAGCCGCTCGACCACGAAGGTGGCCTCGGGGCGGCCGGCGCCGCGATAGGCGTCCACCGGCACGGTGTTGGTGTAGACCGCGTCGACCTCGCAATAAATCGACGGGATGTCGTACTGGCCGGACAGCAGCGTGGCGTACAGATAGGTCGGCAC
>CAYJPU010000339.1:0-2226 GCA_964372105.1 uncultured Undibacter sp.
CAGGCTTCGTTGCGTCCGACCTTGCCCCAGGTCGTCGGGTCGTTCGGATTGCGATCGGCCTCGGCGACAGCGGCGTTGCTGGCGAACCCCGGCGCGGCGGCAAAAGCCATCTCGTCCTCGCCGGTGATCGGATTGGCGTGGTGCGCTTCCATGTAGGGAAGCTGCTGCGCCGGTTCTTCTTCCGGCGGCTGCTGCACGACTTCGACGCGCATGAGCTGGGCGGTGACCGCCTCGCGCAAGTGCGCCACCATCGCCTCGAACAGCGCGAAAGCCTCGGCCTTGTATTCGTTGAGCGGATCGCGCTGGCCGTAGCCGCGCAGGCCGACCACTTGGCGCAGGTGGTCCAGCATGACCAGATGCTCGCGCCAGAGATGGTCGAGCGTCTGCAGCAGCACCGACTTCTCGACGTAGCGCATGACGTCGGGGGTCCACTTGGCCACCTTGCCCGCCATCCACTCGTCGGCGCGGCGCGTGATGCGCTCGCGCATTTCCTCGTCAGCGATGCCTTCTTCCTTGGCCCATTCCTGCACCGGCAGGTCGAGCGTCAGCACCTCGCGCAGCGCGGCGTCGAGACCGGCGACGTCCCACTGCTCGGCATAGGCGTTCGGCGGGATGTGCTTGGCGACCAGTTCATCGATCACGTCGTGCCGCATGTCGGCGATGGTCTCGTCGACCGCCTCGTCGCGCATCAGGTCGAGCCGCTGCTCGAAGATCACCTTGCGCTGGTCGTTCATCACGTTGTCGTACTTGAGCAGGTTCTTGCGGATGTCGAAGTTGCGCGCCTCGACCTTCTGCTGCGCCTTTTCCAGCGCCTTGTTGATCCAGGGATGAACGATCGCCTCGTTCTCCTTCAAGCCGAGCTTGGTCAACATGCTGTCGAGCTTGTCGGAACCGAAGATGCGCATCAGGTCGTCTTCGAGCGACAGGAAGAACTTGGAGTGGCCCGGGTCGCCCTGGCGGCCGGAGCGGCCGCGCAACTGGTTGTCGATGCGGCGGCTCTCGTGCCGCTCGGTGCCGAGCACGAACATGCCGCCGGCGGCGAGCGCCTTGTCCTTCAGCCGCGCGACCTGCGCGCGGATGTCGGCGACGCCCTTCTCGCGCGCCTCGCCTTCGACGCCAACGAGCTCGTGGCGGATACGCATGTCGGCGTTGCCGCCGAGCTGAATGTCGGTGCCTCGGCCGGCCATGTTGGTGGCGATGGTGACCGCGCCCGGCACGCCGGCTTGCGACACGATGTAGGCTTCCTGCTCGTGATAACGCGCGTTCAGGATCGCGAAGACGCGCACCTTGGAGGCGCCCTCGTCGCCCGAATAGAGCGCCGAGAAGGCGTTCGGGTCGGAGAAGTCGTGCTGCTCCCAGCCGGCCTGGCGGAGCATTTCGGCGAGTTGCTCGGACTTCTCGATCGAGGTGGTGCCGACCAGGACCGGCTGGCCGCGCTGCTTGCAGTCCTCGATCAAGGTGATGATCGAGCGGTATTTCTCGGTGGTGGTGCGGTAGACCTCGTCGTCGTCGTCGACGCGCGCCAACGGCATGTTGGTCGGCACTTCGAGCACTTCGAGATTGTAGATGTCCATGAACTCGTCGGCTTCCGTCAGCGCCGTGCCGGTCATGCCGGCGAGCTTCTCGTACATGCGGAAGTAGTTCTGGAAGGTGATCGAGGCGAGCGTCTGGTTTTCCGGCTGGATCGGCTGGCGTTCCTTGGCCTCGAGCGCCTGGTGCAGGCCTTCCGAATAGCGGCGGCCCGGCATCATGCGGCCGGTGAACTCGTCGATGATGACGACCTCGCCGTTGCGCACGATGTAGTCCTTGTCGCGCTGGAACAGCTTGTGCGCACGCAGCGCCTGGTTGACGTGGTGCACGACCGAGACGTTCTCGACGTCGTACAGCTTCTCGCCCTTGAGCAGGCCGGCCTCGCGCAGCGCCACTTCCATCTTTTCCATGCCGGCCTCGGTCATGGTGACGGTGCGCTGCTTCTCGTCGACCTCGAAGTCTGGCTTGTCGAGCCGCGGGATGTACTCGTCGATGGTGTTGTAGAACTCGGAACGGTCGTCGAGCGGGCCGGAGATGATCAGCGGCGTGCGCGCCTCGTCGACCAGGATCGAGTCGACTTCGTCGACGATGGCGAAGACGTGGCTACGCTGAACCATGTCCTCCATCCGGTACTTCATGTTGTCGCGCAGATAGTCGAAGCCGAGCTCGTTGTTGGTGCCGTAGGTGATGTCGCAG
>CAYJPU010000340.1:0-2226 GCA_964372105.1 uncultured Undibacter sp.
GAGATAGACCTTGTGGCCGCCGACCACCGCCTTCTGGGTGTAGCCCTTGCGGCGGTCGGGCATACGCTCGCGCTCGCGCATCACCACGACGCGCTCGACCAGCTTCTCGACCACCTTTTCGGCCAGGCCCGCGGCGCGGGCCGCCATCGGCCGCTCGATGAAGGATTCGACCGTATCCTCGTCGTCGTCCTCGTCGGCGATGAGTTGCGCGTTCAGCGGTTGCGACAGCTTCGAGCCGTCGCGGTACAGCGCGTTGGCCTTCAACGCCAGCTTCCACGACAGCAGGTAGGCCGACTTGCAGTCCTCCACCGTCGCGTCGTTCGGCATGTTGATGGTCTTGGAGATGGCGCCGGAGATGAACGGCTGCGCCGTCGCCATCATGCGGATGTGGCTCTCGACTGAGAGATAGCGTTTGCCGGTGCGGCCGCACGGGTTGGCGCAGTCGAACACCGGATAGTGCTCGGCCTTCAAGTGCGGGGCGCCTTCCACCGTCATGGCGCCGCAGCAGTGGATGTTGGCGGCTTCGATCTCGCGCCTGGTGAAGCCGATGGCGGCCAGGAGATCGAAGGTCGGCGAGGCCATGTCCTCGGCGCTGATGTCGAGCACGTCGCGGCAGAACTCGTCGCCGAGCGTCCACTTGTTGAACGCGAACTTGATGTCGAAAGCGGTCGGCAAGGCCTTCTCGATCTTGGCGATGGCCTCGTCGGTAAAGCCTTTGGCCTTCAAGGTAGTGTGGTTGATGGCGGGGGCCTGCGCCAGGCCGCCATGGCCGACGGCGTAAGCCTCGATCTCGGCGATCTGCGATTCGCTGTAGCCGAGCGTGCGCAGCGCCTCAGGGACAGCGCGGTTGATGATCTTGAAGTAGCCGCCGCCGGCCAGCTTCTTGAACTTCACCAGCGCGAAGTCGGGCTCGATGCCGGTGGTGTCGCAATCCATGACGAGGCCGATCGTGCCGGTCGGCGCGATCACGGACGCCTGGGCGTTGCGGTAGCCGTGCTTCTCGCCGAGCGCTAAGGCCTTGTCCCAGGCGGCTTTGGCGTGCGCGACGATGTTCTGGTCGGGACAAGAGGCGAGGTCGAGCGGCACCGGCGGCTGCGACACTTTCTCGTAGCCCTGGCGTTCGCCGTGCGCGGCGCGGCGATGGTTGCGCATCACGCGCAGCATGTGCTCGCGGTTCTTCTTGTAGCCGGGGAACGGCCCAAGTTTCTCGGCCATCTCGGCCGAGGTGGCATAGGAGATGCCGGTCATGATGGCGGTCAGCGCGCCGCACAGCGCGCGGCCGGCGTCCGAGTCATAGGAGATGCCGGAGGTCATCAACAGGCCGCCGATGTTGGCGTAGCCCAAGCCGAGCGTGCGGAATTCGTAAGAAAGCTGCGCGATCTCCTTGGACGGGAACTGCGCCATCAGCACGGAGATTTCCAAGACCACCGTCCACAGCCGCACCGCGTGCTCGTAGCCCGCGATGTCGAACTTGCCGGTCGCGACGTCGCGGAAGGTCAAGAGGTTCAGCGAGGCGAGGTTGCACGCCGTGTCGTCCAGGAACATGTATTCCGAGCACGGATTGGAAGCGCGGATTTCGCCGGAGGCCGGGCAGGTGTGCCAGTCGTTGACCGTGGTGTGGTATTGCAGCCCCGGATCGGCGCAGGCCCAGGCGGCGTGGCCGATCTTCTCCCACAGCGCGCGGGCGTCCAGCGTCTTCGCGACCTTGTGGTTCTTGCGGAACGTGAGGTCCCACTTGCCGTCGGACTCGACCGCCTTGAGGAACTGGTCGGTGACGCGCACCGAGTTGTTCGAGTTCTGGCCCGACACGGTGAGATAGGCTTCCGAATCCCAATCGGTGTCGTAAACGGGGAAGTCGATGTCCTTGTAACCCTGCTTGGCGAACTGGATGACGCGCTTGATCAGGTTGTCCGGCACATAGGCGCGGCGGGCGAGCTTGATCTCGCGCTTGAGCGCGGGGTTCTTCTCCGGCGAGAAGCAATCGTCGCCCGAGCCCTGGCAATTCACGCAAGCCTTCAGCACCGCCTTGAGGTGCTTCTGGTTGAGCTTGGAGCCGGTGACGAGCGCCGCCACTTTCTGCTCTTCCAGCACTTTCCAGTCGATGTACTTCTCGATGTCGGGGTGATCGACGTCGACGATCACCATCTTGGCGGCTCTGCGCGTAGTGCCGCCCGATTTGATCGCGCCGGCGGCGCGGTCGCCGATCTTGAGGAACGACATCAGGCC
>CAYJPU010000341.1:0-2218 GCA_964372105.1 uncultured Undibacter sp.
CTGGATTCCCGCTTGCGCAGGAATGAGCGGGGCCAGGGTCGAGCGCGTGTGCCATATGGTCAGTTGATCTGCGGAATGTGGTTGGCCGCGATCACCTTGGCCCATTTGTCGACCTGGGCCTGCATGAAGGCGGCGAATTGCGGCTGGCTCATCGCGACCGGCGTGGCGCCGAGCTTCTCCCAGGCCGCCCTGATGTCGGGGCGCTGCACGATCTTGCTGATCTCGCGGTTGAGCTTGTCGACGATCGGCGCCGGAGTTCCCGCCGGCGCCATGAACCCGACCCACAGCGTGGCCTGGAAGCCGGGGGCGCCGGCCTCATCGAGCGTCGGCACGCCGGGCAGGGCCGGCGAGCGGGCGCTGCCGCTGGTGCCGAGCGGCCGCACCAGGCCGGACTGGATCATCGGCGCCATGGTCGGCACGCTGTCGAACAGCATCTGAATCTGCCCGCTCAGGATGTCGTTGCGGGCGCCGGTCGAGCCCTTGTAGGGCACGTGCACGATGTCGATGCCGGTGATGTTCTTCAAGAGCTCGCCGGCCATGTGATAGTTCGAGCCCGGTCCGGACGAGCCGTAGTTGAGGCTGCCCGGCTTGGCGCGGGCCAGCGCCAGCAATTCCGCCAGGGTCTTCGCCGGGACCGAAGGATGCACAGTCAGCACCAGATCGGTATCGATCAGGGGTGCGACCGGCACCAGGTCGCGCATCAGGCGGTAAGGTTTGCGGGCATAGAGGGTTTCGTTGACGGTCTGGGTGCCGGACACCATCAGCAGCGTGTAACCGTCGGGCGCGGCCTTGGCGACCAGGTCGGTGCCGATGGTGGTGCCGGCGCCCGGCCGATTCTCCATCACGAACGGCGCGTGCAGGGCCTTCCGCAGTTCCTCGGCGATGGCGCGGGCGAAGACGTCGGTCGGTCCGCCGGCGCCGAACGGTACGATGACCTTGACCGGCCGGGACGGGTAGTCGTCGGCGCGCGCGGCGTGCGCCGCCATGAGCCCCGCCGTCAGCAGCAGGGCCGCGACTTTTCGCAGGAGAGCCATGCACGTTTCCCCGGGCTTTTTTCGCTTTTGTCAATGCCGCCCGCCACCACTATCGGAGGCCGGTTTTGGCCCGTCAATCGCGGGCCGCCGCCGGCCGCGCTGCGGTTCGTGCGACGCCTTTGGCCTAGTTTGCCGAGACGCTCGTGGATGCCGCCGAATGGCGGCTTGCCTCCCTTTGTGCGTTGCGTTAAGCCTCGCCCGCCTCGTCCTTGAGCCTTTCCAAACTAAACAAGGGCGAATTTGTGCGGTTTACGGCGCCTCTCGGCCGCCGGGCAGTCCAGAGCGGGCGTATCTCCGGGTTGGGCGGGCTGCACGCTTGAGGTCGCCATGAGCGCTTTGCTGCTGGACTATCTGCCCCTGGTCATCTTCATCGCGGTGGCGCTCGTGATCGGGCTTGCCCTGCTGGTCGTGCCGTTCCTGGTCGCCTACCGGCAGCCGGACCCCGAGAAGATGTCGGCCTACGAATGCGGCTTCAACGCCTTCGACGACGCGCGCATGAAATTCGACGTGCGCTTTTACCTCGTCGCCATCCTCTTCATCATCTTCGATCTGGAAGTGAGCTTCCTCTTCCCCTGGGCCGTGGCCTTCAAGGAGGTCGGCGTCTTCGGCTTCTGGTCGATGATGGTGTTTCTCGGCGTGCTGACCGTCGGCTTCATCTACGAGTGGAAGAAGGGCGCGTTGGAATGGGACTGAACCAGCCATGACCCTGGTCGCACCGGCCCCCAAAGGCATTCTCGACCCGAACACCGGCAGGCCGGTGGGCGCCGACGATCCGTTCTTCCTCGACGTCAACAGCGAGCTGTCCGACAAGGGCTTCATCGTCACCGCCGCCGACGACCTGATCACCTGGGCGCGCACCGGTTCGCTGATGTGGATGACGTTCGGGCTGGCGTGCTGCGCCGTCGAGATGATGCAGATGTCGATGCCGCGCTACGACGCCGAGCGCTTCGGCTTTGCGCCGCGCGCGTCTCCGCGCCAGTCCGACGTGATGATCGTCGCAGGCACCTTGACCAACAAGATGGCGCCCGCGCTGCGCAAGGTCTACGACCAGATGCCGGAGCCACGCTACGTGATCTCGATGGGGTCCTGCGCCAACGGCGGCGGCTACTATCACTATTCGTACTCCGTGGTGCGCGGCTGCGACCGCATCGTGCCCGTCGACATCTACGTGCCCGGCTGTCCGC
>CAYJPU010000342.1:0-2152 GCA_964372105.1 uncultured Undibacter sp.
TCCGGATGAACCGGCCGGAGAAGAAGAACGCGCTGACGCTCGCGATGTACGACGCCATGGCGCAGGCGATCGAAGAGGCCGGCCAGCGCGCCGATATTCGTTGCGTGCTCATCGCCGGACACGACAGCGGCTTCTGCGCCGGCAACGACCTCAACGACTTCGTCGCGATGGCGCAAGGCGGCGCACTCGGCGCGCCGATCTTGCGTTTCCTCCATGCGCTGGCGCGCGCCGACAAGCCGCTGGTGGCGGCGGTCAACGGCCGCGCCGTCGGCGTCGGCACCACCATGCTCCTGCATTGCGATCATGTGGTGGCGAGCGACAGCGCCGTGCTGTCGACGCCGTTCGTCGCGCTCGGCCTGGTGCCGGAGGCCGCCTCCAGCCTGATCGCGCCGCGCCTGATGGGCCACGCGCGCGCCTTCGCGTTGCTGGTGATGGGCCAGCCGCTCAATGCCACGGAAGCGAAGGAAGCCGGCATCGTCAACGCCGTGGTGCCGGCGGCCGAACTGGAAGCGCAGGCGCTCGCCGCTGCGCGCATGATCGCGGCGCTGCCGGCGGAAGGCGTGGCGCTCGCACGCCGGCTGATGCGCGGTTCACCCGAGGAGATCACCGCGCGCATCGACGCCGAGGCCGAAGCCTTCAGGGCGCGGCTCGCCTCACCCGAGGCGCAGGCCGCCTTCACGGCTTTCTTCAACCGCAAACGATGAAGCTCAAAGGGAAAAGCTGTGGCGCGGCGCGCGTCAGCGGCCGTCGCGGGCGTAGGGATCGAACAGGTTGTTCGAATTATAGCGCTGGTTGAACGAGCCGCTGTTGCCGCCGAACCGCAGCGTGCCGTTGCCCTGCTGGATGGTGGTGGTGCCGCTGCCGAAACGCGAGGCCGGCGCATCGGTCTTGGGCGTCTTGCCGTCGCGGTCGAGGAACATGCTGCCGCTGCCGGCGCTGTTGCCGTCTTGATCCAACAAGGTGAAGGCCGGCGCCGCGCCGGTGCCCGCGAGCGCCAGGGCGCAAGCGGCGGCGAACGGGAGAACCTTCTGGCGGTAACGGCGCGATACGGCGGCTTTCAAGACAACTTTCATGGGCGGCCCCGGGAGATCTCGAAACAAGAATTGGAACTCGATGCGAAGCAGAGCGCAAGAATATGGCTGGACGGCGGCTTTGACCAGCCCGCCCGGCAACCTCCCTACCACCGCACCGTACGGCCGTTAGTCGACCTTGAGCCCGAGCTGCTTCACCACCGCGCTCCATTTTTTCTCTTCTTTGTCGATGTCCTGGCTATAGGCCTCCGGCGAGCCCGGCAGCGCCTCGGCGCCTTCGGTCGTGAGGCGCTTCTTCACGTCGTCGGAGGTGAGCGCTTCATTGAGCGCCTTGTTGAGCTTGTCGATGATCGGCCGCGGCGTGCCAGCCGGCGCAATCAAGCCGTAACGCAGCGCCACTTCGAAGCCTGCGAGGCCCGCTTCCTGCATGCTCGGCAGGTCCGGCAGCAAAGCGGAACGCTTGGGGCTGGTCACGGCCAGACCGCGTAACTTGCCACCCTGAACGTTTCCGATGGCCGCGGGGATCGGTACAAAGCTCATGGGGATATGGCCGCCAACCAGATCGTTCATGGCCGGGCCTGAGCCCTTGTACGGAATATGGGTCAATTTCAGCTTGGCGGCGCTGGCGAACAATTCGGCGGCGAGATGATTGGCGGTGCCGACGCCGGGCGAACCGTAGGTGATCGGCGTGGCCGACTTCCTGGCGTAGTCGACGAACTCGGCCACCGTCTTAGCCGGCACCGACGGATGCACCACCAGCACGCTCGGCGCAGTGCCGATCATGCCGATCGGCGCGAAGTCCTTGCGCACGTCATAGCCGGGGTTGGCGTAGAGGCCGGGCGCGATCGACAGCGTGCCGGTGTAGCCGAGCCCGATGGTGTAACCGTCGGGGGCCGCCTTCGCCACCACGCGCGTGCCGAGGGTGCCGCCGGCGCCGCCGCGATTGTCGACCACGACCTGCTGGCCGAGCGCGGCCGCCATCTTGTCGGCGACGTTACGCGCCATCACCGTCGTGCTGCCGCCCGGCGGGAACGGCACGATCAGCGTGACCGGACGGTTCGGATAGTCCTGCGCTGCGGCCGGCGACAGCACGGCGGCAAGCGCTGCGCAGGCGAGCGCGA
>CAYJPU010000343.1:0-2127 GCA_964372105.1 uncultured Undibacter sp.
TACTCGCCCGCCAGCCGCAGCGGCGGGTGGCTGCGGCCTTCGGCCAGCCGCAGGCGCTGTTCCTCGCGCACGAGGTAGTCCCGCGTCATCGGCACCACGCCCTGGCGCTTGGTGAGCTGGATCTGGAACACGAACATGTTCTGCTCGCGGAAGCTCATTTCCGAGGCGGCCAGGTAGAACTCCCACATCCGCACGAAGCGCTGGTCGTAGATGCGCTCGGCCGCCTCGCGGTGGGCGAGGAAACGCTCGCGCCAGGCCTTCAGGGTCTCGGCATAGTGCAGGCGCAGGATCTCGATGTCGCACACCAGCAGGCCGGAGCGCTGCACCGCCGCCATCGCCTCGGACACCGAGGGGATGTAGCCGCCGGGGAAGATGTATTTGTTGATCCACGGATTGGTGATGCCCGGGCCTTCCGAGCGGCCGATCGAGTGCAGCACCATCACGCCGTCGTCGGCCAGCAACTGCGCGCACTTTTTGAAGAACGTGTCGTAGTGGTTGACGCCGACGTGCTCGAACATGCCGACCGAGACGATGCGGTCGAACGGCCCCCGCACGTCCCGGTAGTCCTGCAAATTGAAACGGGCGCGCTGACCTAAGCCCTTTTCGGCCGCGCGGGCGTTGGCGACGGCGTGCTGTTCCTGCGAGAGCGTGACGCCGGTGACGTCGGCGCCGGCGACCTCGGCGAGATAGAGCCCGAGGCCGCCCCAGCCGCAGCCGATGTCGAGGATGCGCGGGTCCTGGCCGCGCCGGGCGGGCTCGATCAAAAGCTTGGCCGCCAGATGCCGTTTCTTGGCGACTTGCGCGTCGTCGAGCGACATGTCCGGCGTTTCGAAATAACCGCAGCTGTACTGCCGGTCGGCGTCGAGGAACAGCGAGTACAGCCGGCCGTCGAGATCGTAATGATGCGCGACGTTGCGGCGCGCGCGCTTGCGCGGGTTGAACTGGCTGATGCGGCGCGCGACGTAGCGCAGCCACGCTTGCAGGCGCGCCCAGTGCGGCACTTCCGTGCCCTGGCCGAGCGCCACCGCCAGCACGTCGGCGATCGTGCCTTGCTCCACGACGAAGGTGCCGTCCATGTAGGCGTCGCCGAGCTTGAGCTCGGGATCGAGCAGGATGCCCCATTCGGCGGCGCGGGCCGTAAAGCGCACCGCCACCGGTTTGCCGGTGCCGTCGCCGAAAGTGAAAGTGGTGCCGCGCGAGGTGGTGAGCTTGAAGGTCCCCCGCCGGAGAAACGTTCTCAACAGGAATTGGAGCAACCGGTCCATCGGCCGTCTCCATCACTCACGATCAGGCGCTATATAAAACCGACATTCCCGCCGGCTAAAACGCCATGGGCACGAACGATCGAGTAGGGATTTAATCGGGAATTTTGGCGGCCTGCAATGCCGTAGTTGTACGCAAAGCATGCAATTCTGGTCTGGGCCGCACGCCGGGAATGTATTATGCGCTAGCGGCGCGTGAATCGCGGGCGCGGGGCGCGGCTGGCGAAAGGCCTAAAGGTCGGGGAATATGATGGGTTTACGGCTTAAGATCGCAGCGGCGGTCGGCTTCGGGGCGCTGGTTGCCGCCGGCGGCGCGGCCGCCCAGGACAGTCTGGGTCAAGGCAAGACGCCGGCCCAGCTGTTCGCCTCCGATTGCGCGTCGTGCCACAAGTCGCCGCAAGGGCTCGCCAAGGCGGGCGGCCTGTTCGGCGTGCAGAGCTTCCTGCGTCAGCACTATACCGCCAGCAAGGAATCCGCGGCCGCGATCGCCGGCTATCTCGAGGCGGTCGACCGGGCGGCCGGGCCGGCGCCGCGCGAGGCGCGGCCCAAGCGCGCCAAGGGTGACGCCAAACCGGCGGCGGGCAAGAAGACCGAGCCGGCCAAGCCGGGCGACGCCAAAACCCCGGACACCAAGACCCCGGACGCCAAGCCGGCCGACAGCAAGGCTGCCGAGCCGAAAGCGTCGGAGGCCAAACCTACGGAAGCCAAACCTGCCGAGACCAAGCCTGCCGAGACCAAGCCGGCGGAACCGAAGCCGGCCGAGACCAAGCCGGCGGAAGCGAAGCCGGCCGAAACACCAAAAGCCGAATAGCCGGATCAGCGCGCGGGGCCTCGCGGCCCATATAAGGCGTTACGGAATCTAGTG
>CAYJPU010000344.1:0-2124 GCA_964372105.1 uncultured Undibacter sp.
TGTCGGTTTTGATCTTGGGCGGCATAGTGTTCTCAGTCAGTCCGCGGACGCGCCAAGCGCTCTTTCTGTCATTACCCGCGAAAGCGGGCAATCCAGTAACCACATAACTTCCGGTGATTACTGGATGCCCCGCTTGCGCGGGGCATGACAGCGGTGGGCGTCACCCCGCCGCCTTGATCAGCCGTTCGGCGGCGGCTCTAGCCTCGTTGGTGATCTCGGCGCCGGCGAGCATGCGGGCGATTTCCTCGCGCCGCTTCTCCGCCGCCACCTCGGTGACGCGGGTGGCGACGCGCTTGCCCTTGTCGAACGCATCCTTGCTGATGACGTAGTGGCGGGAGGCCTGCGCGGCCACCTGCGGCGCGTGCGTCACCGCCAAGACCTGCACGCCGCGCGCCAGCCGCGCCATGCGCAGTCCGATGGCGTCGGCCACCGCGCCGCCCACGCCAGTGTCGATCTCGTCGAACACCAGCGTCGGCGCTGAGCCGCGGTCGGCCAGCACCACCTTGAGCGCCAGCAGGAAGCGCGCCAGCTCGCCGCCGGACGCGATCTTCATCAGCGGGCCCGGCTTGGTGCCGGGGTTGGTCTGCACCCAGAACTCGACGCGGTCGATGCCGTTCGGCCCGGCGGCGGCGGCGTCGCTTTCGATCTGCGTCGTGAAGGTGGCGCGCTCCAGCTTGAGCGGCTTGAGCTCTGAATTCACCGCCTTGTCGAGCGCGGCGGCGGCTTTGACACGCGCCTTCGACAGCGCCTCGGCCGCCTTGCGGAATTCGGCCTCGGTCTGCACGCAGGCGGCTTCCAGCTCCTTCAGCCGGTCCTCGCCGGCATCGATCAAGGCGATGTCGTCCTTGTACTGCTTGGCCAGCGCGGCGAGATCGTCGACCGGCACGTTGTATTTGCGCCCCGCGGCGCGCAGCGCGAACAGCCGCTCCTCGATGCGTTCCAGCTCGGCCGGATCGTAATCGGCGGCGCGCAGCGCCGCTTCGAGATGGGCGCGGGTTTCCTCCAGCGCGTTCATCGCAACGTCGAAGGCCTTGACCGCCGGCTCGATCAGGCTTGGCGCCTGGGCGCTGCGGCGTTCGAGGCGGCGGATGGCGGAGGAAAGCGCCGGCACCGACGAGTTGTTGCCGGCCAGCACCTCGTGCGCCTCGCGCAGATCGCCGGCGACCTTCTCGGATTGCATCATGGTGGTGCGGCGGGTGGCGAGCGCGGTCTCTTCGCCGGCCTGGGGGCTGAGCGTGTTCAGCTCCTCGACGGCGTGGCGCAGCCAGTCGCCTTCCTGCTTGGCGCGCGCGACCTGGGCGCGATGGGCGTCGGCCGCGTCCTGGGCGGCGCGGCGCGCTTCCCACAAAATTTCGACGCGGGCGGCGTCGCGCTCGAGCGCGCCGAAGGCGTCCAGCAGGCGGCGGTGCGTGCCGGCGTCGACCAGCGCGCGGTCGTCGTGCTGGCCGTGGATTTCCACCAGCAGCTGGCCGAGCTGCTTGAGCACCTGCACGCTCACCGGCTGGTCGTTGACGAAGGCGCGCGTGCGGCCGTCCGAAAACTGCGTGCGGCGCAGGATCAGTTCGTCTTCGTCGGTAATGTCGTTGGCTTTCAGGAGCGCGCGGGCCGGATGATTGCGCGCCAGTTCGAACACTGCCGTCACCTGCCCCTGTTCCGTGCCCTGGCGCACCAGCGCCTGGTCGCCGCGGCCGCCGAGCGCGAGCGCAAACGAATCGAGCAAAATCGACTTGCCGGCGCCGGTTTCGCCGGTGAGCACGGCCAGACCGCCGGCGAAGTCGATGTCGAGCCGGTCGATCAGGACGATGTCGCGGATGGAGAGACGGGAGAGCATGTATGGGCCTCGTCATGGCCGGGTTCGTCCCGGCCATCCACGCCTTACTGATTCTGCATCATTAAAGACGACGAAGGCCGGCACAAGGCTTCGCTCGGGCCGGCCATGACGCTGTTAATAGCCGGTCATTCCGGACGCCGCGCAGCGGCGATCCGGAATCCAGAGCCAAGTTCGGTGGATGTTTCTGGATTCCGGGTTCGCTGGCTACGCCAGCGCCCCGGAATGACAGTGTGGGTTTAGCCCAGGCCGACCTTCTTGAACGCCCGGCTGATCCAGGAGCCCTTGTTCTCGGA
>CAYJPU010000345.1:0-2106 GCA_964372105.1 uncultured Undibacter sp.
TAGGTGGTCAGCGCCGCGCCCTTGGTGCCGCGCTCCTCCTTGACGACCTGCACCAGCATCACCTGCCGGCGCTTGATGACTTCCTGGATCTTGTACTGCTTGCGGAAGCGCGGCACGCGCTCCTGCACTTCCTCGAGCGCATCGGCGCCGCCGACCGACTCGACGACGTCGTCTTCGTGTTCGTCGTCGTGCTCGGCGTGTTCGCCGTTGTCGCCATTCTCGGCACGGTCGCCGTTGGTGCCGTGCTCGTCGTCGGCTTCGTTACCGTCGCCTTGTTCCGCCGCCTCGGCGTAGGGAATGACCCGTTCCGGTTCGGCCGGCGCCGTGGTGTCGTCGGCGTGCGGCGCTTCGGCTTGTACTTCAGCTTGCGCTTCTTGCGGGGCCTCGGCTTCCGGCGCGGGCGTCGGCTCGTTCATGCTCTCACTGGCGGGCAACTCGGCAGCGTCGCGCGCTTCGGCGGCGGGTTCGGCCGGCGCCGCCGTCTCGGGCAGGGCGGTTGCGATCTCGCTGGTGTCGGCCGGTTCCGGCGCGCCGAACGCGGCGTCGACCGCCGGGATGTCGCCGGCTTCGCTCGTGAATTCCTGCGCCGGCTGTTCGTCGGACGCGATCGGCTCGCTCTTGACCGTTTCGCGGCCGCGGCCGCGATGGCGCTCGGCGCCGCGGCGGCGATGGCGGCCACCGCCACGCCGGCTGGCGCGGTTGTCGGCGTCGGCGTCGGCGGCGCGCTGGTCGTGCTCTTCCTGCTCGAGCAGCGCCTGCCGGTCGGCGACCGGGATCTGATAATAGTCGGGATGGATTTCGGAGAACGCCAGGAAGCCGTGGCGGTTGCCGCCGTACTCGACGAAGGCCGCCTGCAGCGACGGCTCTACGCGGGTGACCTTGGCGAGATAGATGTTGCCGCGAAGTTGCTTGCGGTTAGCGGACTCGAAGTCGAATTCCTCGACGCGGTTGCCGCGCAGGACGACCACCCGGGTCTCTTCCGGATGGGTCGCGTCGATGAGCATTTTGTCGGCCATGGGAGAATCTCACTGGGCCGCGTGTTCTCACGAGCTCGCGCGACGATGTCGGCGCAAGACGGCGTGGAAGAGAGGCGGCCTGATTGGTGTGGAAGGAAAGGGGCGCGTTGTGACGCGGCAAATCGGCAGAATTCGCCAGTTGGCCCATAGCAAGCCGCGCAGTCACGATTGTCTCGCGAAAGCGGGGGACCTCGAATTGCCTTTGCTGCGTCATTGGCAGCATCAAATTGCGACCCGTAGCGCTGCGGCCGCGCTCCTTAAACGAAGCGCCGCCGAGGTTTCTCGTCGCTAACGGCCTAAAACGCGTGCGATCCGCATGACCGCGCGCTGTTCCCGGATGTCCTTCACAAGGGATTCGGCTCGTCTCGCTTGCCCGTCCGCCGACCTCCTCGAGGGGGGCGGTCCGGGACCAAAGCGCGCCGGAGGCCCGAACGCGGCACAACCGGAACTCTCTCTAACCGTCAGCCCTCATTACATACGGTGCCAAGCCCCTGAAGGCAAGGAAAGCCTTTGGGCGGGCCGGATCGGCCGGAAACAGCCCAAATTCGCGGCCTTATGGCCGGGCACCCGAGGCCGGGCGCCGAATCACGGGCCGGCGAGGCTAAGTCTCGCACCCCGTCGCCTTCCGGGCACACCGGCCGGGCGAAGCGCACCATCACTCAAGTTCCCTTAACCTTCCCGGTGCCTAATCGGCTAAAAGAGCGGAAAGGGTCCGGATTCGTGACATTCCGCACGTTCACTATCGCCTGTGCCCTGGCGCTCAGCCTGGTCCCGGCCGCCCGCGCGGCCGAGCCGGTGGATTCGCGCGCGCTGCCGCCGCCGGGCGCGCGCACTGAGCTGCCGGTCGCGACCGACGTGCGCGTCGGCGGCGACGACAAGCAGACCCGCTTCGTCATCGACCTCACGCAGAAGATCGATCTGGCCGCCTTCACGCTCGCCGACCCGTACCGGGTGGTGGTCGACCTGCCGCAAGTGACGTTCAAGCTGCCGGCCAAGGCCGGCGACCAGGGCCGCGGGCTGGTCAAGGCGTTCCGTTACGGCCTCATCATGCAGGGCGGCTCGCGCATCGTGCTCGACACCAAGGGCCCGG
>CAYJPU010000346.1:0-2091 GCA_964372105.1 uncultured Undibacter sp.
GGGCTGGAAGTCTGCACCGCCGAAAAGCAGATGGACCGGCGCACCGGCTGCCTGCAGGCCAATGTTGAGTTCCTGCAGCAGGCGCTCGCCAAGCAGGCGCGCGACAGCAACGACAAGATCGCAAGCGTGAGCCGCGAGCTCGCTGCCGCCAAGGCCGAGATCGCCGCACTCAAGGCGATGCTGGCGAAGCTCGATGCCGACGTCGCGCAACTTAAGCCCAAGGCCGAGCCGGCCAAGAAGTAACACCCGCTACTTTCGCACCACCGCCGCGGCGGCGAGGCTCGCCGCTTCCGCGTAGGCCGGATCGCGATGCACCAGCATCGACGAGAACGCGCCGTCGAACAGCAACATGATCTGCCGCGCGCGCAAGTCCGGATCGCTCAGGCCCTCGGCCGCGATGCGGCGGGCGAACTCGGCCTCCAGCTTTTTCTTGTGGGCGGCACCCGCCTTCACCGCCGGATGGCCGGGCGTAGACGCAAGCTCGGCCGCCGTGCGCAGGAAGCCGCAGCCGCGCCATTTCGGATTGCGCGCGAGCCGGCCGGTGTGCGCGAACACCGCCATGACTTTGCCGGGGAGCGAGCCCTCGACCTCGTCCATCCAGCCGATGATGATGTCGAGCGTCGGCTGGTCGCGCGCCGTCAGGTAGGCGGCAATCAGGTCGTCCTTGCTGCGGAAGTGATAATAGAGCGTGCGCTTGGTGACGCCGGCGCGCGCCGCCACCTCGTCGACCCCGACGGCGCGGATGCCGACCCCGTAGAACAGCTTGGAAGCGGCCGCGAGGATGCGCTCGCGGGTAACCTTGGCGTCGCGTGGCATGACGACAAAGTATACTGACTAGTGTGTATACACAAGGCCGCCGCTTTGCGAGCCTCTGCGGACCGGTGCTGGCGTCAGCACCGCGCGCAACGAGGGTTCATGCCATGCCGAAGACCAACGACACCGTTCTGCGCCAGGACGACGAGGGCATCGCCCTCCTCACCCTCAACCGCCCGGATAAGCTGAATGCGCTCAACTATGCGCTGATCGACCGCCTGGCCGCCCGGCTCGACGCCATCGAGCGCGACGACAGCGTGCGCGTGATCATCCTGACCGGTGCGGGCGAGCGCGCCTTCTCCGCCGGCGCCGATATTTCCGAATTCGGGCCGAGCGTGCGCCAGGGCGCGCCGACGGCGCTGCGTGAGTTCGTGCAGCGCGACCAGCGCCTCACCGCCCGTATCGAGACGTTCCCGAAGCCGATCATCGTCGCGGTCAACGGCCTGGCCTATGGCGGCGGCTCGGAGATCACCGAGGCCGCTCCCTTGGCGATCACCAGCGAACGCGCGCAGTTCTGCAAATCCGAGATCAGCCTCGGCTTCGCGCCGCCGTTCGGCGGCTCGCAGCGGCTGCCGCGCCTGATCGGCCGCAAGCGCGCGCTGCGCATGATCCTCACCGGCGAGCCGATCAGCGCCTGGAAGGCGCGCGACTTCGGCCTCGTCAACGAGGTGGTGCCGCACGACCGGCTCTACGACGAAGCGTTCCAGTTGGCGCGCGTCATCGCCGAGAAGTCGCCGCTCGCGGTCGCCGCCTGCCTCAACAGCGTGACGCGCGGCATCAATGTGCCAATCGACGAAGGGCTCGCCATCGAAGCCAGCCACTTCGCCCGCATGGTGCCGACCAAGGACATCGAGGAAGGCATCTCGGCCTGGCTCGACGGCCGACGGCCGCAGTTCACCGGCACCTGAGAAGCGACGGCTTTACGGGTGAATGCGGAGCGAGGAAAAACGGAATGATGAAGATCGTATTCTGCCTGCACCGGCTGCCGCAGCTGTCGGTGGTCGAATTCCAACGTTACTGGCGCGACGTGCACGCGCCGCTGGTGCACCGGTACCGCAAGGTGCTGCGCATCGCCCGCTATGTGCAGTTTCATTCCGACCTTGGCCCGCTGGCCGATAAACTGCGGGCGTTCCGCGGCTCGCCGGAGCCTTACGACGGTATCGCGGAAATCTGGTACGAGAGCCGCGCAGCGTTGGAAACGCTCGGCGACAATGCCGAAGCGAGAGCCGCAAGCCGCGAATTGCGCGAGGACGAGAAGCGCTTCGTCGATCTCACCCG
>CAYJPU010000347.1:0-2072 GCA_964372105.1 uncultured Undibacter sp.
TCAAGGGCATCCGCATGGACGCCGAGTTCGGCCCCTCGATGATCTACATCACCAACCTCGACAAGCCGGGCTTCATCGGCACGTTTTCCTCGACGCTGGGGGAGGCGGGCATCAACATCGCCACCTTCCACGTCGGCCGTGAGGCGCCCGGCGCCGACGCCGTCGCGCTGATCGAGATCGACGGCGATCTGCCGGAGCCGGTGCTCGCCAAGGTGCGCGCGCTGCCGCAGGTGCAGCAGGCCAAGCCGCTGCATTTCTGAATAGGTTCCGGCGCCCCTTTAAAAGGGCGCCGGAATTTTCTATGCTACAAAAATGACAAAGCTTCTACAAAAAGCGCTTGAAGCCGTTCGGCTGCTGCCGCCGGAGAATCAGGACGAGATTGCGCGCGCCATGTTGAACCTGGCGGGCGAGACCTCGGCGCCGGAAGACATTAACCCGGCCCATCTGGCCGATGTGCTGGAAAGCCTTGCCCAAGCCAAGCGCCGTGAGTTCGCGACCGATGCTGAAGTCGAAACGGCCTTCCGCCGTTTCGGGAAATGAAGCTGCGGTTCACGGCCCGCGCGACCGAAAATCTCATCGAGATTGCCGAGTTCTTGCACGACCGCAGTCCCGCGGCGGCGCTCAGCGTGCGCGCGGCGATCTTTGAAGGATTGCAGAATCTGTTGCTGTTTCCGCATGTCGGCCGGCCGCAAAAAACCGAAGGCGTGCGCAAGCTCGTCACGCGAAAATATGCCTACCTCATTTACTATGCCGTCGATGAGGTGGCCGGGGAGCTTGTGATCCTTAACGTGAAGCACCCCGCCCGTGAGCGCGACCATGAAGATACCTGACGGAAATCATAGCGGCGCGCCGCTATGCGGTCATAATTCATTTGTCGTTTTGACCTAGGTCATGACCGGCGGCGATACCGCCGCTAGGGTTTCGGCCAGCCATGACAAAAAACGCACTGATCGACTCAAACGACGCGGACGGCGGCGAACTGGCGCGCGACCAGCGCGATTCCTATGCCGTGACCGCGCTTGCCGACATCATCGACCGCTCGCTGCACGCGGCCGTCGCGCGCGGCACCATGGGGCTGTCGCCGGCGGCGCTGCTGCAAGCCTATTTCGACTGGGCGGCGCATCTCGCCGGCGCGCCGGGCAAGCGGCTGCAGCTCGTCGAGAAGGCCGCGCGCAAGATGTCGCGGCTGTCGCTTCATTGCGCCCAGAGCATGATGAAGGGTGAGGCGGCCGGTCCCTGCATCGAGCCGCTGCCGCAGGACCACCGCTTTGCCGGCGAGGCCTGGCAGACCTGGCCTTACAACGTCATGTACCAGTCGTTCCTGTTGCAGCAGCAATGGTGGCACAACGCCACCACCGGCGTGCGCGGCGTCAGCAAGAAGCACGAGACCATTGTCGAGTTCTTGTCGCGGCAGATGCTCGACATGGCGTCGCCGTCGAATTTCCTGCTCACCAACCCGGAGATCATGCGCCGCACGATCGAGACCGGCGGCCGCAATCTCGTCGACGGCCTGCAGAACATGGCCGCCGATTGGGAGCGCAAGATCAGCGGCAAGAAGCCCGCCGGCGCCGAGAACTTCGTCCCCGGCCGCGACGTTGCTGTGACGCCCGGCAAGGTCGTCTACCGCAACCGGCTGATCGAACTGATCCAGTATGCGCCCGCGACCGAAACGGTCAGGCCCGAGCCGGTGCTGATCGTGCCGGCCTGGATCATGAAGTACTACATCCTCGATCTGTCGCCGCACAACTCGATGGTGAAATACCTGACGGAGCAGGGCTTCACCGTGTTCATGATGTCGTGGCGCAACCCGGACGAGGACGACCGCGACCTCGGCATGGACGACTATCGCACGCTCGGCGTCATGGCCGCGCTCGACGCCGTCACGACAATCGTGCCCCGGCAAAAAGTGCACGCGGTCGGCTATTGTCTCGGCGGCACGCTGCTGTCGATCGCCGCCGCCGCCATGGCGCGGGACAATGACGACCGCCTGCAATCGCTGACGCTGTTGGCCGCGCAGACCGACTTCACCGAAGCCGGCGAACTGATGCTGTTCATCAACGAAAGCCAGCTCG
>CAYJPU010000348.1:0-2072 GCA_964372105.1 uncultured Undibacter sp.
GCGGACGTTGATCTCGTCCATTTCGCTGCGGTCGATCTGCTCGCCCTGCAACAGCTCGGTCTCGCCGGCGTCGTCGATCTCGACCTTCTGCAGCATCTGGCGAACGATCACCTCGATGTGCTTGTCGTTGATCATGACGCCTTGCAGCCGGTAGACCTCCTGGATCTCGTTGACCAGATAGGCCGCGAGTTCCTCGACGCCGCGGATGGCGAGAATGTCGTGCGGGGCGGGATTGCCCTCGACGATGTAATCGCCCTTCTCGATGACGTCGCCGTCCTGAAGATGGATGTGCTTGCCCTTCGGGATCAGGTACTCGACCGTCTCCTCGCCCTTGTCGGCGGGCTCGATCGCGATGCGGCGCTTGTTCTTGTAGTCCTTGCCGAACCGCACGGTGCCGCCGATCTCGGCGATGATCGCCGCGTCCTTCGGCTTGCGCGCCTCGAACAGCTCCGCCACCCGCGGCAGACCGCCGGTGATGTCGCGCGTCTTGGCGCTTTCGGTCGGGATACGCGCGATGACGTCGCCCGCCTTCACATGCCCACCCGGATCGACCGAGATAATGGCGTCGACCGCGAGCAGGTAGCGCGCCTCGCCGCCACGGGCGAGCTTGAGGATCTTGCCGTCCTTGCCCTTGATCACGATGGCCGGACGCAGGTCCTGCTGGTTGCGGGACGAGCCCGTGCGCCAGTCGATGACCACGCGCTTGGCGATGCCGGTCGACTCGTCGAGCTGTTCGGACATCGACAGACCGTCGACCATGTCCTCGAACTCGATCGAGCCTTCGACTTCGGTCAGCATCGGCCGAGTGTAGGGATCCCACTCGGCGATGCGCTGACCGCGCTTGATCATGTCGTTCTCGGCGATGCGCATGCGCGCACCGTAGGGGATGCGGTGATGGGCGCGCTCGGTGCCGTCGGGGTCGACGACCGCGACCACCATGTTGCGCACCATCGCCACGACTTCGTTGTCCGAGTTCTTGGCGATGTTCATGCCGCGGATCTTGATCTTGCCGTCGAAGTTCGACTCGATGAACGACTGCTCCGAGATCTGGGCGGCGCCGCCGATGTGGAACGTGCGCATGGTGAGCTGGGTGCCCGGCTCGCCGATCGACTGCGCCGCGATGACACCGACCGCCTCGCCCATGTTCACGGGCGTGCCGCGGGCGAGATCGCGCCCGTAGCAGGCGCCGCAGACGCCGACCTTGCTGGTGCAGGTCAGCACCGAGCGGATCTTGAGCTCCTGAACGCCCGCCTGGGTGATCTGATCGACTTCCGGCTCCTGCAGCAGCGTGCCGCCCTTGACGACCACCTTGCCGCTGTTCGGGTCCTTGACGTCCTCGGCCGTGGTGCGGCCCAGGATACGGATGGCGAGCGAGGCCACCACGGTGCCGGCGTCGATGATGGCGCGCACCTTGATGCCGTTGGTGGTGCCGCAATCCGGCTCGGTGATGATGCAGTCCTGCGCCACATCGACGAGACGGCGGGTCAGGTAACCGGAGTTCGCGGTCTTCAAGGCGGTGTCGGCCAGACCCTTGCGGGCGCCGTGGGTCGAGTTGAAGTACTCGAGCACGGACAGGCCTTCCTTGAAGTTCGAGATGATCGGGCTCTCGATGATCTCACCCGACGGCTTGGCCATCAGGCCGCGCATGCCGGCGAGCTGGCGCATCTGGGCCGGCGAACCGCGCGCGCCCGAGTGCGCCATCATGTAGATCGAGTTGACCTGCATGTCGCGCCCGTTGGCGTCCTTCTTGGTGGTCGAGATCTCCTTCATCATCGCTTCCGCGATGGCGTCGGTCGACTTCGACCAGGCGTCGACCACCTTGTTGTACTTCTCGCCCTGGGTGATGAGGCCGTCGTTGTACTGCTGCTCGAACTCCTTGGCGAGTTCGCGCGTGGTCTCGACGGTCTTCCACTTCGAGGCCGGCACCACCATGTCGTCCTTGCCGAACGAAATGCCGGCCTTGAACGCGTGGTAGAAGCCGAGCGCCATGATGCGGTCGCAGAAGATGACCGTCTCTTTCTGGCCGCAGTGGCGGTAGACCTGATCGATCATCCCCGAGATTTCGCGCTTCG
>CAYJPU010000349.1:0-2066 GCA_964372105.1 uncultured Undibacter sp.
TCGCCGGTGTTCGACTTGCCGCCGATCCGGTTCATGGCGATGGCGAGCGTGGTGTGCGCTTCGCGCGAGATCGAGCCGTAGGACATGGCGCCGGTCGAGAAGCGGCGCACGATGTTCGCGGCCGGCTCGACTTCATCGAGGGCGACCGGCTTGCGGCCGTCTTCTTCCGCGGTCTTGATGCGGAACAGGCCGCGGATGGTCAAAAGCCGCTCGTTCTGGTCGTTCACGATCTGCGCGAAGGCACGGTAGGCGTCCTGCGAATTGCCGCGCACGGCATGTTGCAGGCGCTGCACCGTCTCGGCGGTCCAGACATGGTCCTCGCCGCGCACGCGCACGGCATATTCGCCGCCGACGTCGAGCATGGAGCGGTAGATCGGCGCTTCCGAGAAGGCGTCGCGGTGGCGGCGCACGGTCTCTTCGGCGATCTCGGCGAGGCCAACGCCCTCGATGCGGGAATGCGTGCCGGTGAAATACTTGTCGACGAACTCCTGCTTGAGGCCGATGGCGTCGAAAATCTGCGCGCCGCAGTAGGACTGGTAGGTCGAGATGCCCATCTTGGACATCACCTTCAGCAGGCCCTTGTCGATCGACTTGATGTAGCGCTTGATCAACTCCTTCTCGTCGATCTTCTGCGGCAGGTCGTCCTTCATGGCGGCCAGCGTTTCGAAGGCGAGGTAGGGGTTGATCGCCTCGGCGCCGTAACCGGCCAGGCACGCGAAGTGGTGCACTTCACGCGGCTCGCCCGTCTCCAGCACCAGGCCGACCGAGGTGCGCAGGCCCTGGCGGATCAGGTGATGATGCACGGCGGCGCAGGCCAGCAGCACCGGGATCGGGATGCGGTCGGCGCTCGCCTTGCGGTCGGACAGGATGAGGATGTTGCAGCCCTTGCGCACTTCCTCTTCGGCGCGCTCGCACAGCGCGTCGATCGCCCAGCCCATGCCGTCGACGCCGTGCTCGGCCGGATAGGTGATGTCGAAGGTGTACGACTGGAAATGATCGCCGCTCATCTGCGAGATGGCGCGGATCTTCTCCAGGTCGTCGTTGGAGAGGATCGGCTGGCGCACTTCGAGACGCTTGGTCTTGGAGGTGCCCTCGAGGTCGAAGATGTTCGGCCGCGGTCCGATGATGGAGACGAGGCTCATCACCAGCTCTTCGCGGATCGAGTCGATCGGCGGGTTCGTCACCTGCGCGAAGTTCTGCTTGAAATAGGTGAACAGCGGTTTGACCCTGTCCGACAGCGCCGAGATCGGCGTGTCGTTGCCCATCGAGCCGACCGCTTCCTCGCCGGTGGTCGCCATCGGCGTCATCAGGAACTTCAGGTCTTCCTGCGTGTAGCCGAACGCCTGCTGACGATCGAGCAGCGACAGGTTGGAGATGGGTTTGCCGTTGCCGGTGGCCGGCAGGTCCTCCAGCACGATCTGCGTGCGCTCGAGCCACTCCTTGTAGGGATGGCTCCTCGCCAGCGTCGCCTTCAGTTCCTCGTCGGGAATGAGGCGGCCTTCGTCTAGATCGACCAGCAGCATCTTGCCGGGCTGCAGGCGCCACTTCTTGATGATGTCCTTTTCCGGGATCGGCAGCACGCCCATCTCGGAGGCCATGATGATGCGGTCGTCGCGGGTCAGGAAATAGCGCGCCGGACGCAGGCCGTTGCGGTCGAGCGTCGCGCCGATCTGGCGGCCGTTGGTGAAGGCGAGCGCGGCCGGGCCGTCCCAAGGCTCCATCAGCGCGGCGTTGTATTCGTAGAAAGCGCGCCGCTCCTCGTCCATCAGCGGGTTGCCGGCCCAGGCCTCGGGCACCATCATCATCATGGCGTGCGCGAGCGAGTAGCCGCCCTGCACCAGGAATTCGAGCGCGTTGTCGAAGCAGGCGGTGTCGGACTGGCCTTCGTAGGAGATCGGCCACAGTTTGCTGATGTCCTTGCCGAACAGCGGCGAGGACACCGAGGCCTGGCGCGCCGCCATCCAGTTGACGTTGCCGCGCAGCGTGTTGATCTCGCCGTTGTGCGCCAGATAGCGGTACGGATGCGCCAGCGACCAGGTCGGGAAGGTGTTGGTCGAGAAGCGCTG
>CAYJPU010000350.1:0-2028 GCA_964372105.1 uncultured Undibacter sp.
GTTCGTGGTGCGCGATGGCAAGCTGGTCGGCAAGTTAGGGGCCGGCGATTATGTGCCGCGCGAGAAGTCGAAGCTCGCGGTGCCGTGAGGGCGGAAGCGCTCAACTGGAATATTTGGGCAACTCTTGCTAATATGCCCCTATGCGCCGCGACGAGGTCATTGCCCGCCTGAAGGAAGCCGAGCCCGCTTTGCGGGCGCGCGGCATTCGTCGCGCCGCTGTGTTCGGCTCTGTGGCGCGCGGCGACGACCGGCCGGACAGCGATATCGATATTTTAGTGGAATTCGAGCCCGGGCGGGAAGGCACGATCTACGACTACGTCGCGCTCAAGGAATTCGTCGCGGGTCTATTTGACGGTCCCGTCGACGTCATCGATCGCGCCGGACTCAAGCCGCATTTGCGCGCGCCCTCCGCCCGTGATTCGATTTATGCTTTCTGAGAAAAATCGCGGCTATCTCGGCGACATGCTTCGCCATATTGAATTGGCCGAGGGCTTCACGGCAGGCCTCGGCTATGAACAATTTTGCGAAGACGAGCGAACTCTTCTCGCCGTCATACGATGCCTCGAGGTTATTTCAGAAGCATCCCGACGCCTTCCAGGCGACTTAAAAGCCCGGCATGCGGACATTCCCTGGCATGACATGGCTGCGGCGGGAAACTTCTATCGACATGATTACGGTGGGATTACTTCGCAGCGCGTCTGGAACACACTCCGGGAGCATCTCCCTCCGTTGCGCAAAGCCGTCGAGCAAGAGCTCGCTCGCGGTTGATAGGTTCATCGGCCACTGCATTTGCAACGCGCAGTCCGCACGAGCGCGGCCCCGGATTTCGCTACGGGCGCTTTCGTCACCGGGCATAGCCGTTCGAAGAACGGCGTTTCTTCAAAACGCCTATGTCCCGGTAGCCCCGCTTAGGCGAGCATTATGCTTCCCTAAACGAGATGGCCGGGACGAGCCCGGCCATGACATCGTAATTCGCGCGGCACCGCCGAACGTCAATAGCCGCGATACGGCTTACACAGACCGTCCTGAATGGTGTAGCCGCGTTGCGGGCACATCATCCTGCCGTCGCGGCCGCGCACCGGCGGTGCGTAGCGCCGTTCGTCACGGCCGCCGAAATTGAATTGGAAGACCGGACCATCGTCGGGTGGCGGCTCGTAGTAGCGCGGCGGTGGCGGCCGGTAATAGTCCGGCGGCGGCGGATAGTAACCAGGCGGCGGCGGCCGGTAGTAGCGCTCCGGCCGGCAGGCGTAGCCATCGAAGTAGTAGCCGCGGCCGCAGCCGTCGCGCGCCTCCGCCACCGTCGAGACCGCCAGCGCGGCGACCGCGACCAGCAGGCCAATTCCGGCACTCCAAAATCCGCGCCCCATGTCCGGATCCCTCAATGTTTCAGCTTCGCGCCGATCTTGAACGTCGCCTCGGTCTTCTTGGTGATCTCGTCCAAGGTCACGCCCGGCGCGAGTTCGATCAGCGTCATGCCGCCCTGCTTGCGGTCGATGCTGAACACGCCCAAGTCGGTGATCACCATGTCGACGACGCCGGCGCCGGTGAGCGGCAGGTTGCACTTGTGCAGGAGCTTGGGGTCGTCCTTGGCGGTGTGTTCCATCACCACCACCACCTTCTTGACGCCGGCGACCAGATCCATGGCGCCGCCCATGCCCTTCACCATTTTGCCGGGGATCATCCAGTTGGCGAGATCGCCGTTCTCCGCCACCTGCATGGCGCCGAGGATCGCGATGTCGATGTGGCCGCCGCGGATCATGGCGAATGAATCGGCGCTGGAGAAAAAGCTGGTGGTCGGAATTTCGGTGACGGTCTGCTTGCCGGCATTGATCAGGTCGGCGTCTTCCTCGCCCTCATAAGGGAACGGCCCGAAGCCGAGCATGCCGTTTTCGCTTTGCAACTGCACGGTCATGCCGTCCGGGATGTAGTTCGACACCAGCGTCGGAATGCCGATGCCGAGATTGACGTAGAAGCCGTCGCGCAATTCGCGTGCCGCGCGTTCGGCCATCTGATCGCGGGTCCAGGGCA
>CAYJPU010000351.1:0-2006 GCA_964372105.1 uncultured Undibacter sp.
CCGACGCCGAATATGTCTGGGTGCTCGACCCGATCGACGGCACCAAGTCGTTCATCTCCGGCATGGTGGCCTGGGGCACGCTGATCGGCCTGATGCGCTTCGGCGAGCCGGTCTACGGCATGATGCACCAGCCGTTCATCCGCGAGCGCTTCACCGGCGACAGCGGCGCGGCGCACTACCGCGGGCCGGCCGGCGACCGCGACCTGCACGTACGTCATTGTTCTGGTCTCAAAGACGCCGTGCTGTTCACCACCTCGCCGCTGCTGATGCAGCCTGCCGACCGCGCCATGTTCCAGACCGTGGAAAACGTCGTGAAGCTGTCGCGCTACGGCGGCGACTGCTACGCCTACTGCATGCTGGCGGCCGGCCAGATCGACCTGGTGATCGAGACCGAGATCAAGCCGCACGACATCGTGCCGTTGATCCCGATCATCCTGGGGGCCGGCGGCATCATCACCACCTGGGAAGGCGGCCCTGCGCAATCCGGCGGCCGCATCGTCGCCGCCGGCGACAAGCGCGTGCACGCGGCCGCGCTGGAGATGCTCAAGGGTTAAACCGCGTGCGTGAATGCGCCGCTGATGTCCAAGGAGAACGCCATGACCACCAGCCTCAAACAAATGATGGAAGCGGCCAACGCCGCGGTGACGAAGATCACGCCCGCCGAAGCGCGCACCATGATCGCCAAAGGCAACGCGCTGGTGCTCGACGTGCGCGACGCGCCGGAAGTGGAAAAGACCGGCAAGATCGCTGGCGCCCTGCATGTCTCGCGCGGCATGCTGGAATTCCGCGCCGATCCCGACTCGCCCTACCACGACAAGACTTTCGCCAAGGACAAGACGATCATTATCTATTGCGCCTCGGGCGGCCGCGCTGCGCTCAGCGGCAAGGCGCTCAAGGACCTTGGCTTCACCCACGTCTTCAACTTAGGTGGCTTCAAGGATTGGGCTGAGACCGGCGGCGCGGTCGACCATCCGATCGAACCCGGCATGTGAGCGCTTCGCGACGCCCTCAATACCTTGGCGTGCCCGGCACGAAGGCATCGAACGCCGCCCAGAACTGGCCGCGGTAGTGATCCTGCTCCTGCAGGATCTCGTGCTTGGCGCCGGCGAGAATGAGATGCCGCCCGGCCAGCAGGTTCAGACCGAACTGCTCGATCGCCGACGTCGACACGACCTCGTCGCGGCCGGCCGCCACCATCAGGATCGGCTGCCGGATGCGGCCGGGATAGCCGGGATCGGCGAAGCGCTTCATCAGCCGTAACGCGGCGTCGGCCCAGGCCACCGTCGGCGCCCCGAGGCCGAGCTCAGGCTCCTCCTCCAACACCGCGGCGTTGCGCGCGTAGCGCACCGGGTCGGAGGTCAGCACGTTGCCGATGAAGTCCTGTCTGCCGGTCAACGCATGGTCGGCGGTCGGCACGTAGGCCGAGCCGGTGCCGAACATCCGCAGCGTGCGCGCCAAAGGTCCCGCCACGCGCGTGAGCGGACCCGGCGGCAGCGCGATCATCGGCGCCGACAGCACGACGCGTTCGAACCAGCGGCTGCCGTCATGGCAGGCGCGGATGGCGATGGCGCCGCCCATGGAATGGCCCAACGCGAAGATCGGCGGCGGGCAGTCCGGCAGCACCACCTGTTCCATGACGGCGTTGAGGTCGCTGGCGTATTCGTTGAAGTTGCGGACGTGGCCCTTGCGCCGGTCGGACAGCGCGCGGTCGGACAGGCCCTGCCCGCGCCAGTCAAAGGCCGCGACCGCAAAGCCGCGCGCGCGCAGGTCGCGCACCGTCTCGTAGTATTTCTCGACGTATTCGGCGCGGCCCTGCAGCAGCACCACGGTGCCCTTGCGGTTCGGCGGCGGCGCCCAGCGCGCAAAGCGCAAACTGACCCCGTCGGAGGTCTTGATGGCGCCGGTCACGACGTTGTCGGGCACCGGATTGGCGGGGATGGAGACGAGTTTCATGGAGCCGGAATCAGGCCGGAGCGGGGGTGCCTTGGGCCTTATAGCAGGGTGGC
>CAYJPU010000352.1:0-1997 GCA_964372105.1 uncultured Undibacter sp.
CCGCGGCCGCCGCCGGCTTGGCGTTGATCAGGTCCTGCGGCATCACCGTGTCGATGTCGACCGACGACATCCGCTCCTTGATCGCGCGCTCCATGCGCAGCAGGCCGACGCGATACTGGTTCTCCATCAGCTCGCCGACCGAACGCACGCGGCGGTTGCCGAGGTTGTCGATGTCGTCGATCTCGCCCTTGCCGTCGCGCAGGTCCACCAGCGTCTTGATGACCGCCAGGATGTCCTCCTTGCGCAGCACGCGGTGGGTGTCCGGCGCGTCGAGGTCGAGGCGCATGTTCATCTTCACGCGGCCGACCGCCGAGAGGTCGTAGCGCTCCGAATCGAAGAACAGCGAACGGAACATCGCCTCGGCGGTGTCGACCGTCGGCGGCTCGCCCGGGCGCATGACGCGGTAGATGTCGAACAGCGCGTCCTCGCGCGTCATGTTCTTGTCGACGGCGAGCGTGTTGCGGATGTAGGCGCCGACGTTGACGTGGTCGATGTCGAGCAGCGGCAGTTCCTTGTAGCCGGCCTCGACCAGAACCTTGAGGTTCTTCTCGGTGATCTCCTCGCCGGCTTCCATGTAGATCTCGCCCGACTTCGGGTTGACGAGATCTTCCGCCACGTAGTGACCGATCAACTCTTCGTCGGTCATGCGCAGGTGCTTGAGGCCCTTCTCGGCGAGCTGGCGCGCCTGGCGGACGCTGAGCTTCTTGCCCGCTTCCACGACCACCTTGCCGGTGTCGGCGTCGACCAGGTCGTTGACCGCCTTGTAGCCCTTGAGCCGGTTGGCGTCGAACGGCACGCGCCAGCCTTCTTTGGCGCGCTTGTAGGGGATGTGCTTGTAGAACGTGCGCAGGATCTCTTCGCCGTCGAGACCGAGGGCGTAGAGCAGCGACGTCACCGGAATCTTGCGGCGGCGGTCGATGCGCGCATAGACGATGTCCTTGGCGTCGAACTCGATGTCGAGCCAGGAGCCGCGATACGGGATGATGCGGGCGGCGAACAACAGCTTGCCCGAGGAGTGCGTCTTGCCCTTGTCGTGGTCGAAGAACACGCCGGGCGAACGGTGCATCTGCGAGACGATGACGCGCTCGGTGCCGTTGACGATGAAGGTGCCGTTGTTGGTCATGAGCGGAATGTCGCCCATGTAGACATCCTGCTCCTTGATGTCCTTGACCGAACGCGCGCCCGTCTCTTCGTCGATGTCGAACACGATCAGCCGCAGCGTCACCTTGAGCGGCGCGGCGAAGGTCATGCCGCGCTGGCGGCACTCGTCGACGTCATACTTCGGCGGTTCGAATTCGTATTTGACGAACTCGAGCATCGACGAATTGGAAAAGTCGGAAATCGGGAACACCGATTTGAAAACGGCCTGCAGGCCTTCGTCGGGACGGCCGCCGTGCGGCTCCTTGACCAGCAGGAACTGGTCGTAGGACGCCTTCTGAACCTCGATGAGGTTCGGCATCTCCGCGACTTCTTTGATGGATCCAAAAAACTTCCGTACGCGCTTGCGACCGGTAAACGTCTGCGCCATCGTTTTTGCTCTCGATTCGATTTCGGCGGGCTGCGCGGGCGCCTCTCCTAACAGCCGCAATCCATCGCGACCATCGGGACAAGCGTCGGGGCTGTCCGGTTCTATGTGATTCGGGGTATCCCGAACCGCCGCATTTCAAGCCGTCGCGAACGGCGAAGCCGCCCGCTGCACCTCGGGACGCCCCGCTGCGCGCGGCCGTCCCTCTCTCCTGTCCGAGACCCCCGAGGCTTTTGGCCCCGGGGATTTCGCTCTACTTCCGTCATGGCCGGGCTTCAGCGCGAAGCGCGTCTTCCCGATAAAGTCCCGGCCAGCCATCTTCTTGGCGATCCCCGGGTCGCGCTGACGCTCGCCCGGGGATTTCGCTTAAGTAAGCTGCGCTTACTTAAGCTCAACCTTGGCGCCGACCTTCTCCAAGGTGGCCTTGATCTTGTCGGCTTCTTCCTTGTTGACGCCTTCCTTGACCGGCTTC
>CAYJPU010000353.1:0-1985 GCA_964372105.1 uncultured Undibacter sp.
GCGCGCGAAGCTGACGCATTCATCGACCAGTCTGGTGCCGAGGCCGAGCCCGCGGCCTTTCGGATCGATCAGCAGCAGGCGGATGCGCGCGACCTCGTCGGAATCTTTCACGAGCATGACGGTGCCGACGTTCTCGCCGTCGATCTCGGCGATCCAGCAGCGTTCGCGCGCCGGATCGTTGGTGTTGGCGAAGTCGGCGACGATCTGCGCGCACAGGCCTTCGAACGGTTCGCCCCAGCCGTATTCCTGCGCATAGAGCTCGGCGTGCCGTGACACGATCCAGCCGAAGTCGCCGGGCCGCGGCCCGCGCAACGTATAAACCGGCTTGCCGTCGCCGGTGCGCGGCGGCGTGTCGCCGACCAGCGCTTCGATCTCGCTCATCGCCGCCACGAGCTGCGCCTGCTGCGCCGGCGTGAGCTTGCCGAGCATCCCGGCAGTCTGCTCCTGCGAGCGGCTCTCTAGCGGCGCGTACACCTTCTCGCCGCGCGCGGTGAGGCTGAGATGGCTCTGCCGCGCATCGGTCGCCGAGGTCTTGCGGCTGATCAGGCCCTTCTTTTCGAAATTGCGCAGCACGCGGCTGAGATAGCCGGCGTCGAGATCGAGCGCGCGCGCGACGTCGCTGGCGGTCGGGGCGTCGCCGTGTGCGATCTCGTACAGCACGCGCATCTCGCCGAGCGAGTAGGGGCTGTCGAGATAGCCCTTCCGCAGCACGCCGATGTGGCGCGTGTAGAAGCGGTTGAAGCGGCGCACCGCGGCGACGAGAGGTTTTCCGGGCTCAGGCATGACCCCGGCAGCCTCGGCCAGTTAGTTGACAAAGTCAAGTAACTCGCCGGAGCTCTATGCCGGCGGTCGTGCGCCCGCCGGCAGCATGGCGATGCGGCGGCGGCCGAGCCGGCGCAGCAGCGCCGCCTCCGGGTCGGCGCCGGGCGCGTGACCGCCGACGCTGTCGTACAGCCGGCGTGAGATCAGCAGGCCTTGCTCCGGGCGGACGCCGCCGCCGAAGGCGACGCGCAGCAGGGCGAAGACTTCCGCCAGCGCCGGACGCATCGGGTCGGCCGCGCCCGACGGCCGGAACACGGCGGCGCGTGCCCGGTCGCCCTGGCGGTCCGCGGTCTGCATGAAGCGGTCGGCGGCGGCGACCCAGGAGGGATCCGGCACCGTGCCGGGGCGCAGGAACATGAGCCACGGCGTGCGGGTCGACAGCGCAGCCGCCTTCAGCCGGGGGCCGAGCGGCTCGCTGGCGCTCATGAAGCGGCAGCCGGCGATATCGGCGACTTCGGCGGTGGCGTCGTGCGAGCCGGCGTCGGTCACGATCACCTCGGTCAGCAGGCCGGCGGTCGCGCCCGGAACCAACGCGGCCAGCGTCGGCACCAAAGTGCGCTCTGATTCGTGCGTGGCAATGATGGCGCTGAGCATGGAACCGCGGCTGTGTCTGGCTGGTTGCACCATATCATGTGCGCTTTGTCGATCGCGCCACGAGATAAGGCCCCGATCGGCGAAATTGTGAACCTTCAAAAAATGTTCTTGTTTCGTTCACATGCCATCACTAGGTTAGCGCCATGGCTCGATCAAACGCAGCCCAGAAACGCCCGCCGGTGAAGGAGCTGCCCTCCGCGCCGGTGGGCGTGCATGCGCCGGAAGGCCCTTATGCCGACGTCAGCGAAATGCTGGGCGTGGTGGTCGACCACGAACGGCGGCGCGGGCGCGGTGCGCAGAGCAACGCCTCCGGCCGCTACGAGCCGCTGGCGCGGGTCGCCTTCGACGACGGCTGGCGCACTCTCGACGACTTGCCGGCGTTCAAGACCACAGTGCAGACCGACGCGACCCGCAAGATCATCACCCGCAACGAATCGCCGGACATCGGCTTCGACCGTTCGATCAATCCCTATCGCGGCTGCGAGCACGGCTGCGTCTACTGTTTCGCGCGGCCGACGCACGCCTATCTCGGCCTGTCGCCCGGGCTCGACTTCGAATCCAAGCTGTTC
>CAYJPU010000354.1:0-1958 GCA_964372105.1 uncultured Undibacter sp.
ATCATGCGCGACGCCGAGCGCTTCGCGAAGCTGATCACGCTGGAGAACGGCAAGGCGCTGTCGGATTCGCGCGGCGAGATCGCCTACGCCGCCGAATTCTTCCGCTGGTACGCCGAGGAGGCGGTGCGCAACATCGGCCAGATCTCGATGGCGCCGGCCTCCGGCGCGCGCATCGTGGCGCAGCACAAGCCGGCCGGCATCGCCGTGCTGGTGACGCCGTGGAATTTCCCGGCCGCGATGGCGACCCGCAAGATCGGCCCGGCGCTCGCCGCCGGCTGCCCGGTGGTCTTGAAGCCCGCCTCCGACACGCCGCTCACCATGCTGGCGCTGATGCCGGCGCTGGAAGAAGCCGGCGTGCCGCCCGGCGTGGTCAACGTCATCCCCTCGCGTTCGTCCGGCAAGGTGGTCAGCGCCATGCTGCACGATCCCCGCGTGCGCGTCGTGTCGTTCACCGGCTCGACCGAAGTCGGCCGCAAGCTGCTGCGTGAGGCCGCCGACAACATCGTCAAGCCGGCGATGGAACTGGGCGGCAACGCGCCGTTCATCGTGTTCGAGGACGCCGACATCGACGCCGCGGTCGACGGCGCCATGATCGCGAAGATGCGCAACATGGGCGAGGCCTGCACCGCGGCCAACCGCTTCTACGTGCACGAGAAGGTGCACGACGAGTTTGCCAAGAAGCTCACCGGCAAGATGGAAGGGCTCAAGGTCGGCAACGGCCTCGACGACGGCGTCAATGTCGGGCCGCTGGTCAACGCCGAAGGCCGCGACAAGGTGATCGAGCTGGTCGAGGACGCCACCGCCAAAGGCGCCAAGATCTTGACCGGCGGCAAGTCGCCGGGCGGCCCGGGCTTCTTCTATCCGGCGACCGTGCTCACCAACGTGCCCGACGGCGCCAAGATGCTGAGCGAAGAGATCTTCGGCCCCGTCGCCGCGATCCAGACCTTCAAGACCGAGGACGAGGCGGTCAAGCGCGCCAACGACACCGAATACGGTCTGGTGGCTTATCTCTACACCAAGGACCTGTCGCGCGGCATGCGCGTGTCCGAGAAGCTCGACTTCGGCATGATCGGCCTCAATCGCGGCCTGGTGTCCGATCCGGCGGCGCCGTTCGGCGGCACCAAGCAGTCCGGCCTCGGCCGCGAAGGCGCGCAGGAAGGCATGAAGGAATTTCTCGAGACGCAGTACGTGTCGGTGACATGGTAAGCGGCCGCTAAGGAATCGGAGAAGCGCGTGAACGTCCTGATGCCCCAGCTCGGTGAAACCGTCACCGAGGGCAAGATCACGAAATGGTTCAAGGCCGCCGGCGACGCGGTGAAGCCGGGCGACAACCTGTTCGAGATCGAGACCGACAAGACCTCGATGGAAGTGCCGGCGACCAGCGCCGGCACGCTCGGCGAGATTCGCTTTCAGGTCGGCGAAGTGGCGAAAGTCGGCGCGGTAGTGGCGGTGATCGCGGGCGCGGACGAGCCGGCCCAGCCCAACGCAACCAGTGACCCGCCGAGCGCACCCCAAACTCCGTTCGCCCCCGCGAAAGCGGGGGGCCAGGGGCAACAAGATCTGGGTCCCCGCTTGCGCGGGGACGAGCGGGCGGGAAACGCGTCGCACGCCTATGCTCAAATGGACCCGTTCCGTGAAGTGCGCACGCCTGAGCGCAATTTCGGATCCGCGCGGCTCAGCGGTGGCGTTACCGTCACGCCGCTAGCGCGCCGGCTCGCCGGCGAGCGCGGCATCGACCTTGCCACTATCAAGGGTTCCGGGCCGCACGGCCGCATCGTCGCCAGCGACGTCGAAAGCGCGCCGGTGCGCGGGCCTGCGATGGCGGTCGGCGCCAGCGCGGCGCAGGTCAAGGCGCTGTTCGGAGGCGTTGCTTTCGAGGAAGTGCCGCTCGACGGCATGCGCGCGACCATCGCCAAGCGGCTGGTCGAGGCCAAGCAGACCATCCCGCATTTCTATCT
>CAYJPU010000355.1:0-1943 GCA_964372105.1 uncultured Undibacter sp.
CGCGCGCGCTACACGGCAATCGAGGCGCGCTTTCCGGAACTGCGCACACTGGAGTCGCTGTCGCTCAAAATCGGCGCCGCGCCCGCGCGCGGCTTCGCCAAAATCCGCCACGCGGTGCCGATGCTGTCGCTCGACAACGCCTTCGCCGAGCAGGACGTGATCGACTTCGTCGGCCGCATCCGCCGCTTCCTCAAACTGTCCGACGACGACAAGATCAACTTCAGCGCTGAGCCGAAGATCGACGGCTTGTCGATGTCGCTGCGCTACGAGGACGGCGCTCTGGTCACCGCCGCGACGCGCGGCGACGGCGCCGAAGGCGAAGACGTCACCGCCAACATCCGCACGCTGCATGACGTGCCGCAGCAGCTCAAGGGCCGGCACGTGCCGAAGGTCGCCGAGGTGCGCGGCGAGGTCTACATGACCAAGGCCGACTTCCTGAAGCTCAACGAGCGGCAGAAGGAGGCGGGCGCACCCATTTTCGCCAATCCGCGCAACTCGGCCGCCGGCTCCTTGCGCCAGAAGGACCCGGTGATCACCGCCTCGCGGCCGCTCGGTTTTTTCGCCTATGCCTGGGGCGAGATGAGCGAGATGCCGGCCGACACGCAGAGCGGCATGATCAAGTGGTTCGAGGCCTGTGGCTTCAAGACCAATCCGCTGACCAGACTGTGCCGTTCGGTCGAGGAGCTGATCGCTTTCCACCGCCACATCGAGGAGCGCCGCGCCAGACTCGATTACGACATCGACGGCGTCGTCTACAAGGTCGACCGCATCGACTGGCAGGAACGGCTCGGCTTCGTGTCGCGCACGCCGCGCTGGGGCATCGCGCACAAATTCCCGGCCGAGCGCGCCATCACCGTCTTGAAGGACATCGAGATCCAGGTCGGCCGCACCGGCGCGCTCACGCCGGTCGGCAAGCTGGAACCGGTCGGCGTCGGCGGCGTGGTGGTGCAGAACGTCACGCTGCACAACGAGGATTACATCAAGGGCGTCGGCGGCAAGGGCGAGGTGTTGCGCGACGGCCGCGACATCCGCATCGGCGACACCGTGATCATCCAACGCGCCGGCGACGTCATCCCGCAGATCGTCGACGTCGTCATCGACAAGCGGCCGAAGGACGCGAAGCCCTATCATTTTCCGAAGAAGTGCCCCTGCCACCTGCACACCGATATCGTACGCGAGGAAACCGCCACCGGCGAGGAGGGCGCGCGCGCCCGCTGCACCGGCGAGTTCGCCTGCCCGTATCAGAAGATCCAGCATTTGATGCTGTTCGTGTCGCGCCGCGCCTTCGACATCGAGGGCCTGGGCGAAAAGCAGATCGAATGGTTCTTCGAGCAGGGCTGGGTCAAGGAGCCGGGCGACATCTTCCTGCTGCGCAAGCGCAACAAGGAGATCAAGCTCGAGGAGGTCGAAGGCTACGGCGAGACCTCGGTGCGCAATCTGTTCGACGCCATCGACGAGCGCCGCAAGATCGGCCTCGACCGCTTCATCTACGCGCTCGGCATCCGCCATGTCGGCGAGACCACGGCGCTGGCGCTGGCGCGCGGCTACGGGTCATGGGAAGCGTTCCACGACGCCTGCTTGAAGGTTTCCAAGGGCGACGAGGAGGCGAGCGCGGAGATGGATGCGCTCGACCAGATCGGCGAGACCGTGATCGAGAGCGTGAAGTCCTATTTCGGCGAGAGCCACAACCGGCACGTCGTCGACCGCCTTATCAAGGAAGTGACTATCCTCGACGCCGAGAAGCCGAAGAAGGATTCAGCCATAGCCGGCAAGACCGTGGTGTTTACAGGCAGCCTCGAGAAGATGACGCGCGACGAAGCCAAGGCGATGGCCGAACGTTTAGGGGCCAAGGCCGCCGGTTCGGTGTCGAAGAAGACCGACTACGTTGTCGCCGGTCCCGGCGCCGGCTCGAAACTGGCCGAGGCCAAGAAGCACGGCGTCAC
>CAYJPU010000356.1:0-1926 GCA_964372105.1 uncultured Undibacter sp.
ACTTCGCGGAAGCCCATGTCGCGGCAGGTCGGCGTCATCAGCTTGCCGTCGTTGAAGGCGAAGCCCCACTGCGCCAGATGCCAGTTGAGCACCGTGAAGCCGATCTTCGAGGTGTTCGGCTCGCGCGAGAACTGCGACTCGGTGACGAACGAGTTGCCGATCGCGACGCCGTAGCCGCCGCCGGCGAGCTCGCCCTTTTCGTTCCACACTTCGAACGAATGGGCGTGGCCGGCGTCAAAGGCCTGCGCGAAGGCGTGCATGATCTTGGGCGTGATCCAGGTGACGTGCCAGCGCCCGGCGCGCGTGCCGGCGCAGGCCTTGATGACGCCTTCGAAGTCGCGGTCGAAGGTGACGGTGTAGTGACCCTGGCGCATCTGCCGGCGCAGCCGCTTGGCGATGTGCGTCTCGTTGAAGAACAGCAGCGAGCGGGTCGGCGGCGACCACCATTTCAGCGGCCCAACATGGGCGAACGGATAGAGCCCGCGCCGGAACGCGGCGAGCAGCGTCGGCAGCGACAGGTCGTGCACGATGCCGGCCAGGCCCGGCGGATTTTCGAGCGCGCGCTCGGGGTCGGGCAAAGCGTAGTCGGGCGCGAGCAGTTCCTCGAAGCTCATGCGGACGAGGCCGGGCAGGCCGGTGATGCGGGCCGGCATCAGCGCCCAGGCGAGCCCGAGGGCCCAGCGCTCGGCGGTTTCCGGCAAGCTCTCGCGAAACAGCGTGCTGCGGCGGGCGGCGTGGGAAGAGGCGGCCACCGGCAGGGTGAGGCGCTGGGTTTCGAAGGCCATGGATGCTCCGGCACACGACCGGCTGTGAACAAGCCGGTTTTCCTCACATTTTCTAAGCACGCCCGGCGCTAAAATTGAGTTACTGGGAAGGCCGCAATATGGTTGACCAAATTTCCTAAAGCCCGCAGAAAGCCGTCCCGAACGGCCACGCGAGCCCCATTCCGGCCATCTTCGGGGGCACAAGGCCGTCCATGTCTGACAAGAACTCCCACGACAAGATCCTGATCGTCGATTTCGGCTCCCAGGTCACCCAGCTCATCGCGCGCCGGGTGCGGGAGGAAAAGGTCTACAGCGAGATCGTCCCGTTCCAGAAGGCGGAGTTAGCCTTCAAGGAGATGAAGCCGAAGGCGGTGATCCTGTCCGGCGGGCCGGCCTCGGCGCTCGACAAGGATGCCCCGCTCGCGCCGCAGGCGATCTACGACGCCGGCGTGCCGGTGCTCGGCATCTGCTACGGCGAGCAGGCGATGGCGCAGCAGCTCGGCGGCAAGGTCGAAGGCGGCCACCACCGCGAGTTCGGCCGCGCCGAGGTCGAGGTCGTGGCCGATTCACCGCTGCTCGACGGCGTGTGGCAGAAGGGCCAGAAATACCCGGTGTGGATGAGCCACGGCGACCGCGTCACCGCGCTGCCGCCCGGCTTCCGGGTGCTCGGCACCTCGGCCAACGCGCCGATCGCCATGATCGGCGACGACAAGCGCAAGTTCTACGCCACGCAGTTCCATCTCGAAGTGATGCACACGCCGCACGGCGCGGCGCTCTTGCGCAACTTCGTGCGCAGAATCGCCGGCTGCACCGGCGACTGGACCATGCGCGCCTTCAAGGACGAGGCGATCGAGAAAATCAGGAAACAGGTCGGCAAGGGCCGCGTGATCTGCGGCCTGTCCGGCGGCGTCGACTCGGCGGTCGCCGCCGTGCTGATCCATGAAGCGATCGGCGATCAACTCACTTGCGTGCTGGTCGACCACGGCCTGATGCGGCTCGCCGAGGCGCAAAAGGTCGTGGCGATGTTCCGCGACTCTTACAACATCCCGCTGGTGCATGTGGACGACAGCGCCGTGTTCCTCAAGGCGCTCGACGGCGTCGACGACCCGGAGCAGAAGCGCAAGATCATCGGCAAGCTGTTCATCGACGTGTTCGAGGCCGA
>CAYJPU010000357.1:0-1922 GCA_964372105.1 uncultured Undibacter sp.
CCGCGGCGCGAGGATCGCCTTGGCCGCGTCGCCGACCGCTTCCACCGACTCGTCGGTGTCGAGGAAGCACACGATGCGGCACGGGCAGCCTTCCAGGCCTTCGTAGCGCCACGGGAAGGCGCCGATCACGCAGCGCTTGCCCAGCATCAGTTCGATGTCGCCGCCGAGATTTTCCGCGTGCAACAGCCCCTCCTGGAAGGCCCAGTTGTGGAACGGGAAGACGTCGGCCGACACCTTCCGGCCGGAGCGCTTGTGCGTGTATTCGAAGGTGCCGAAGAACTCGCCCGGCGTCTTGCCGTGCTTCTTGGTGAACTCCTCGGCGAGGTCGGGCCGCATATAGCGGATCGAGGTGTTCATGGCGTGGTCGCACGACCCGGTGTCCATGGCCCACCACTTGATCTTCTTCTTCAGCATCCAATGCAGCGTGTCGAGATTGGGCCCGGGGTGATAGCAGAAGTACTTCACCAGATCCTGCTGCGGCTGGCCCTCGTAGTGGCGGTGCCAGCCGGTGTGCAGGATGAGGATGTCGCCTTCGCGGATGTCGGCGCCCGAGAATTCGATGATCTCCGGCGTGATCACCGCCCAGTCGTGCATGTGCTTGGAGATGTCGACCACGACGCCGCGGTTGCACAGATAGTCGAGCGGCAGGTGCGCCATGTCGCCCTTCGGATTGTCGGTCGCGTGCATCGCGCCGTCGAAATGCGTGCCGACATGCAGCGCGGTGTCGATGCGCTGCGCGACGATCCGAACCGTCTGCAAATTCTGCGCGTAGTACATCTTGTTGCCGGCGTAGCCGACCCAGCCCGGGGTGTGCACGTTCATCACATGCGAGAGATCGACGATTTTCATGGCGTTGTCCTGGCCGTACGAAGGTTCGCGTCAGTCGATCATATCAATCCGCGCAGCGCCAGATGCACGCCGAGCGCGAGCAGACCGAGGAAGAAGAACAGGCGGAACGTCTCGGGCTTGATCTTCGCGCGCACGAACTGGCCGAGCACCATGCCGAGCGGTGCGGCGACCAGCGCCGTCAACGCGGCGGCGGCGAGCGACATGCGGATCTCGCCGGCGTGCGACAGCGCCATGGCGAGCGTGACGGTCGAGACCGTGAACGACAGGCCGAGCGCCTGCACGAGCTTGTCGCGGTCGAAGTGCAGCGCCTGGATGTAGGGAACTCCCGGCAGCGCGAACACGCCGGTGGTCACCGTGACGGCGCCGGTCGCCAAGCCCATGACCAGGCCGAGCCAGGTTTCCGTCCGCGGCGGCACCGAGAAGTGCACCTTGAACAGGCCGAGCAAGGCATAGACGGCCAGCGCCACGCCGAGCCACATGGTGGCGGCGCCGCCGCTCGCGCTCGGCAACAGCAGCGCGCCGAAAAACGTGCCGACGCAGATGCCGGCGAGCAGCGGCCACATCCGCCGCGCCAGCGCCAGAACACCGCCGCCGGCCAAAGCCTGCCAGACATTGGTGGCCAGCGACGGCACGATCAGAACGGCCGCCGCCTGCGCCGGCGTCATCAGCAGCCCCAAGAGACCGATCGCGACCGTCGGCAGGCCGAGGCCGATCACGCCCTTGACGACACCGGCAAGCAGGAAGGCGGCGGCAACCGCCGCCAGGATCGGCAATGTGTCCACGGGGGCCCTCGTTCGAAAATCGTGCCGGACATTGCGTGACGGCGCGCGCGTCGGCAATGCGGATACGCGCAACCCTGCTTTCGGTTTTCGTGTAGGCGATTGAATTTTTAAACAGCGCCTTCCGAGTGACCATAGCTCCGCCACCCCTGTTCTTTGGCTGAGGCCCGGGATGAGCCTGTCTTCCCTTGCCCTCGGAATAAACGAGGGCGACGGCGCGCCGATCGACGCGACGTTTGGTCGTGATGCCGCATTCTCTTTTGAAGAATGCGGGCGCCTACCGGCGCGCCGTCG
>CAYJPU010000358.1:0-1905 GCA_964372105.1 uncultured Undibacter sp.
ACCACGTCGATCAGGCCGAGCACCACCAGCATGATCTCCTGCTCGGAGAACTTCATGGCGCCGAGCACGAGGTGCCACAGCTCCTTGAGGAACAGCACGACGTAGACGCACTGGGCGACGATCAGGCCGAGATAGAGCGGCAGCTGCAGCCAGCGCGAGCCGAAAATGAGCTGCGGCAGCGGGCGCAGCGTACCCGGCGGCACGACCGGTTCATCGGCAGACATCGACATGGAAATCATCCCCTGGAGGCGCGGCGCGGAGGGAGGCCTGCGCGCAGCCACGGGGAGTTATAGGCGATTCGAGGGGCGCAAGGATGGCGGCGGGAACTGCGGCCAGACGCCGCGTCTTAGGCCTCGGCAAGGGCCAGTCTGGCCTCGATCCGTTCGACGCGGGCGTCAAGCCTGTCCAGACGATTGGAAAGATTTGCGTATTGGCTTTCCAGAATCCCGAGCCGCCCTTTCACCTCGCGCATATCGTCACGCAGGCCGTCGACCGCAGTCCGGATGTGACGCAGATGCTCAAGCACGAGGTTTTCAGTCTCGGTGATGCGGGCAATTTACCAGAAAACTCCTGCCGCGTGAACTTCATATATTTCAGCCAGAGCGCGAAGACCGTCGGCGCCCACAAGGCGGGCATCCGCTTCCGCATACACAGAAGTGTCATGGACGGGCGCTATGCGAAGGTTTCTTCCGAGACAGACCGCATGCCGAGTACCGATGTCCAAAGCGAGGCGCGTCATGTGCTCGCTGAAGTCATGGCCTTGCGCCAGCTCACCGCCGCGCACGGCCGGTCGACGTTCCGTACCTGGCGGCCGCGCATCGAGCGGCCGTCGTTCCGGCTCGGCGCGTTCAACCTCGGCCACTATCTGGCATTCCGCCGCCAGGACCTGCGGGCGCTCCAGCGCCGCCTGATGCCGCTCGGTCTGTCGTCGCTCGGACGCGCCGAAGGCCGCGTGCTCGCCTCGCTCGATGCCTTGATCCTGGCGCTGTGCGGACTCTCCGGCGCCGCCGCGCCGAAGGGCATTCACGCGCCGACGCAACGGCAGTTCTTTCGCGGCGAGCGGCTGCTCGCCCGCAACAGCATCGAGGTGTTCGGCGGCCCGCAAGCCGGACGCGCCGGCCGCATCCTGGTGACGCTCGGCACCGATGCCGCGCTCGACCCGAAGGTCATCGCTGCACTGGCTGCCAACGGCGCCGATGCGGTGCGCATCAACTGCGCGCATGACAACCCCGATCTGTGGAGCCAGATGATCGCGCATGTCCGCGCCGCGGAGAAAGACGCCGGCCGGCGCATCCCGGTGCTGATGGACATCGGCGGACCGAAGGTGCGCACCGACCGCGTCACCACGCCGCCCGGACAGGACCGCATCTATATCGGCGACGAGCTGCTGCTCAAGACAAACGACGCCGCCGACGACCAGCCTCCCGCATTCAGCACCACCTGCACGCTGCCGCAGGTGTTCGCGCGCCTCGATATCGGCCAGCGTATTTCGATCGACGACGGCAAACTGGTCGGCACCATCACGCGCCGCACCGCCGGTGGCCTGGTCGCTCGCATCGAAGGCGGCCGCGACAAAGGCGTGAAGCTGAAGGCCGAGAAGGGCCTGAATTTCCCCGGCGTCGACCTCGGTCTCGATCCCTTGACCGCGCGCGACCGCGCCGATCTCGACTTCATCGCCAAACATGCCGACATGGTCGGCTATTCATTCGTGGAAACCGCGGCGCATGTCGCCGCGCTACAGGACGAACTGGCGGCGCGCCGTAACGACTGGCGGTCTTTGACGCTGGTGGCGAAAATCGAAACGCCGCGCGCGGTCAAACATCTGCCGGCCATCATCGTTCAGGCCGCCAGCCGCCAGCCGCTGGCGATCATGATCGCGCGCGGCGACCTCGCCATCGAACTCGG
>CAYJPU010000359.1:0-1874 GCA_964372105.1 uncultured Undibacter sp.
ACCCGAAGAAAGCCTTCGCCGAGCGCCAGCGGCTGTTCGCGCTGCCGCGCTCGAGTTGGCAGGACTACGACAAGGCGCTGATCTCGAAGGGCGGCGGCGTCTATCCGCGCGCGTCGAAGGAGATCAAGCTGAGCGCGGAGGCGCAGAAGCTGTTCGGCGTCGCCGAAAGCGTGACGCCGCAGGCGCTGATGAAGGCGATCCTCAAGGCCGAGGTCGACCTGCTGTTCTTCGGCGGCATCGGCACTTATGTGCGGGCCTCGACCGAAACCGACGAGATGGTCGGCGACCGCGCCAACGACGCCATCCGCGTCGCCGGCGGCGACTTGCGCTGCAAAGTGGTGGGCGAGGGCGCCAACCTCGGCATGACGCAGCGCGGCCGTATCGAGGCGGCGCTGACCGGCATCAGGCTCAACACCGACGCCATCGACAACTCGGCCGGCGTCAACACCTCCGACGTCGAGGTCAACATCAAGATCGCGCTCAGCACGCCGGTGCGCGCCGGCGCGCTGACGCTCGAAGACCGCAACGCGCTCTTGGCGGAGATGACCGGCGAGGTCGCGCGCCTGGTGCTGCGCAACAACTACCAACAGACGCTGGCGCTCTCGCTGACGCAAAAGCGCGGGCTGGAGGATCTCGGCTTCCAGCAGCGCCTGATGCAGATCCTGGCGAAGCGCGGCGAGCTGGACCGCGCGGTCGAATATCTGCCGGACGAGCTGGCGCTCGCCGACCGGCGCAAGCGCACCGTCGCGCTGACCCGGCCGGAGCTCGCCGTGCTGCTGGCCTACGCCAAGCTGTCGCTGTACAGCGAGCTGCTCGACAGCGAGGTGCCGGACGACCCGTATCTCGGCCGCGAGTTGAACCGCTACTTCCCCAAGGAGATGACCGAGCGTTTCGCCGACGCGCTGCAAAGCCACCGGCTGCGGCGCGAGATCATCACCACGCAGCTCGCCAACTCGATGATCAACCGCGGCGGGCCGACGCTGGTGGTGCGCATCGCCGACCAGACCGGCGCTTCGGCGGCCTCGATCGCCGCGGCCTTCGCGGCGGTGCGCAACAGCTACGGCCTGATCGAGCTCAACGGCGAGATCGACGCGCTCGACAACGTGGTCGCCGGCAAGACCCAGCTCGCGCTCTATGCCGCCGTGCAGGATCTGCTGCTCGACCGGCTGGTCTGGTTCCTGCGCAACGTCGACCTCAAGCAGGGCCTGGAAAAGATCGTCGCGCATTACCGCGACGGCATCGCGCAGGTCGAAGCCGCGCTCGACGCCGCGCTGTCGAAGGGCGCGCGCGCCGCGCGCGACGCCAAGATCGTGGAACTGACCAGGCAACGCGTGCCGGAAGCGCTGGCGCACCGCATCGCCAGCTTGAGCGCGCTGAGGCCTGCGCCCGACATCGTGCTGGTGGCGGATCGCGCGCAGAAGCCGGTCGGCGAAGTGGCCGCGACGTACTTTGCGGCCGAGTCGTTCTTCCAGCTCGACCGTGTCGCCGGCGCGGTGCCGGGCATCGTGGTGGCGGATTATTTCGACCGGCTGGCGCTCGACCGCGCGCTCGATTCGATCGGCGACGCCGAGCGGCGGCTGACGGCGGCCATGGTCGGCAACGGCCAAGTTCCTAAAGGTCTTTCGGGCGCGGGTGCAGTGGAAGAATGGGTCAAGCCGCGCCAGGCCGAGGTCGAGCGCATCCGTTCGGCGATCCACGAGATCGCCGGCTCGGGACTGACGCTGTCCAAGCTGTCGGTGGCGGCGAGTCTGCTGGGGGATTTGGCGAGGGAGTGATCTGCTTCACCCTCCCCTGGAGGGGGAGGGTCGACGCGAGCGATAGCGCGCGGCGGGGTGGGGGTCAGACGCCCCTCAATTGTCGTCACCGGGCTTGTC
>CAYJPU010000360.1:0-1861 GCA_964372105.1 uncultured Undibacter sp.
GCCGGCTACTGCACGTTCTTCAACCTGTATTCGCCGCAGGCGATCCTGCCGCTGTTGTCGATTGAGTTCGGCGCCGGCGCCGCTCAGATCGCCACCATCATGACCGCCGGCACGCTGGCGGTGGCGCTGATCGCGCCGTTTTCCGGCACGGTCGCCGACGTGCTCGGCCGCAAGCGCGTCATCGTCACCGCGATGATCGTGCTCGCGATCCCCACCGTCATGGCCGCGCTGGCGCCCACCCTGCACCAACTGGTGTTCTGGCGCTTCGTGCAGGGCCTGGCGATGCCGCCGGTGTTTGCCGTCACCATCGCCTATCTCGGCGAGGAATTGCCACCGCACGAGGCCACCGCCGCCGCCGGCGTCTACACCTCGGGCGCGAGCCTCGGCGGCTTCTGCGGGCGGGCGCTCACCGGCGTGTCCGCCGACCTGTTCGGCTGGCGTCCGGCCATGGCGATCCCGGCGGTGCTGACGATCGCCGGCGCGCTGATGATCGCGCTGGTGCTGCCGCGCGAGCGCAAGTTCGTGCGCTCCGAAGGGCTCGCCGCCTCGGCCAAGCAGATGCTGCGGCATTTCCGCAATCCGCAACTGGTCGCGACCTACGCGGTCGGCTTCGGCGTGCTGTTCAACTTCATCGCCACCTTCACCTACATCAGCTTCCGGCTGGCGCAGCCGCCCTACTCGATGTCGGCGACCTGGCTCGGCGCGATCTTCGTGGTCTATCTGGTGGGCTCGGCGGTGACGCCGCTGACCGGCGTCACGGTCGGCCGCTTCGGCCGGCGCAACGTCATGATCGCCACCATCGGCATCTGGATGGCCGGCATCGCGCTGACGCTGCTGACACCGGTCTGGGCGATCATGATCGGGCTGACGCTGTCGGCGACCTGCGGGCTGTTGTGCCAGGCGGTGTCGACCGGCTACGTCACCGTCACCGCGCAGGCCGGCCGCTCGTCCGCGGTCGGGCTCTATGTGACGAGCTTCTATCTCGGCGGCAGTTTCGGCGCGGCGCTCGGCGGCGTGACGTGGATACTCGGCGGCTGGCCGGCCTGCGTCGCCATGGTCGCCGTGATGCTGACGATCATGGGCGTCATCGTCGCCACCAAATGGACCCGCGCGAGCGGCGGCACGCCACCGGCCGCCATGGAGCCGGCGTAACCGCTCTTGGCTAACAGCGCGCTTCCGTCCAGGCCGGCTTCTTGCGCGCGAGCAGCGGCCCGTACAGCAGCAGGAAGCAGACGAAGCCCGCGACCCAGACGAAGCCGGCGTACTGGATCAGCATCATCGAGCCGGTGAACGCGGCCACGATCCGCATCAGCGCCGAGACCAGCACGCAGGCATAGATCGCCTGCGTCATCGGCGTCGCCCGCAGCGGCTGACCGGTGTGGCCGAGCGTCGCGCGCGTCATCACCGCGAGCGTCATCATGCCGATGGCGCCCGCCGTCCAGGCATGGATGCCGGCACTCGCCGGCACGGCGGCCGTCAGCGCGGACGCGCCGACGAGCAGGAAGCCGAGCGGCACGAAGGCGTACCCGACATGCAGCACCAGCACGAGCCGGTCGGCGAGCGTGCGGTCGCCGGCCCAGCGGGCCAGCCGCACCGCCTGCAATAAGCCTGCGACGACGAGCAGCGCGCCGGTCGCCGGATGCGCCGGCAGCGCGATCCAGGCCGCGATCGCCAGCGCGCTCGCGGCGAGCGTCACCATGTCGAAGCGCGCGAACGGCACCGGCAGGCGGCCGGGGTTGTTGCGGGCAAGCCAGTTGTTGGTGAAGCTCGGCACGATGCGGCCGCCGATCAGCGAGATCAGCAGGATGACGGCGCCGATGGCGATGCGGACGCCGTAATCGGCCGCGCCCCTGAACAGCAC
>CAYJPU010000361.1:0-442 GCA_964372105.1 uncultured Undibacter sp.
TCGACCAGTTCGTCGACCGCACCTACAAGCGCGAGAGCTCGTTCTTCGGCAAGGGCCTGGTGGCGCACGTCTCGATGGCGCACCCGGTGTCGCCGCGCCTGCGCCATCGCATCGGCGAGGCCGCCGGCAAGGAAGGCATCGCGGTGGCGCGCGGCGGCACGTATCTCTGCATGGAAGGGCCGCAGTTCTCGACCTATGCCGAGAGCATGAGCTACAAGACGCTCGGCTATTCGGTGATCGGCATGACCAACATGCCGGAGGCCAAGCTCGCCCGCGAAGCCGAGATTTGTTACGCCTCGGTCGCGATGGTGACGGACTTCGACTGCTGGCATCCCGAGCACGACGCCGTCACCGTGCAGGACATCATCAAGGTGCTGGGCGACAATTCCGAGCGCGCCAAACGGCTGGTGGAAATGGGTCAAGATGTGGTGATTTTGTTGGA
>CAYJPU010000361.1:452-1855 GCA_964372105.1 uncultured Undibacter sp.
CGACGCGGTGGCGGGCCGGGTGCTGAACAACAACTGACCCAGAACGGAACGCCCATGACCACTCCCGCCTTCGAAAACGACCTGCGCAATTCCATCCGCTCGATCCCGGACTATCCCAAGCCCGGCATCATCTTCCGCGACATCACCACGCTTCTCGGCAACGCGCGCGCCTTCCGCCGCGCGGTCGACGAGCTGGTGCAGCCCTGGGCCGGTATGAAGATCGACAAGGTCGCCGGCATCGAGGCGCGCGGCTTCATCCTCGGCGGCGCGGTGGCGCACCAGGTCTCGGCCGGCTTCGTGCCGATCCGCAAGAAGGGCAAGCTGCCGCACAAGCGCGTCAGCGTGACCTACGCGCTGGAATACGGCGAGGACGAGATCGAGATGCACGCCGACGCGCTGGTCGCCGGCGAGCGCGTGGTGCTGGTGGACGACCTCATCGCCACCGGCGGCACGGCGGAAGCGGCCGTGAAGCTGCTGCGCCAACTGGGCGCGGAAGTGCTGGCGGCCTGCTTCGTGATCGACCTGCCCGAGCTCGGCGGCGCCGACAGACTGCGCAAGCTCGGCGTGCCGGTGCGCACGCTGATCGGGTTCGAGGGGCACTAGCGATTGCCGGGCCACACACTCGGCCGTCATCATCCGCGCAAGCGGATGATCCAGTAATCGCTGGCGCTTGCGTATCGTCGCGGAGGCAGCGGCGTACTGGATGCCCGCTTGCGCGGGCATGACGGCAAGTGGCTCACCTTCTCCGCCGCGGCGGCGGCGGTGGCGGCAAGCCGAGGTCGCGTTGCCAGATGGTGCCGCGGTCGAACTGAATGATCATGGCGTCCGAGGTGTAGACGGCGCCCGTATTCCAGCTCTCGAACCAGATCCGGGTCGGCGAGAACCAATCGAGCCACGCGCGGGACGACTCGCCGGCCTCGTTCACCACGTTGATGTCCCAGCCGTTCTGCGTCACGTAGGCGCTGTTGCCGAGGAGACCGTAGCGGCAGTTCTGGATGCATTGATACTTGCCGGTGAGGTTGACCGGCTGCGCCGCGGCTTCGGTCACGCCCAGCGCGGCCAGCACGCCGACCACATACAATGATACTTTCATTGGACCTCCTCCATGATACGCAAGGCAGCCTTGATCGGATGCCCAGGACGCGGAGACGCGAGTCACGAAAGCTTCAGCTTGTGGCAATGAGCATTGACAATGCGAGCGCGTGCTCAAGCGGCATTGATGCAAGTCAAACGATACAATGCGCGTCACCGGCGCGTTCCGTTGCGCCGCGACTCTTCACAGCGACGTGCGCATGCGGGCCGATGCTTGCGGTTGGCGCAAAAGGCCGCGCGCGGCGACTTAAGATGACGGCCTAGCGCTTCGGCCCCCACGGGCCGCTGCCGCCACCTAAATCAATCGGCGG
>CAYJPU010000362.1:0-1833 GCA_964372105.1 uncultured Undibacter sp.
GCGATGCTGTTCGGCTTCGCCTTCTTCAGCCACCAGGTCGGCGGCTTCCTCGGCGTCTGGCTCGGCGGCATCGCGTTCGAGCGCACCGGCTCCTACGACGTGGTGTGGTGGCTGTCGGTCCTGTTCGGCGTGCTGTCGGCGGTGATCAACCTGCCGATCGTCGAGAAGCCGGTTGCGCGCGCGGCGGTATCGTCCGTCTGAGCGATTGCGCCCAGCACTTGCGTCAGCCCCTCTGCCGCGCCATGAATCCGGCTGGCTCCAGGACCAGCGAGGCACGGCGTGGCGACATTCAAGGCGATGGTGATCGAGAAGGCGGACGGCGGCACCAAATCGGCGCTGACCGACTTCGATGAAGCCAATCTGATGGACGGGGACGTCACCGTCCGCGTCGAATATTCCACGCTCAACTACAAGGATGGTCTCGCCATCACCGGCAAGGCGCCGGTAGTGCGGCGCTTCCCGATGATCGCCGGCATCGACTTCGCCGGCACGGTGGAGGCCTCCAGCCATCCCGATTGGAAACCGGGCGACAAGGTCATCCTCAACGGCTGGGGACTCGGCGAAACCCATCTCGGCGCCTTCGGCGAAAAGGCGCGGGTGAAGGGCGACTGGCTGGTGCCGCTGCCGGCGACCATGAGCACGCGCGAAGCCATGGCGATCGGCACTGCCGGCTACACCGCCATGCTGGCGGTGATGGCGCTGGAAAAGCACGGCCTCGCGCCCGACAGCGGGCCGCTCGCCATCACGGGTGCGGTCGGCGGCGTCGGCTCGGTCGCCATCGCCATCCTCGCCAAGCGCGGCTTCACGGTGCATGCGGTCACCGGACGGCCGCAGGAGGCCGACTATCTCAAGAGTCTGGGTGCCGTCGAGATCGTCGCGCGGGCGGATCTGAGCGGCCCGGTGAAGGCACTGGCCAAGGAGCGCTGGGCCGGCGGGGTCGATGCGGTCGGTTCCACCATGCTGGCGAATCTCCTGTCGATGACCCGCTATGGCGGGGCGGTGGCCGCCTGCGGCCTGGCGGGTGGTATGGATCTGCCGACCTCGGTCGCGCCGTTTATTTTGCGCGGGGTGTGTCTTTACGGCATCGATTCCGTTATGTGCCCGCTGGCGAAGCGGAAAGAGGCGTGGAAAAGGCTCGAAACCGACCTGGATCGTCCCAAACTTGCCACGATGACCCGGGAAATCGGCCTTTCCGAGCTGCCGGAAGCGGCCGCCGCCATCCTCAAGGGGGAGGTGCGTGGCCGGATCGTGGTCAAGATCGGGTAAACATGTTCAGGATTTAGCGACGAACGCCGGGCATAATGGGTTTAGGCTTTCAAGAAAGTCGCTCGTCGTAACGGTGTGCGTCAGTCGGAGTGGTGGGATGTTGCGTGGGGTTGCGTTGCTGGCTGGCCTGTTGGCCGCCGTTCCGGCCATGGCCGGCGATATGAGCGCCGAGGAAGCCCGGCGTTTCGTGATCGGCAAGATGTTCAACTACACCTGTTTTGAAGGCACCCGCGGCCAGGGCCGCGTGCTGTCCGACGGCTCGGTCGTCGGTTCCATCCAGTTGCAGGGCAAGGGCCAGACTCGCTACGCCAACCTGCCGGCGAATACGCTGCGGGTGAAGGGCGAGTCGGTTTGCGCGTCGCTGCGCGGCCTGCCGATCGAGCCCTGCTTCAACCTGCAGCGCATCGACAACAACAGCTTCCGCGGTTCGATCTCCGGGCTCGGCTTCGCCTATTGCGAGTTCACCCGCCATCACGGCCGGCCGAGCGTCGCGCACGCGTCGAACAACTCGAACCAGCCGCTCGGCCTGCGGCCGTCGGTCACGGCGGAAAACAACTAAGCGCGGCA
>CAYJPU010000363.1:0-1822 GCA_964372105.1 uncultured Undibacter sp.
CTGGAACGACTCGACCACCGAAGCCAGCGGCAGGATGTAGCACTCGCCGCCGACGCCCACGCTCATGCCGTCCATGATGGCCAGGGTCAGCGGCAGCCGCACCTTCACGCTCATGCCGAAGCCTTCGGCCGACTCGATCTCCACCGTGCCGCCCAGCGATGTGATGTTGCGCTTGACGACATCCATGCCCACGCCGCGGCCGGAGACGTCGGTGACGACCTCGGCGGTGGAGAATCCCGGCGCGAAGATCAGCGCCCAGACCTCGGCGTCGGTCATGCTGTCGGGGGCGTCGAGCCCCTTCTCGCGCGCCTTGGCGATGAGCTTGTCGCGGTTCAGGCCCTTGCCGTCGTCGCGCACCTCGATGACGATGCTGCCGCCCTGGTGCGAGGCCGCCAGCGTGATGGTGCCGGTCTCCGGCTTGCCCTTGGCCAGCCGCTCCGCCGGCATCTCGATGCCGTGGTCGCAGCTGTTGCGCACCAGGTGCGTCAGCGGGTCGGTGATCTTCTCGACCATGCCCTTGTCCAGCTCGGTGGCCTCGCCCTGGGTCACGAATTCGACCTTCTTGCCCAGCTTGCCCGCCAGCTCGCGCAGCATGCGCGGGAAGCGGTTGAACACCGCCGACATCGGAATCATGCGGATCGACATCACCGACTCTTGCAGGTCGCGCGTGTTGCGCTCCAGGTCGGCCAGCCCGGCGGCCATCTGCTGGTACAGCGCGGTGTCGACCTTGGCGCTGGTCTGCGCCAGCATGGCCTGGGTGATGACGAGCTCGCCGACCAGGTTGATGAGCTGGTCGACCTTCTCCACCGACACGCGCAGCGTGGAGGTCTCGGCCGCGGCCGGTGCCGCGGCGGCCTTGGCGCGCGCCTTGACCACCGGGCTGCCTGCCGGCGCCGCGGCCTGGCCGGCAGGCGCCGGTGCGCCGGGGGCGTTGTCGAAGAAGCCGAAACCGGCATCGGACGCGTGCTCCACCGGCGCGCCGGGGGCACCGGCGTGAAAACCGTAGCCCGGGCCCAGCGGCAGCAGCTTGACGTGCTCGCGCGAGACGTGGAAGGTGAACAGGTCCAGCAGGTCGGCGTCGCTGCTGGTGGTGACGATCTTGAAGCGGCGCATGCCGTCGGCGGACTGGCCGCCGTCCAGCGGCTCGATGCTGCCCAGGTCGACGATCTCGCTGAACAGCTCGATCAGGTTGTCGGCCGCGTCGGGCGTCTCCAGCGGGCCGACCAGCAGTTCCAGTTCACGCCGGCCCTCGCGCGGCGCGGCTTGCGGCTGCGGCTGCACGGGCGGGGCGGCCACCGCGGCGGCCACCGGCGCCGGCGCGGGCAGCGGCGTCTGGCCGGCGAGCAAGGCGCGCAGGCCGGCCAGCAGATCGGTGGTGTCGACGGCTTCGCCGGCGCCGCCGTTCTGGTGCCGCGCCAGCTGCGCCTTCAGGGCGTCGCCGGACTGCAGCAGCACGTCGACCATGGCCCCGTTGGGCGCCAGTTCGTGGCGCCGCAGCTTGTCCAGCAGCGACTCCATCTGGTGCGTCAGCTCGGCCACGTCGTTGAAGCCGAAGGTGGCCGCGCCGCCCTTGACCGAGTGCGCGCAGCGGAAGATCGAGTTCAGCGTCTCGTCGTCGGCCGCCTCGATGTCGATCTCCAGCAGCTCCTGCTCCATGCGTTCGAGGTTCTCGCCGGCTTCCTCGAAGAACACCTGGTGGAACTGGCTCAGGTCGATGCCGGCGCCGTTGCCGGCGCGCTCCGTGGTGATGTCGCTCATGACGTTCTTTCGGTCGTGTCGGGGGGGGGCGGCGTTCAGCGCACCACTTTCCTGATGACTTCGA
>CAYJPU010000364.1:0-1814 GCA_964372105.1 uncultured Undibacter sp.
CCCCCGGGCGCTAACCCACCCTCACGCTGGGGGGGTACTGGTGCCCCCGCTTGGGGGGGCGATGACGGTGGGTGTTGCCGCCCCCTCCCCCAATCCTTACATTGCGGCCCATGACCTACGTTGACGCCGCCGCCACCCCCCTCCGCAAGACCGGCCAGATCAAGCTTCACGGCCCTGCCGCTTTTGAAGGCATGCGCAAGGCCGGACAGCTCGCCGCCCGCTGCCTCGACGAGTTGACCGATCATGTCGCCCCCGGCGTGCCGACCGACCGGATCGACCGGCTGGTCTACGATTTTGCCATGGACCACGGCGCCCTGCCGGCGACGCTGATGTACCGCGGCTACCGCAAATCCACCTGTACCTCGCTCAACCACGTCGTCTGCCACGGCATTCCGGGCGACAAGCCCATGAAGGACGGCGACATCGTCAACATCGACGTGACGCTGATCGTGGACGGCTGGCACGGCGATTCCAGCCGCATGTATCCGGTCGGCGACATTCCGCGCCGGGCCGAGCGGCTGATCGAGGTGACGCACGAGGCCATGATGCGCGGCATCGCCGTCATCCGGCCGGGCAACACCACCGGCGACATCGGCCACGCGATCCAGACCTTCGTCGAAGCCCAGCACATGAGCGTGGTGCGCGACTTCTGCGGCCACGGCCTCGGCCGGCTGTTCCACGACGAGCCGAACATCGTTCACGTCGGTCGCCCGGGCGAAGGCATCGTGCTCAAGCCCGGCATGCTGTTCACGGTCGAGCCGATGATCAATCTCGGCCGCCCGCACGTGAAGGTGCTGTCGGACGGCTGGACCGCGGTCACGCGCGACCGCTCACTGTCGGCCCAGTTCGAGCACTCGGTCGGCGTCACCGAGACCGGGGTCGAGGTGTTCACCTTCTCCCCCGCCGGCCTCGACAAGCCGCCCTACAAGCGCTGAGCCTTTCTGTCATTCCGGGACGGCGCGTTAGCGCCGGACCCGGAATCCAGATGCGGATTCAGTCCGTCTGTCTGGATTCCGGGTTCGCGCCTCCGGCGCGCCCCGGAATGACAACCAATCACCCTCCCTCGTCGATTGCAGAAACTTGAATTACACTCGCGCCTCCCCAGGGTCGCGGGTGACGCATCGGCATGGCTGACAACGACGGCAAGGCGGAAGGCGCGGACGGGCTGGCGGAATCCGCGCCGCATTATCACGGCCACCGCGAGCGGCTGCGCGCCCGCTTTCGCGACGCCGGCGCCGACGCGGTGAGCGATTACGAACTGCTCGAGCTGCTGCTGTTCCGCGCCATTCCGCAGCGGGACATCAAGCCGCTGGCCAAGGAGCTGATCGCCAAATTCGGCTCGTTCGCCGAAGTGGTGGCGGCGCCGGCCAAGCGCCTCACGGAAGTGAAAGGCGTCGGCGATTCGGTCGTCACCGAACTCAAGATCGTGCACGCGGCGGCGAGCCGCCTGGCGCGTGGCCAAATGCGCAAGCGCACCGTGCTGTCGTCCTGGTCGAGCGTGCTGGACTATTGCCGCACGGCGCAGGCCTTCGCCGAGAAGGAGCAGTTCCGCGTGCTGTTCCTCGACAAGCGCAACCAGCTCATCGCCGACGAGGTGCAGCAGACCGGCACCGTCGACCACACGCCGGTCTATCCGCGCGAGGTGGTCAAGCGCGCGTTAGAACTGTCGGCGACCGCGCTGATCCTGGTGCACAACCATCCGTCCGGCGACCCGACGCCGTCGCGCGCCGACATCCAGATGACGCAGTCGATCGTCGAAATCGCCAAGCCCTTGGGCATCGACGTGCACGACCACATCATCGTCGGCAAGGAAG
>CAYJPU010000365.1:0-1798 GCA_964372105.1 uncultured Undibacter sp.
GATCGCCGCCTTGATGATCGGCACCAGCTGCTGCTTGTCGCCGGAGAACGAGCGGCCGACGAACGAGGCCCCTAACTGCAGCGCCATCGCCACCAGGTCGATGGAGTTGTCGGTGTTGATGACGCCGCGCTTCGACTTGGAGCCGCGGTCGGCGGTGGCCGAGAACTGGCCCTTGGTCAGGCCGTACACGCCGTTGTTCTCGACGATGTAGACCATGTTGACGCCGCGCCGCAGGCAGTGCGCGAACTGGCCGAGGCCGATCGACGCGCTATCGCCGTCGCCGGAGACGCCGAGATAGATCAGGTCGCGGTTGGCCAAATTGGCGCCGGTCAAGACCGACGGCATGCGGCCGTGTACCGTGTTGAAGCCGTGCGAATTGCCGAGGAAGTAGGTCGGCGTCTTCGACGAGCAGCCGATGCCGGAGATCTTGGCGACGCGGTGCGGCTCGATCGACAGTTCGAAGCAGGACTGGATGATCGCGGCGGTGATCGAGTCGTGGCCGCAGCCGGCGCACAGCGTCGAGACCGAACCCTCGTAGTCGCGGTGGGTGTAGCCGAGCGCGTTCTTCGGCAGGTCGGGGTGGTGGAACTTCGGCTTGGCGAGGTAGGTCATTTCTGTGCCGCTTTCTCTCCGCTGTCATGCCCGCGAAAGCGGGCATCCAGTACGCCGCAGCGCCGATTGTAGCGTTCGGCGTCTGTGACTACTGGATCGTCCGCTTTCGCGGACGATGACACCCAACATTTTCTCACGACGTCACCTTCATCGGTTTCACCTTGAGCTGGTCGAGGTGCTCGCCGATCGATTTGGCGATGAAGCGGGCGGTGATCGGCGTGCCGTCGTAGTGCAGGATCGGCACCAGCCGCACCGGATCGATGCCGCATTCGTTGACGATGAGCGAGCGCAATTGCGCGTCGCGGTTCTGTTCGACCACGAACACGAAGTCGTGGTCGGCGACGAATGAGTTGACGCTCGAATGAAACGGGAAGGCGCGGACGCGCATGCGGTCGAGCGCGTGGCCGCCGGCCTCGATGATGTCGATCGCCTCGTCCATCGCCGGCGCGGTCGAGCCGTAGTAGATCACGCCGTATTTGGTCGGTTTGGCCGAGTTGGCGATCAGCGGCCGCGGCACCAGGTCCTTGGCGGTGTCGAACTTGCGCACCAGCCGCTGCATGTTGTCGACGTAAGGGCCGCCTTCCTCGGTGTATTTGGCATAGCGGTCGCGCGAAGTGCCGCGGGTGAAGTACGAGCCCTTGGTCGGGTGCGTGCCGGGATAGGTGCGGTACGGGATGCCGTCGCCGTCGACGTCGAGGTAGCGGCCGAACTCGCGGCCGGCCTCCAGCTCCTCGGCCGTCATCACCTTGCCGCGGTCGTAGACCTTGGCGTCGTCCCAGGTGAACGGCTTGCACAGATGCGTGTTCATGCCGATGTCGAGATCGAGCATGACGAAGATGACCGTCTGCAGCCGCTCGGCGAGGTCGAACGCCTGCGCGCCGAACTCGAAGCTTTCGGTCGGGTCTTCCGGGAACAGCAGCACGTGCTTGGTGTCGCCGTGCGACGCGTAGGCGCAAGAGATCAAGTCGCACTGCTGGGTGCGCGTCGGCATGCCGGTCGAAGGTCCGGCGCGCTGCACGTCGATGATCACGGCGGGGATCTCGGCGAAATAGGCCAGCCCGATGAACTCCTGCATCAGCGAGATGCCGGGGCCGGAGGTGGCCGTGAACGAGCGCGCGCCGTTCCAGCCGGCGCCGATCACCATGCCGATGGAGGCGAGCTCGTCCTCGGCCTGGATGATGGCGTA
>CAYJPU010000366.1:0-1785 GCA_964372105.1 uncultured Undibacter sp.
CCCCCCCCCCCCGCCCGGCGGGGGGCGCCCCCCCCCACCCACGGAAGCAATCATAGGCTTATGGGGGGCTACGTTTATATCCTCACCAATCGACCGAACGGGACACTCTATGTCGGTGTCACGAGTGATCTTGTTCGCCGGGTTGCCGAGCATCGCGAGGGCACCATCAAGGGATTCACCAAAACGTACGGCCTGAAACGGCTCGTCTATTTTGAAGTCTATGACGATATCCGGACCGCCATTCAGCGGGAAAAGAATATGAAGCATTGGTCGAGAACCTGGAAGGTTCGGCTGATTCTGGCTTCCAATCCGCAATGGACTGATTTGTTTGAGAGTTTGGCTTAAGAACGTGGATGGCCGGGACAAGCCCGGCCATGACGGTGTGGAACCGCTGCACACCCCAAACACGTCAGTTCACCCCAGCGCTTTGAGTTCGGCCGGCAGCGCGTAGGCCCATTGCGTGATCGAGCCGGCGCCGAGGCAGACGACGTAATCGCCCGGCTTCGCCAGGCCCTTGATCAGGCCGGCCAGCTTTTCCGGCGCTTCCAGAGCAATCGCCTGGCGATGGCCGTGCGCGCGCAAGCTCGAGACCAGCGAGTCGCGGTCGGCCCCGACGATCGGCTGTTCGCCGGCCGGATAGACCGGCGCGACGATGACGGCGTCGGCATCGTTGAAGCAGGTCGAGAACTGCTCGAACAGATCATGCAGGCGCGTGTAACGGTGCGGCTGCATCACCGCGATCACCTTGCCCTTCACGCTCTCGCGCGCGGCGCGCAAGACGGCCGCGATCTCGACCGGGTGATGGCCGTAGTCGTCGATGATGACGGCGCCGTTCCACTCGCCGACGCGCGTGAAGCGCCGCTTGACGCCGCCGAAGTTCAAGAGCGCCTTGCGGATGACGTCGTCCTTGATGCCGAGCTCGTGCGCGACCGCGACCGCCGAGGTGGCGTTGAGCGCGTTGTGGCGGCCGGGCATCGGCAGCGAGAGATTGTCGATGGTGTGCTTGAGCGCGCCGTTGCGGTCGCGGAACTGAATCGAGAAGCGCGATGCGCCGTTGTGATGGTCGAGATCGACCAGGCGCACGTCGGCCTGCGGGTTCTGCCCGTAGGTGAGGATGCGGCGGTCTTCCAGCTTGCCGACCAGCGTCTGCACCACCGGATGATCGGTGCACATCACCGCGAAGCCGTAAAACGGAATGTTCATGACGAAGGCGCGGAAGGCGTCCTGCACCGCGTCGAAGGTGTGGAAGTGGTCGAGATGCTCGGGGTCGATGTTGGTGACGATGGCGATGTCGGCCGGCAGCTTCAGGAAGGTGCCGTCGGATTCGTCGGCCTCCACCACCATCCAGTCGCCGGCGCCCAGCCGCGCATTGGTGCCGTAGGCGTTGATGATGCCGCCGTTGATGACGGTCGGGTCGATACCGCCGGCGTCGAGCAGCGCCGCCACCATCGAGGTGGTCGTGGTCTTGCCGTGGGTGCCGGCGATGGCGACGCAGCTTTTCAGCCGCATCAGCTCGGCCAGCATCTCGGCGCGGCGCACCACCGGCAGGCGCTTGGCGCGCGCGGCGACGAGTTCCGGATTGTCGCGCTTGATGGCGGTGGAGACCACCACCACGTCGGCGCCGTTGACGTTCTCCGCCTTGTGGCCGACCGAGACCGTGATGCCCTTGTCGCGCAGGCGCTTGACGTTGGCCGAGTCGGCGACGTCCGAACCGGTGACGGTATAGCCGAGATTGGCCAGCACCTCGGCGATGCCGCTCATGCCGATGCCGCCGATGCCGACGAA
>CAYJPU010000367.1:0-1768 GCA_964372105.1 uncultured Undibacter sp.
TGAAGCCCATCGACTCGAGGGCGACGTTGCCCGTGAGAATCATCAGGTCGGCCCACGAGATCTTGTTGCCGTACTTCTGCTTGATCGGCCACAGCAGACGGCGCGCTTTGTCGAGGTTCACGTTGTCCGGCCAGCTGTTGAGCGGCGCGAAACGCTGCTGGCCGGCTCCGGCGCCGCCGCGGCCGTCGCCGACGCGGTACGTACCCGCGCTGTGCCACGCCATGCGGATGAACAGTGGCCCGTAGTGGCCGAAGTCGGCCGGCCACCACTCCTGCGAGTCCGTCATCAGCGCGGTGAGGTCCTTCCTCAGCGCCTCAATGTCGAGCTTCTTGAACGCCTCCGCGTAGTTGAACGCCTCGCCCATCGGATTGGACAGGGCGGAGTGCTGGTGCAGAACCTGAAGGTTCAGCTGGTTCGGCCACCAGTCGCGGTTGGCCCTGGCAGCCGGCGCGTGCGCGACCGGGCACTTGCCGGCGCTGGTGGTCGATGTCGGTTGGTCAGCCATGCGATTAGGCTCCTCTCTCGTGGCGCTTGTCCCTGGGCGAAACGGCGCAACGCGCTCATGGACGGTGTGCTGAGCGTCAGTTGCACTTAAAACTATAATGTCTCGAAACTACGATCAGGTCTAATCGTATTGTCTACCAAGGCCGATAAGTATACCTTATCGACATGATCACGCTTCGGCAGTTGCGCTACCTCGCCTCGCTGGCCCGCCATCGTCACTTCGGCCGCGCGGCCGAGGACTGCGCGATCAGCCAGCCGGCGCTGTCGATGCAGGTGAAGGAGTTGGAGCGCGAGATCGGCGCCGAGCTGGTCGAGCGCCGGCACGGCAATATCGCCCTGACCGAAACCGGCCTCGAGGTGGCGCAGCGGGCCGAGCGAATCCTGGCGGCGACCCGCGACCTGGTCGACTTCGCCCGCCACCGCGACGTGCTGAGCGGCCAGCTCCGGCTTGGCATCATCCCGACCCTGGCGCCTTACGTGCTGCCGCGCGTGCTGCCGCTGCTGCAGCGCGACTATCCGGCGCTGCGGCTGGAGATGCGCGAGACGCAGACCCGGCTGCTGCTCGACGAGCTCTCCAGCGGCGAGCTTGATTGCGTGATGCTGGCGCTGCCGGTGGAGGGCGTCGACGTCGAGACGCTGCTTCTGTTCGAGGACGCGTTCCTGCTGGCGGTGCCGGCGGGCGAGGCTGTGCCGGCGCGCGGCCGGGTCGCGGTCGAGGACGTCGACCAGCGCCGGCTGATCCTGCTCGAAGAAGGCCACTGCCTGCGCGACCAGGCGCTGGCGTTCTGCGGCACCAAGCGCCACGACGCCCCGGTGGGCCTGGGCGCCACGTCGCTTACGACCGTGATGCAGATGGTGGCGAACGGTTACGGCGTGACGCTGCTGCCGAACGTCGCGGTTGACGCCGAGGGCCGCGACGGCCGCGTCAGGCTGTTGCGCTTCGCTGCGCCGGAGCCGGCGCGCACGGTTGGCCTCGCCTGGCGGCGCACCTCGCCGCGCAAAAAGGACTTCGAGGCGCTGGGAAAAGTCGTGCGCAAGGCGATCGGCGCAGCGCGCCCGCCTTATGCGCGCAAGGCAAAATAACAGAACAAAATAAAAAAGGCGGCCACGCGGGCCGCCCTTTATTCCTGTCCCGGACGCGGTGCAGCACGAAGTGGTGCACCGCTGATCCGGGACCGTTCAAGACATCGCATTTGCGAAGGTCCCGGGTCTGCAGCGCACCACTTCGCGGTGCGCTGCGCCCGGGACAAGCCGACTACTCCGC
>CAYJPU010000368.1:0-1725 GCA_964372105.1 uncultured Undibacter sp.
TGGTGAAGGCGCAGATCCATGCCGGCGGACGCGGCAAGGCCGGCGGCGTCAAGGTGGTGAAATCCATCGACGACGTGAAGAAGGAAGCGACCCGCATCCTCGGCTCGACGCTCGTCACGCATCAGACCGGTCCGCAGGGCAAGAAGGTCAACCGCCTCTACATCGAGGAAGGTTCGGCCATCGACCGCGAATTCTATCTCTCGGCGCTGGTCGACCGCGAAACCTCGCGCGTCGCCTTCGTGGTCTCGACCGAAGGCGGCATGGACATCGAGCAGGTCGCGCACGATAGCCCTGAGAAAATCCTGACTTTCTCGGTCGATCCGGCCACCGGCATCATGCCGCATCACGGCCGCTATGTGGCGCAGGCGCTGAGGCTCACCGGCGACCTCGCCAAGCAGATCGGCGACATGCTGCCCAAGCTCTACGCCGCGTTCACCAGCAAAGACATGAGCATGCTGGAGATCAATCCGCTGGTCGTCACCAAGGACAACAAGCTGATCTGCCTCGACGCCAAGGTCGACTTCGACGGCAACGCGCTCTACCGCCATCCTGACGTGATGGCGCTGCGCGACCTGACCGAGGAAGACGAGAAGGAAACCGAAGCGTCGAAATACGACCTCAACTACATCGCGCTCGACGGCTCGATCGGCTGCATGGTCAACGGCGCCGGCCTCGCCATGGCGACGATGGACATCATCAAGCTCTACGGCATGGCGCCGGCGAACTTCCTCGACGTCGGCGGCAGCGCCACCAAGGAGAAGGTCACCGCGGCGTTCAAGATCATCACTTCCGATCCGAGCGTGAAGGGCATCCTGGTCAACATCTTCGGCGGCATCATGAAATGCGATGTCATCGCCGAAGGCGTGGTCGCCGCCGTCAAGGAAGTCGGGCTGAAGGTGCCGCTGGTCGTGCGCCTCGAAGGCACCAACGTCGAGCTCGGCAAGAAGATCATCGCCGAGTCGAAGCTCAACGTGACGTCGGCCGACGACCTCGACGACGCCGCGCAGAAGATCGTCAAAGCCGTGAAGGCGGCTTAGGATGGTTGGTCACGCGGCCTTTTGGATTATAGCAATCATGGCCGCGTTTGTTTGTTTCGTGCGTGCGTGGAATCTCGGCAAAGATGGTCTCGATGATCAGCAGGTCTTCAAAGATTGGCTAACGTTCCAACGTAGCAAATTATGGGTCTTGTTTGGCGCGGGTTTGGTCCTTGCTGTGTTCCTCGACGCGTTCATGATTTTTAATCCCCCTCCTGGTTGAGTACGGAGATAGGTGAACTAATGTCTGTCCTCATCGACAAAAATACGAAAGTCATCTGCCAGGGCTTCACCGGCAAGAACGGCACCTTCCATTCGCAGGCCGCGGTCGCCTACGGCACCAAGATGGTCGGCGGCACCTCGCCGGGCAAAGGCGGCGGCACGCATCTCGACCTGCCGGTGTTCGACACCGTCGCCGAAGCGCGCGCCAAGACCGGCTGCGACGCCAGCGTGATCTACGTGCCGCCGCCGGGCGCCGCCGACGCGATCTGCGAAGCGATCCAGGCCGAAGTGCCGCTCATCGTCTGCATCACCGAAGGCATTCCGGTGGCGGACATGGTCAAGGTCAAGCGCGCGCTCGACGGCTCCAAGTCGCGGCTGATCGGGCCGAACTGCCCGGGCGTCATGACTGCGGGCGAATGCAAGATCGGCATCATGCCGGGCAACATCTTCAAGCCCGGCTCGGTCGGCA
>CAYJPU010000369.1:0-1724 GCA_964372105.1 uncultured Undibacter sp.
TTCAGACCTTTCAGGTCCTCGACCTTGGCGATCTCGCGCTTGGCATAGAGGCCCTGCGGCGGCCACGGGATCGAATAGAGCAGCACCAGGCCTTCGGAGGCGAGCTGCTTTTCCAGGAACGGCTTCTGCGCGGCATAGAGCTTTTTCGCGCCGTCATAGCCGGTGGCCAGGAACGGCACCGAGTCCAATCCGTAAACCGGCGCCTCGTTGGAGGCGAGCGACTCCAGAATCTCGCCGATCGGTGCGGTGCCCTGGCGCACGGCGCGCTTGATTTCGGGGTGCTTGATCAGGGAGCCGGCCGAATGCACGTTGATCTTGAGCGAACCGCCGGTGGCCTTGTCGACGTCGGCGGCGAACAGAGCGACGTTCCTGGTGTGGAAATTGCCGTCCGGATAGGGCGTCGGCATGTCCCATTTGGTCTGGGCGGACGCCGCCGTCGCCAGTGAGCCCGCGAGCACGAGGCCCGCCAAAGCACGCACGAAAACCGTCATTGTACCCTCCATGAAAACCGGGACTTGTGGCACGACCCGTCTCTCGGCCTTACTGTTAGCGTACAAGCATGGGGCCAACGGCAGCCCGGTGGCAAGACCGCAGATGAGGCAATCGACGCATGGCGAAGAGGCAGGCTTCTAAGATTCCCGGAAACAAAGCTTGGGACTTCTGGATCGACCGGGGCGGCACCTTCACCGACGTGGTCGGGCGGCGGCCGGACGGCACGCTGACCGCACATAAGTTATTGTCCGAGAATCCGGAAGCGTATGCCGATGCCGCGGTGCAGGGCATCCGCGACCTGTTGGGCCTCAAAGCCGGCGAGCCGATCCCGGAGGCCTGCGTCAATGCCGTGAAGATGGGCACCACGGTGGCGACCAATGCGCTCCTGGAGCGCAAGGGCGACCGCACGTTGCTCTTGATCACCAAAGGGTTCCACGACGCACTCAAGATCGGCTACCAGGCGCGGCCGAAGATCTTCGCGCGCCACATCATCAAGCCGGACATGCTGTACGAGCGCGTCGCCGAGGTGACCGAGCGCGTGCTGGCCGATGGCACGGTCGAGCAGGAGCCCGATCTCGCCGCCGTGCGCCGCGATCTCGAAGCGGCCCGGGCCGACGGCATCGACGCCGTGGCGATTGTGTTCATGCACGCCTACCGCTTCCCCGAACACGAGAAGCATGTCGCGCGGCTGGCGCGCGACATGGGTTTTGCACAGGTATCGGTGAGCCACGAAGTCTCGCCGCTGATCAAGCTGGTCGGGCGCGGCGACACCACGGTGGTCGACGCCTATCTGTCGCCGATTTTGCGGCGCTATGTGGCGCAGGTCGACAAGGACCTCGACGCCCGGCAGTCGAAAGCCCGCCTGATGTTCATGATGTCGTCCGGCGGCCTGACCGCGGCCGAACTGTTCCAGGGTAAGGACGCCATTCTGTCCGGCCCCGCCGGCGGCGTGGTCGGCATGGCGGAAACCGGCCGGCAGGCCGGCTTCGACCGCTTGATCGGCTTCGACATGGGCGGCACCTCGACCGACGTGTCGCACTATGACGGCGAATACGAACGCACCTTCGAGACCGAGGTCGCCGGCGTACGGATGCGCGCGCCGATGATGCTGATCCACACGGTCGCCGCCGGCGGCGGCTCGATCCTGCATTATGACGGCGCGCGCTTCCGCGTCGGGCCCGACTCGGCCGGCGCCAATCCGGGGCCGAAGTGCTATCGCCGCGGCGGGCCCT
>CAYJPU010000370.1:0-1722 GCA_964372105.1 uncultured Undibacter sp.
TGACGGCGCCGATGGCGATGCGGACGCCGTAATCGGCCGCGCCCCTGAACAGCACTTCGGCGTGAAACACGATATTGCCGGCGATCAGCACGCCGAGCACGAGCAGCACGCGCAGGTTCCGCCAGTTCTTGCCGGCGATGATCTCGCGCGCGGCGACGGCGGCGAGCGTCGCCAGGAAGCTGACGTCGATGGCGGCGGCCGTGATGCCGCCGATCTTGCCCGACGCCAGAATGGCGACGCGGCCGGCGAGCCACAGCAGCGCCAGCGCGCCGAGCTGCCAGCCGCTGACCGGCAACCGGCCGGTCCAGTTCGGGATCGCGGTCAGCAGGAAGCCGGCGATGCTGGCGGCGATGTAGCCAAAGAGCATCTCATGGATGTGCCAGTCGAGCGGGCTGAAGGCGATGTCGATCGTGAGTTGGCCCATGTAGAGCGGGACCCAGAACAGGATCGTGAGCGCGGCCCAGGTGCCGGCGGCGAGGAAGAACGGGCGGAAGCCGTAAGCCAGCAGCGCCGGACCGGCGTAATCGCGGCGGCGTTGCAGGGCGGCGGGTGCGGCGGTCGGCGGCATGGATGGCAATCTCTCGGTCGCTTGGGTCACAGCTTGCCCCTCCGTCAACGAAGCACCTGCTCTCCCTGGATTTTTTGTAGAAGCCTTTTTGCGCCTCGCGGCGCGTCTGGTTCTTGACTTAAGTCATTTTTCGCCACGTTGCCCGCGCCTTACGTCATACCGCTCATGCAGCAGACGGATGCCAGAGCGGCCGGTAGCCGCGCGCCAGGACGCCGAGGATCGACGGCGGCGTCAGCACGTCGATATCCCTAACGTCCGGAAACCGCTTCGGTTCGCCGTAACCGCCAGCCGACCACGGCAGCAGATGGTTACCGCGGCGGGCGAAGGCTGCGCCGGCGAGCGCGACCATGGCGCCGTCCGGCAGCGTATCAAGCGCCAGCCGGTGCAGACGCTTGGCTTTGCCGGCGAGCCGCTCGGCGTGCAGCGCTCTGTCCATGGCGGCCGCCGACGCGCGGTTGTCGCCCTTGGCGAACAGCCTCGCAAAATGCCCGGCCTCCTTGCGGCGGCATTCGAAGCACGGCCGGTGGCCGGCGGCCAACGCCGTCACCTCGTCGAGAAAGAACAGCTCGGTGTAGCTGTCGCCCCACACGGCGCGATGGCGGTTATTGAACTCGAGCTGGCAGCAGATCCATTGCTTCGACGCCCAGCGCTTGCGCGTCAATTGCCGCTGGTCGTCATGCAAGCGCCCACCGCGATTGCCCATGACGAGCCCGCGCGCGCTGTCCGCGAACAATTCGCCGAAGGGTGAGACGCGGGATGAAAGGGGCATGACAACTCCGCGCAATGCGAATTTTTTACGGATTGCGCGCTTCGCGGCCGTGAAAGACCCGCAAGATGATCAATCGTTCGCCGTCGATACGATACTGAAACACATAAGCCGCGTTTAAAACGCGCAAGACGATTTGACGATATTCCTCGTGTCCGGCGATCGGATGACCGAGCAGCGGATTCTCCCGCAGCACAGTAGCTTTTTCGAGAAGATCGCGGGCCACGATTTTGGCCATCGCCGGATAGCGGTCATGCAAGAATTCGGCGAAGCGATCGAGGTCGGCGACAGCAGCGGCCGACCATTCGACCTTCATCTCTTAGCCCAAGGCTCGAATTCGGGGGTTCCCCAGGTGCGCAGCCAGCGTTCGACGTCGGCATGTGGCACC
>CAYJPU010000371.1:0-1705 GCA_964372105.1 uncultured Undibacter sp.
GCCGCGTAACGATGCGCGACGCGACAAACGACTTCGACTTCCTGGTGCTGCCGGGCTTGGGCAATTCCGGCGTCGATCATTGGCAGTCGTACTGGTGCATGGCGTTCCGCAACGCCACGCGCGTGCTGCAGGACGAGTGGGACAACCCGAGGCTCGCCGAATGGCTGCCGCGGCTCGAGGTTGCGATTGCGCGCGGCAAACGCCCGGCGGTGCTGATCTGCCACAGCCTGTCGTGCTCGCTCGCTGCGCATTGGGTCGCGCGCAACAGCAAGGGGCGCGTGGCGGCAGCCTTCCTGGTGGCTCCTTCGGACATCGAATCGGACGCGCATACGCCGCCGTCGACGCGCGACTTCGCGCCCATGCCGTTGATGCCCTTTCCGGTCCCTTCGCTGGTGGTGGCCAGCACGGACGACCCTTACGTGACGGTCGCCCGCGCGCAGGAGTTCGCCAAGGCCTGGGGCGCGGACTTCTGCAACGCCGGCGAGCTCGACCACATCAATTCGGCCTCGCGCCTCGGCAACTGGCCGCAGGGCCTGCTGATGCTCGGCCAATTGCTGGCGCGGATTCCGCAGTGACCAGTCCCGTCACCATCGTCGTGTTCGACTCCGGCGTCGGCGGCTTCACGGTGTTCCGTGAGGTCAAGGCCGCGCGGCCGGATGCGCGCTACATCTACATCGCCGACGACGCCTTCTTCCCTTACGGCAGCCAGCCGGAGGATGCGCTGATCGCGCGCGTCGTCGCCGTGATCGGCAAGGCCATCGACGACTACGCGCCCGATCTCGTCGTCATCGCCTGCAACACCGCCTCGACCATCGCGCTCGCCGCGTTGCGCGCCCGCTACACGGTGCCGATCGTCGGCACGGTGCCGGCGATCAAGCCGGCTTGCGCCCAATCCAGGAGCAAGCGCATCGCCGTGCTCGGCACGCAGGCGACCGTCAGCCGCGAATATACCCGTGCACTGATCCGCGAATATGCCGGCGATTGCAATGTCGTGCTGGTCGGCTCACAGAGGCTCGCCGGCTTTGCTGAAATGGAATTGGCCGGCACGCCGGTGCCGGATGCCGACATCAAGGCGGAAATCGCGCCGTGCTTCGGCGAAGGCCCGCCAGAGCATTACACCGACACCATCGTGCTCGCCTGCACGCATTATCCGTTGCTGATCGAGCGCTTTCGTGCGCTGCAAGCCTGGCCGGTGGACTGGCTCGATCCGGCGCCGGCAATCGCGCGCCGCGTCGTCGATCTCTTGCGCGACCGGCCGCAGGTGGCCGGAAAGCCGCCCGCGCCTGCGCTGGTGTTCACCTCGGGACGAACGCCGCCGCAGACGGCCACGTTCGCGCGCTTCGGCTTTTAGGCGGCCAACCCGCCCTAACCGGCTACCATCGGCCAAAGGGTTTGACATTGGGACCGTTCACCCCCTAAAACCCGCGCACCCCACGGCTTTTATCGGCCGGTTGGGGCGTTTCGCGACCCGTGGCAAGGCCTTGCGCTTACGAGGCTTTACCTGTCGGTCCCGGGGAAACCTGGGACAGAGGAGGGCGCGGTTCCTCACCCCTAAAGACGCTCAACAACGAGGACGCGATGACCAAGCGCTTGGAATCAAAGTATAAACTCGACCGCCGGATGGGCGAAAACATCTGGGGTCGTCCGAAGAGCCCGGTCAACCGGCGCGAATACGGCCCCGGCCAGCACGGCCAGCGCCGCAAGG
>CAYJPU010000372.1:0-1691 GCA_964372105.1 uncultured Undibacter sp.
ATTTGCCGGACGGGTCATGCGCGATCACGGCATTGGGCATGCCCTTTTCGCGGATCAGCGCGGTGAGCGCGCGCGTGTCGATGCCGGACAGGCCGATGATGCCGCGCGCCTTCAGCCAGTCGTTGAGCGGCCGCGTGGCGCGGTAATTGGAGGGCTGCGTGATGGCGGCGTGCAGGATGACACCGCAGGCGCCCGGGCGGGCCGCCATGTTCACGCTCTCGATGTCTTCCTCGTTGGTGCCGACGTTGCCGACGTGCGGGAAGGTGAAGGTGATGATCTGCCCGGCATAGGAGGGATCGGTGAGGATCTCCTCGTAGCCGGTCATGGCGGTGTTGAAGCACACCTCGGCGACCGCGTGCCCGGTGGCGCCGAGGCCGAAGCCCTCGAGCACGGTTCCGTCGGCCAGCACCAAAAGCGCCGTCGGCTTGGGCTCCGCCCAACCGCCGGCTGAACTCGCTTGTGTCTGGGTCATGGCCTCTTACTTGCGTATTATAATGGTCGAGGCAAGGGGAGGCCCCTGGTGGTGTGGCACGCCGCTTTGGATAATATCCGGACCGCAGGACAGGAGGCGCGACCATGACCGGACCGGCCAGGGAAAACTACCGCGAGGACGTGGCCGGCCGCGCCAATGTCGAGGATACCCCCGACCTGCTGGCCTATTACGACGACCTGGAGCGGTTCGACACCGCGCCCCTTTGGACGGTCGCCAACAAGATCGAGCCCTGGGAGCCGAAATCGGCCTCCGTGCCGGTGCTGTGGCGCTACGCCGACCTGCGCTCGCACGTGCTGCGCTCGCTCGATCTGGTGGCGCCGGAAAAGGCCGGCCGCCGGGTGATCTACCTCAACAACCCCGGCCGCCGGGACGTCGCGGCCGCCTGCGGCTGGCTCTATTCCGGGTTGCAGGTGATGAAGCCGGGCGAGGTCGCCTCGGCGCACCGGCATTCGGCCTCGGCGCTGCGTTTCATCATGGAAGGCGTCGGCGCCTACACCGTCGTCGACGGCCACAAGATGACGCTCGGCGAAAACGACTTCGTGCTCACGCCGAACGGCAGCTGGCACGAGCACGGCGTCGCCGCGGACGGCAGCCCCTGCATCTGGCAGGACGGCCTCGACATCCCGCTGGTCAACACGCTGGAAGCCAATTTCTACGCCGTCCATCCCGACCTGAAGCAGGCCGTGGCCTACGCGGTCGACGACGCCACGCTGTCGTGGGGCGCGCCCGGGCTGCAGCCGGCCGGCAGCGACTGGAACAAGGCCTATTCGCCGCTCTTGAAATACGAATGGGCGCCGACCTACGAGGCGCTGACCAAATACGCCAAGGCGACCGACGGCTCGCCGTTCGACGGCGTCTTGATGAACTACGTCAATCCGCAGACCGGCGGGCCGGTGATGCAGACCATCGGCGCCGCCATGCAGATGCTGCGCCCGGGCGAGAAGACGCGCGCCCACCGCCACACCGGCTGCGCCGTTTACCAAGTGGCCAAGGGTGAAGGCTATTCCATCATCGACGGCAAGCGCTTCGATTGGAAAAAGCGCGACATCTTCTGCGTGCCGGCCTGGGCCTTCCACGAGCACGGCAATGCCTCGGCCACCGAGGACGCCTGCCTGTTCAACTTCAACGATCTGCCGGTGATGCGGGCGCTCGGCCTCTATCGCGAGGAAGCCTTCGGCGAGAACGCCGGCCATCAGCC
>CAYJPU010000373.1:0-1667 GCA_964372105.1 uncultured Undibacter sp.
AAGAAGGTCGGCCCGCGCAACGGCGCGCGCGTCGTCGCCAAGGCCTGGACCGATCCGGCCTACCGGGCGCGGCTCTTGAAGGACGGCACGCCGGCGATCGGCGAAGTCGGCTATGCGGGGCGCCAGGGCGAGCACATCGTTGTGGTCGAGAACACAGCCGCCCGGCACAACATGGTCGTGTGCACGCTGTGCTCCTGCTATCCGTGGCCGGTGCTCGGCCTGCCGCCGGTCTGGTACAAGTCGGCGCCCTACCGTTCGCGCGCGGTCAGCGATCCGCGCGGCGTGCTCGCCGACTTCGGCGTCACCCTGCCGAAGGACACCGAGATCCGCGTCTGGGATTCGACCGCCGAGATCCGCTATCTGGTGCTGCCGATGCGGCCCGCCGGCACCGAGGGCTGGAGCGAGGAGCGCTTGGCCTCCCTGGTCACGCGCGACAGCATGATCGGCACCGGCCTCGCGAAACGGCCGGAGGACGTGACGTGAAAACTATTTCGTCATTCCGGGGCGCGAGCGCAGCGAGCGAGCTCGGAATCCATAGCCCCAGCGCCTCGTGTTTCACGATGACAGGGGTTATGGATTCCGGCTCTCGCGCTTCGCGCTCGGCCGGAATGACAGGGCTCATCCCATGAACGGCGCGCACGACATGGGCGGCATGGACGGTTTCGGGCCCGTGGTGCCGGAGCCGAACGAGCCGGCGTTCCACACCGAATGGGAAAGGCGCGCCTTCGCGCTGACGCTGGCGATGGCGATGCCGGGCGGCTGGAACCTCGACATGTCGCGTTTCGCGCGCGAGAACCGCGCGCCGCACGACTATCTGTCGATGAGCTATTACCAGATCTGGCTCGCCGGACTCGAAGCCTTGATGAAAGAGCGCGCGCTTGTTCGCGAGGACGAGATCGTAGCCGGCCGTTCTCTGCATCCGCCGAAGCCGGTGAAGCGCGTGCTGTCGGCGGACGACGTGGCCATGACGCTGCATCGCGGCGGGCCGACCGAGCGCGACACCGATACGACGGCGGCGTTCAAGGTCGGCGACATCGTGCGCGCCAGGTCGATGCACCCGCGCGGCCACACGCGGCTGCCGCGTTACGTGCGCGGCCATGTCGGCACCATCGAGAGCGTGCGCGGCTGCCACGTATTTCCCGACAGCCACGCGGCGGGCGAAGGCGAGAACCCGCAGTGGCTCTACACCGTGCGCTTCGACGGCCGCGAACTGTGGGGCGCCGACGGCGACCCGACGCTCACGGTGTCGGTCGACGCTTGGGAGCCGTATCTGGAGCAAGCATGATCGATCAGGCCGCAGCCCGCCGCGCCAGCGAATATGTCCCGAGCATTCCGCGCGACGCGGACGGTCCGGTGTTCCGCGAACCGTGGGAGGCGCAGGCCTTCGCCATGACGCTGGCGCTGCACGAGCGCGGCGTCTTCACCTGGCCCGAATGGGCGACCGCCTTGAGCGTCGAGATCAAGCGCGCGCAAGGCGAAGGCGACCCCGACACCGGCGAGACCTATTACCTGCACTGGCTCGCCGCGCTGGAGAAGCTGGTGGCCGAGAAAGGCGTGGCGTCGCTGGAAACGCTGCACCGCTACCGCGACGCCTGGGACCACGCCTGCGACCGCACCCCGCACGGCCGGCCGATCGAGTTGCGCGCCGACGACTTCCGTGAGCCGCC
>CAYJPU010000374.1:0-1621 GCA_964372105.1 uncultured Undibacter sp.
AATCGAGCACGACGACGGCGCCGTCGAGCACGCGCAGCGAACGCTCGACTTCGATCGTGAAGTCGACGTGGCCGGGAGTGTCGATGATGTTCAGACGCTTGCCGTTCCAGAACGCGGTGGTCGCGGCCGACGTGATGGTGATGCCGCGCTCCTGCTCCTGCTCCATCCAGTCCATCGTCGCGGCGCCTTCGTGCACCTCGCCGATCTTATGGCTCTTGCCGGTATAATAGAGGATCCGCTCAGTCGTCGTCGTCTTCCCGGCATCAATGTGGGCCATGATGCCGAAGTTGCGGTAGTCCTCGATTGGATGGACGCGAGCCATAGCGTATCGATTCCCTGAATCTGTTTCGCCGTTACCAGCGGTAGTGCGAGAACGCCCGGTTGGCTTCCGCCATCTTATGGGTGTCTTCGCGCTTCTTGACCGCGTTGCCGCGGTTGTTCGAAGCATCGAGCAATTCGGCCGAGAGACGCTCGGTCATCGTGCGTTCGTTGCGGTCGCGCGCAGCCGAGATGATCCAGCGGATGCCGAGCGCCTGACGGCGCGACGTGCGCACTTCGACCGGCACCTGGTAGGTGGCGCCGCCGACGCGCCGCGACCGCACCTCGATCGAGGGCATCACGTTGTCGAGCGCCTGCTGGAACACGCCGAGCGGGTTCTGCTTGGTCTTGCTCTCGATCGTCTCCAGCGCCCCGTAGACGATGGTTTCGGCGACCGACTTCTTGCCATCGTACATGATGGCGTTCATGAACTTGCTGACGACGATGTTCCCGAACTTCGGGTCCGGGATGATCTCGCGCTTTTCTGCGGCGTGACGACGGGACATTACGCTGATCCTCGATTATTTCGGACGCTTGGCGCCATACTTCGAACGGCGCTGCTTGCGGTTCTTGACGCCCTGCGTGTCGAGCACGCCGCGCAGGATGTGGTAGCGGACGCCCGGCAAATCCTTCACGCGGCCGCCGCGGATCATCACCACCGAGTGCTCCTGGAGGTTATGCCCCTCGCCCGGGATGTAGCCGATCACTTCGAAACCGTTGGTCAGGCGCACCTTGGCGACCTTACGAAGCGCCGAGTTCGGCTTCTTCGGCGTGGTCGTGTAGACGCGCGTGCAGACGCCGCGCTTCTGCGGCGAGGCCTGCAGGGCCGGCACCTTGTTGCGCGTCTTGAGAGGCTGCCGCGGATTGGCAATCAGTTGGTTGATCGTCGGCATCGTTCGCCTTCGCACCTTCGTTTGGGCGTGAGCCCGGAATCGGTTCGGGCTTGCGCCCCTTTGCAGCGCGCGGAGTCGCCTCCGCACATCCTTCGTCTTTCGCGCGTTTCCACGCGCAAAACGAATTCGCGCCATCCGCTGTACGCGGGGGCGCTTATCCGTTCGGACGACTACGACGCGGTTTGCACCGCAGCCGTTCACCTTAAAGCCTGACATTGGCTGTCAGCGGCAGCGTCTGAGCTTCATTAGGTCGAGGCTATGCGCCGGTTCACCTTTGAGAAAACTTTAGCGATCTCAGAAGGTTGGCCAGGTGGCCGTGCCGAACAAGCGAAGCTCACCGCCTGCCGTAAGTGTCGCGTATGTATCGGCCACCTCAGCTCAAGTCAAGGTGAAAAGACCCCGGAAACCGG
>CAYJPU010000375.1:0-1614 GCA_964372105.1 uncultured Undibacter sp.
AGGGACATCGACATCGACCGCCACCGCGAGGTCACCTCCGTCGAGTACCGGCGCGGCGCCGGCGCCCGGGCCCCCCCCCCCCCCCCCCCCCCAACTCTCTGTCTCTGACTTAACTCTCGCTGTCACCCCACCCCGCCCGCCTTCGCCATAGCGCGTCGAAGACGCGCGTAAACGCGCTTGCGGCTATGGCGGGCGACCCTCCCCCTCCAGGGGAGGGTAAAGCCGGCCGCCGATGGTTAATCGGGTCTTAACCTCGCGCTATTTAATGTGGCCTACCATCCGGCCGCGGGCTAAATCCCGCCTCGTAAACGCATGTCCCATATGACCGCTCAGCGCGAGCCTTCATCGTCCCCCGCCTCGGCGGCCGATTCCCGCTCGCCTTTCGTGCGCCTGACCGAGCTGATCGCCGGGATCGAGCCGGGCATGCCCGTCATCAATCTGTCGGTCGGCGAGCCGCAGCACGGCGTGCCCGCCTTCGTCGGGCCGGTGCTGGCCGCGCATCTCGCCGACTTCGGCCGCTATCCGGCCAACAAAGGCATCGAGCCGTTCCGCAAGACGGTCGCGGCCTGGCTCGGCAAGCGTTTCAAGCTGCCGCGGCCGGTCGACCCCGAAACCGAAGTGCTGGTGCTCAACGGCACGCGCGAGGGCCTGTTCCTGGCGGCGATCGCCGCGACGCGCTGGGTTGCCCCACGCGCTGGCACGCCGGCGGTGCTGATCCCCAATCCGTTCTATGCCGCCTATGCGGCCGGCGCGCTGGCGGCCGGCTGCGAACCGGTCTACCTGCCGGCGACGCGCGACAGCGGCTTTCTTCCCGATCTCGATGCGCTCGACGAGGCGCTGCTCAAGCGCACCGTTGCGTTCTATCTCGCCTCGCCGTCGAACCCGCAGGGCGCGGTCGCCAGCCGCGCTTATCTCAAGCGGCTCGCGGGCCTCGCGCAGCGTTACGGCTTTCTGGTGTTCGCCGACGAATGCTACGGCGAGCTGTACAGCGAAGACGCGCCGGCCGGCATGCTGGAATCGTCCGGCCCCGACTTTGCCAACGTCATTATCTTTCACTCGCTGTCGAAGCGCTCGAACCTGCCGGGCCTGCGCGTCGGCTTCGCCGCCGGCGACAAGAGTTTTCTCGCCGCCTTTCTTGAGCTTCGCAACGTCGCCGCGCCGCAGGTGCCGACGCCGGCGCAACACGTCGCCGTCGCGGCCTACGAGGACGAGGCGCACGTGGAAGAGAACCGTAAGCTTTACACCGCAAAGTTCGATCTCGCCGACCAGATCATCGGCGACCGTTACGGTTATGAAAGGCCGGCGGGCGGATTCTTTTTGTGGCTCGACGTGTCGAAATACGGCGGCAGCGAAATCGTGACCAAGCGGCTGTGGAAGGAGGCCGGGGTGCGGGTCGTGCCCGGACGCTATCTGGCGCGCGAACAGGCCGACGGTTCCAATCCCGGCGCGGACTTCATCCGCGTCGCCATGGTGCAGGACAAGGCGGCCACAGCGGAGGCGCTGCATCGCCTCGTCGCGGTGTTGGGGTGAACACAATGTTGGTTTCGAGACAGCCATCATCCGCTCGTCCCCGCGCAAGCGGGGACCCAGCGCTGGATTCCCGCTTGCGCGGGA
>CAYJPU010000376.1:0-1595 GCA_964372105.1 uncultured Undibacter sp.
TGACGGCGCCGATGGCGATGCGGACGCCGTAATCGGCCGCGCCCCTGAACAGCACCTCGGCGTGAAACACGACATTGCCGGCGATCAGCACGCCGAGCACGAGCAGCACGCGCAGGTTTCGCCAGTTCTTGCCGGCGATGATCTCACGCGCGGCGACGGCGGCGAGCGTCACCAGGAAACTGACGTCGATGGCGGCGGCCGTGATGCCGCCGATCTTGCCCGACGCCAGGATGGCGACGCGGCCGGCGAACCACAGCAGCGCCAGCGCGCCGAGCGGCCAGCCGCTGACCGGCAACCGGCCGGTCCAGTTCGGGATCGCGGTCAGCAGGAAGCCGGCGATGCTGGCGGCGATGTAGCCAAAGAGCATCTCATGGATGTGCCAGTCGAGCGGGCTGAAGGCGATGTCGATCGTGAGTTGGCCCATGTAGAGCGGGACCCAGAACAGGATCGTGAGCGCGGCCCAGGTGCCGGCGGCGAGGAAGAACGGGCGGAAGCCGTAAGCCAGCAGCGCCGGACCGGCGTAATCGCGGCGGCGTTGCAGGGCGGCGGGTGCGGCGGTCGGCGGCATGGATGGCAATCTCTCGGTCGCTTGGGTCACAGCTTGCCCCTCCGTCAACGAAGCACCTGCTCTCCCTGGATTTTTTGTAGAAGCCTTTTTGCGCCTCGCGGCGCGTCTGGTTCTTGACTTAAGTCATTTTTCGCCACGTTGCCCGCGCCTTACGTCATACCGCTCATGCAGCAGACGGATGCCAGAGCGGCCGGTAGCCGCGCGCCAGGACGCCGAGGATCGACGGCGGCGTCAGCACGTCGATATCCCTAACGTCCGGAAACCGCTTCGGTTCGCCGTAACCGCCAGCCGACCACGGCAGCAGATGGTTACCGCGGCGGGCGAAGGCTGCGCCGGCGAGCGCGACCATGGCGCCGTCCGGCAGCGTATCAAGCGCCAGCCGGTGCAGACGCTTGGCTTTGCCGGCGAGCCGCTCGGCGTGCAGCGCTCTGTCCATGGCGGCCGCCGACGCGCGGTTGTCGCCCTTGGCGAACAGCCTCGCAAAATGCCCGGCCTCCTTGCGGCGGCATTCGAAGCACGGCCGGTGGCCGGCGGCCAACGCCGTCACCTCGTCGAGAAAGAACAGCTCGGTGTAGCTGTCGCCCCACACGGCGCGATGGCGGTTATTGAACTCGAGCTGGCAGCAGATCCATTGCTTCGACGCCCAGCGCTTGCGCGTCAATTGCCGCTGGTCGTCATGCAAGCGCCCACCGCGATTGCCCATGACGAGCCCGCGCGCGCTGTCCGCGAACAATTCGCCGAAGGGTGAGACGCGGGATGAAAGGGGCATGCGGGAAGTGTAGCACGCGCCCTCTTCGGCCTCATGGTGAGGAGCGTCGCGAAGCGACGCGTCTCGAACCATCGCAAGTCGGCTATGGCCGACTTGCGCACATAACTTGCCGATTTCGGGTAAACCCGAGATCGGTGGCCGCCCCCATCCTTCGAGACGCATCGCTAAAGCGATGCTCCTCAGGATGAAGGCGGAGAGATGCTGAATTCGGGGGTTCCCCAGGTGCGCAGCCAGCGTTCGACGTCGGCATGTGGCACC
>CAYJPU010000377.1:0-1564 GCA_964372105.1 uncultured Undibacter sp.
ATTCCGGGTTCGCCCGCCTTCGCCCTTCGGGCTTCGGCGGACGCCCCGGAATGACAGTGGAGGCCGCGCCTTCCTAAGCGAGACGGCCGGGACAAGCCCGGCCATGACAGTCACTGCGGCTGCATGCCGCTGGCCTTGACCACGCCGCCGGCGACCGCGCGCACGGCCTTGATCTCGGCCGCGAACGCTTCCGTCGTGCCGATCGCCGGCACCAGGCTGCGCGCGGTGATGTGCTTGTCGCGGAAGCCGGGCTGGCTCACCACCCGCGCGATCTCTTTGTTCAGCTTGTCGATGATCGCCTTGGGCGTACCGGGAGGCGCGAACAGGCCGTACCAAGTTTCCGACGGCGCGCCCTTGTAGCCGATGTCGTCGAAGGTCGGCACGTCCGGCAGTTGCGGCGTGCGGATGTTGTTGGTCAGCACCAGCGCCTTCATCTTGCCGGCCTTGATCTGCGAGATCACGTTGCCGAGGCCGATGAGGCCGATCGGCGTGGTGCCGCTCAGAATGGCGTTGACCGATTCACCGCCGCCCTTGAACGGCACGCGCACCCAGTCGGCGCCTTTGTCGCGCTTGAGGCTCTCCATGTAGACGACCAGCGGCAGCGAGGCGGTGAGATAATTGAACGTGCCGGCTTTCTGCTTCGACATCGCCACCAGCTCGTCGACGTTGTTGACGCCGAGATCGGCATTCACCACCAGCACCTGGATCAGGTGAAACAGGTTGACGATCGGCACGAGCTTTTCGGGATCGTACGGCAGGTTCTTGTAGAGATATTGGTTATAGGCGGCGTTGTCGGCGTTGATGATGCAGATGGTGTAGCCGTCGGGCTGTGCCTCGGCGCAGGCGCGGGCGCCAATATTGCCGGCCCCGCCGGGCCGGTTCTCGATGATCAGCGGCTGGCCGATGCTCTTGTGCAGTTCCTCGCCGAGCGCACGCATGAAGATGTCGCTCAGGCCGCCCGCGCTCGACGTCGTCAGCACGTGGATCGGCCGGCTCGGATAGTCTTGCGCCCGCACTGCGCCAGCAGACGCCATCAAAGCCGTCACCAAACAGAAAACCGTCGCCAAGCGTCGCATCGAAAAGTCCTCCCCAAGAACCTGCCGTTATATTTTTTGTCGCGTTGCCCGCAGTTGACCATTGCAGGCAGGCTCCGACAAGCGGGGCGTCAGCGCGGATGGCGGCGATGCCGGGTGGCGCGGCAGGCCGTGCCGCCGCGGCCGGTACGCCGCGGCCGTGCGCTTCACAAGCTCGGCGGCCGTGAGATAGCCGGCAACCAGCAGCGCCATCGCCAGCTAAAACGAACCGTTGAGAACGTGGGTCAGCTCGACAGGCGCGCCTTCACCAGGCCGCTCGCCTTGCCGAAATCCATCTGGCCGGCATATTTGCCGCGCAACACGGCGATGACCTTGCCCATGTCCTTCATACCGGCGGCGCCGGTCTCGGCGACGGCGGAGTCGATCGCGGCCTTCATCTCGTCGTCCGACATTTGCTTCGGCAGATAGCCGGAGATGATGGCGATCTCCTCCTGCTCCTGCTGCACCAGGTCGTCGCGGCCGCCCTTTTT
>CAYJPU010000378.1:0-1542 GCA_964372105.1 uncultured Undibacter sp.
CGCGCGAGATGCCGAAGGTGGTCTGCGTCAGGTCGTTGGTGCCGAACGAGAAGAACTCGGCGCTTTCGGCGATCTCGCCGGCCATCAGCGCGGCGCGCGGCAGCTCGATCATGGTGCCGACGTCGTAGCTGATCTTGGCGCCGGTCTCCTTGCGCACGGCGTCCGCCATGGCGTCGATGCGCGCCTTGACCAGATCGAGCTCGGCCTTGGTCGCGATCAGCGGCACCATCACCTCCGGCTTGACCTGCTTACCGGTGCGTTTGGCGGCCTCGACCGCCGCCTCGAAGATGGCGCGCGCCTGCATCTCGGCTATTTCCGGGTAGGCAATCGCGATGCGGCAGCCACGGAAGCCGAGCATCGGATTGAACTCGTGCAGCTCGCGCGCGCGGTTCGAGAGCTTCTGCGGGTCGGCGCCCATGGCGGCGGCGACTTCCGCGATCTCCTCTTCGCCGTGCGGCAGGAACTCGTGCAGCGGCGGATCGAGCAGACGGATGGTGACCGGCCGGCCGGCCATGATCTCGAACAGCTGGAGGAAGTCGTTGCGCTGCATCGGCAACAGTTTGTCGATCGCCGCGCGGCGCGACGCCTCGTCGCCGGCGAGGATCATCTCGCGCACCGCCTGGATGCGGTCTTCCTCGAAGAACATGTGCTCAGTGCGGCACAGACCGATGCCTTCGGCGCCGAAGCGCACGGCGGCGCGCGCGTCGTTCGGCGTGTCGGCGTTGGCGCGGACGCCTAACTTGCGCACCTTGTCGGCCCAGCCGATCAACGTGGCGAACTCGCCGGACAGCTGCGGCTCGATCATGTCGACCTTGCCGGCCAGCACCTGGCCGGTGGAGCCGTCGACGGTGATGTAGTCGCCTTTCCTGAAGGTCTGGCCGCCGGCTGTCATCGTGCCGGCGGTGTAGTCGACGCGGATCGAGCCGGCGCCCGAGACGCAGGGCTTGCCCATGCCGCGCGCCACCACGGCGGCGTGCGAGGTCATGCCGCCGCGCGTCGTCAGGATGCCTTCGGCCGCGTGCATGCCGTGGATGTCCTCCGGCGAGGTCTCGACGCGCACCAGTACGACCTTCCGGCCGCCGTCCTTGAGCTGGGCCGCTTCGTCGGACGAGAAGATGATCTCGCCCGAGGCCGCGCCAGGCGAAGCCGGCAGGCCGGTCGCGAGCACGTGGCGGTGCGCCTTCGGATCGATGGTCGGATGCAGCAACTGGTCGAGCGCCAACGGCTCGACGCGCAGCACCGCTTCGTTCTTGCTGATCAGGCCTTCGTTGGCGAGCTCGACCGCGATACGCAGCGCGGCCTTCGCCGTGCGCTTGCCGGAGCGGGTCTGCAGCATCCACAGCTTGCCCTGCTCGACCGTGAACTCGAGGTCCTGCATGTCGCGGTAGTGACGCTCGAGCTTGTTGTAGATGCGCGTCAGCTCGGCATAGGCTGCGGGCATCGTGCCTTCCATCGACGGCTTGTCGGAGCCGGCCTCGATGCGCGCCTCTTCGCTGATCTCCTGCGGCGTGCGGATGCCGGCGACCACGTCCTCGCCCTGCG
>CAYJPU010000379.1:0-1511 GCA_964372105.1 uncultured Undibacter sp.
TCCGCGAAGGCATCTGCGCGCGTTTCTCGACCGTGCTCGGCCCCGGCTCGGACGGTTATCACGAGGAGCACATCCATCTCGACCAGGCCGAGCGGCGCAACGGCTTCCGCATCTGCCAATGGGAGGTGCGCGAGCCGCCACCGCCAAAGCCCGAGCCGAAGCCGGAACCGAAGGAGGGCGAGCAGGTCGCGCTGGAGCCCGAGCAGGAGGAGGTCGAGGAGGCGCTGCCCGCCGCCGCGCCGATTGCCGGGCCGGTGCCGCTGCCGCGCCCGCGGCCGGCCAATCTCGAGCAGACGCGCCGCCTCCAGCGCCGGCTCTAGTGGTCCGATTCTAACATTCGCATCCCGTCTGGGAGGCACTTTTGCGAATGTTAGAATCAAAGGACCACTAGCAAGTTATTGTTGCTAGTGGAGCTTTGGATTTGACGTTCGCTTAGGATATTCGCGGCTAGCGGGTAGCGAACGTCAAATCCGCTCCACTAGCCGTCCACGGTCTTTTCACAGTTCCCGGCTAGCACAGAGCCCATGACCCAGGCCGACCGCTCCGTCCTGCTGCCGCCCGGGCCGCCCGCGGCCACCCTGACGCGCCGCGGCCTGCTCAAGGCCGGCATCGGCCTGACCGGCGTCGCCGGCCTGATCGGCTCCGGCACCGGCGCCTATGCCGCCATGGAGGCCGCCAACAATCTGGTCATCACCGGTTACCGGGTCAGCCCGCCCGGCTGGCCGGCGGGCCGCCGCCTGACCATCACCGCGATTGCCGACCTGCACGCCGGCGGCCCCAACATGGGGCTGGCGCGCGTGCGCCAGGTGGTCGATGCCGGCAATGCGCTCGGCAGCGACCTGGTGGTGATCCTCGGCGACTATTTCGCCACCCATAAATTCGTCACCGAGCACGTGCCGAACGAGGCCTGGGCCGACGAGCTCGGCCGCCTGCGCGCGCCGCTCGGCGTCTATTCGATCCTCGGCAATCACGACTGGTGGTACGGCATCGACGGCGTCCGCAAGGCGCTCAACCGCGTGCACCTGCCGCTGATGGAGAACGACGCGGTGCTCATCGGTGAGCCCGGCCGCCGGTTCTGGCTTGCGGGGCTGGGCGACCAGATCGCCTATTGGCTCGGCCCCAGCCGCTTCAAGGGCGTCGACGACCTGCCGGGCACGCTCAGCCAAGTCACCACCGACGATCCGGTCATCCTGCTGGTGCACGAGCCCGACATCTTCGTGAAGGTGCCGGACCGGGTCGCGCTCACCATCGCCGGCCACACCCATGGCGGCCAGATCCGTCTGCCGTTCGTGCCGCCGCTGTGGGCGCCCTCGGCCTATGGCGCGCGCTTCGCCTACGGCCACATCGTCGAGCACAATCGCCACATGATCGTCTCCGGCGGCCTCGGCTGCAGCCAGGTGCCGCTGCGGCTCGGCGTACCGCCGGAAATCCTGCACATCACGGTGGGTTAACTTTACCCTCCCCTGGAGGGGGAGGGTCGCCGCCGCGGGCGGCGGGGGGGGGTGGTTTTT
>CAYJPU010000380.1:0-1503 GCA_964372105.1 uncultured Undibacter sp.
TGCTGAAGGGCGAGGCGGTCGACGCCTTGGCGGCGAACACGCTGCTGCTGGAGGAGTTCCTGGCGCGTGAGCAGAAGGCGGGCACGCTCGACCTGCCGCTTGGGCCGGTCCGCAAGAAGGCGCTGCTGCACGGCCACTGCCACCAGAAATCCTTCGCCGCCATGGGCGCGGTCGAAAGCGCGCTGCGGCTGGTACCGGAACTGTCGGTCGAGACGGTGGAATCGAGCTGCTGCGGCATGGCGGGCAGCTTCGGCTATGGCGCCGCCACCATCGACGTCTCGCTCAAGATGGGCGAACTGTCGCTGCTGCCGGTGGTGCGCAAAGCCGACGCCGAGACGCTGATCGTCGCCGACGGCACGTCGTGCCGCCATCAGATCCACGACGGCGCCGCGCGCGACGCGCTGCACGTCGCGCGCGTGCTGGCGATGAGCGTGGAAGCGGGCGGAACGACGTAACATTCTCCGCTCGTCCCCGCGGAAGCGGGGACCCAGTTCTTTGCTTGTTGCCCTGGATTCCCGCTTGCGCGGGAATGAGCGGAGGACAGGCCAGCGCAAACGGGATTGGCTCTCGGTGCGGCAGACCTAAAACCTCAGGTTCAGCCCGAGCGTCAACCGGTGGGCGTTCGAGCCGCCGGTATTGTGGCCATAGATCAGGTCGATATCGACATTGTCCTGCGGCGTGATGCGCAACCCGATGTGGGTCCTCGGCTCGCGAATGGAGCGCGGCGCCGGCGCCTCGTCTTCTTCGACCGCCGGCAGGTCGCCGTACAGCCCGTATATTTCGCCGATCAGGGTAAGCGGCTTGACGAAATTCCATTCGAAGCCCGCGCCCCAATAGGCGTAGCTCAGTCGCGCGGTGGCGTCATATTCCCAGCCGCCGTTCACATTGATGCGGAACGTGTCGATCGGCTGGAATGTCACCGGCATATAGATGACGTTGCCGGTGTGGGCGCCGTTGCCGAGATCCCATGTCGCGGCCGCGGCGAGACCGACGCCGATCTTGCCGGTTTCCGCCGGAATGAGATTGATCTTGGCTTTGGGCCCAGCGCCGCTCGCCCATTCGCCGTCGCTGCGTGAGCGCTCGATGTAGGCGCCGACTTCGACCGGGATGCCAAGATTGACGACGCAGGCTGGCGAGGTCACGGCGAGGAAATCGTGATTGGTAGCTGCGGAAACCCAGGATTCGACCTTGCAGTCGCCCGGCTTTCCGATCTCGCTATCGTCCACCACAAAGGCGCCGCCGGCGGCGCGCGCCGCTTCCGGCACAAGCGCGACTGTCAGGAACAGCAAGGCGGGGAGGGCGAACGAACAGGAGACGTGAGACATTGGTCCGGGGACGCGGCGAGTTTGGGTTGATCGCTGTTCTATGGCGTGGGCCGTTGGGGCCCGGTGGCCATTTATGCGGGTTAGAATTATTAAAATCAATCAAGCAAAACGACGAGCAAAATGAAGCGACCCGCCCGGGCGGGGCGCTCCGGGCGGGTCTTCTCGATCGGCGCTGGGA